>JALYXH010000097.1 GCA_030947185.1 Actinomycetota bacterium | reverse complement strand
CAGCCGTCCGCGAGCCAGCCGTCCGCCGGCCAGCCCACCGCCGGCCCGCAGGGCACAGACTCGCGCTGACGGCTCACGACCTTCGTCCCGCCGCTGCTGAGCATGCTGTGACCGTCCGGCGCCCGCGCTTCCCCCGATGACCGCCGCCGCACCCGCTCGGCGCCGGCTGCGCGGCCGGCGCCCGGCCGACCCCGACGGGCAGATGACCCTCGTCGAGCACCTGACCGAGCTGCGCGGCCGGCTGGTCAAGTCCCTCCTGGCCCTCGCGGTCGCCATCGCCATCGCGTTCTGGCAGTGGCACGGCATCTACGGCCTGCTCAACAAGCCCTACTGCGACATCCGCGTCGGGCAGCAGCTCAAGTGCCAGCTGTTCACGTTCGGCCCGCTCGACCAGTTCCTGATCCGGATGCGGGTCTCGCTGATCGCGGGGACGATCCTGTCCTCGCCGGTGTGGCTCTACCAGATCGGCGCCTTCATCACCCCGGGCCTGCGCCGGCACGAACGCCGCTGGGCCGCCGGCTTCCTGGCCGCCTCCCTCGTGCTGTTCGCCGTCGGTGTGCTGTTCGCCTACCTCACCCTCAGCAAGGGACTGCAGTTCCTGCTCGGCGTCGGCGGGGCCGGGATCACCCCGCTGCTCGACGTCAGCCGCTACCTGTCGTTCGTCACCTTGATGCTCCTGGCGTTCGGCATCTCCTTCGAGTTCCCCGTCGTCGTGGTGTTCCTCAACCTGGTCGGCGTACTGACCACCGACCGCATGCGGGCCTGGCGGCGCGGCATGATCTTCGGGATCTTCGTCTTCTCCGCCGTGATCACGCCGAGCCAGGACCCGTTCACCTTCCTGGCGATGGCGCTGCCGCTCTGCCTGCTCTACGAGGGCTGCATCGTGCTGGCCCGGGTGCGCGACAGGACCCGGCGGCGGCGAGAGGTCGACAGCGGCTTCGGCCCAGTCGGCGACGACGAGATCTCGCCGCTGGACACCCGGCCGCGCGCCATCGACGAGGACGCCGACTCCCTCCGCTAGCGTGCCTGCGTGACCAGTCAGGGTTCGGCCGGCGAGATCGGCCTGGTGGTCAACGCAGCGGCCGGCAAGGGGACTGGGCAGCGGGCGGCCCGGCTGTCCGCCGAGCGGCTGCGCGCCGCGGGCTTCGCCGTACGCGAGATCACCGGCCGCACTGCCGCCGAGTCGCTCGCGACGGCCCGGGCAGCCGTCGGCGACGGGCTGAGCGGGCTGGTCGCGGTCGGCGGCGACGGCACCGTGCACCTTGCGTTGCAGGCCGTGGCCGGTACGACGACCCCGCTCGGAGTCGTGCCGGCCGGGACCGGCAACGACTTCGCCACCGCGCTGGGGCTCTCCCCCCGCCGACCCTCCGACGCGGTGGCCGCCGTGGTCGCCGGGCGGACCCGCTCGGTCGACGCCGTCCGCGTAGGCGACCTGTGGTGGGACTGCGTCATGGGTGCGGGCTTCGACTCGGCGGTCAACGAACGAGCCAACGGCATGCGGTGGCCGCGCGGTCCGATGCGGTACAACCTCGCGATCCTGGCCGAGCTCGGCGTCTTCCGTCCTGCTCCCTTCACGCTGGCCCTCGACGGCGTCCGCAGCGAGACCGAGGCCATGCTCGTCGCCGTCGCCAACGCCCCTGCCTACGGCGGCGGACTGCGGGTCGCCCCCGAGGCGTTGCTCGACGACGGACTGCTCGACGTCGTCGTGGTGGGGCCGATGTCCAAGGCGACCTTCCTCCGGCTGCTGCCGCAGGTCCGCTCCGGCGGCCACATCGGCCACCCGTCGGTCACCGTGCACCGGGCCCGCGTGGTCGAGCTGGCCGGCGAAGGCCAAACGGCGTACGCCGACGGCGAACTGCTCTCGCCGCTGCCCGTGCGGGCCGAGTGCGTGCCGGGTGCCCTGCAGGTCTTCGCGCCGGGAGCCGCCACGTAGCCTGTGGTCATGTCGTCGCCGGCGGAGCGGTACGCGGCGGCCAAGAGGCGTGCGAAGACCCCGCAGGTGAGCGACTTCGAAGCGGGCTACGACTTCCCTCTGGACGAGTTCCAGCTCGCCGCGTGCCGAGCGCTCGAGGCGGGCGAGGGCGTGCTGGTCGCGGCACCGACAGGCGCGGGCAAGACCGTGGTCGGCGAGTTCGCCGTCCACCTCGCGCTGGCGCAGGGCCAGAAGTGCTTCTACACAACGCCGATCAAGGCTCTGTCCAACCAGAAGTACGCCGACCTGGTGGCCCGCCACGGTGCCGGCTCGGTCGGCCTGCTGACCGGCGACAACGCCGTGAACGGCCACGCGCCGGTCGTCGTGATGACCACCGAGGTGCTCCGCAACATGCTCTACGCCGGCTCACCCGCGCTGCGCGGCCTGGGCTACGTCGTGATGGACGAGGTGCACTACCTCGCCGACCGCTTCCGCGGCGCGGTGTGGGAGGAGGTGATCATCCACCTGCCGGCCAGCATCCGCCTGGTGTCGCTGTCGGCGACGGTCTCCAACGCGGAGGAGTTCGCCGACTGGCTGGTCACGGTGCGGGGCGACACCCGCGTGATCGTCGAGGAGCACCGGCCGGTGCCGCTGTGGCAGCACATCCTCGCCGGCAGCCGGCTCTACGACCTGTTCGCGCAGGGTCCGGACGCCCGGCTGGCGGTCAACCCAGACCTGGTCCGGCTCGCCCGTGAGGATGCCCGGTTCGCCCCTCAGCGCGGCTACGGCCGCACCCGGCCCGGCCGCCCCGACCCGCGTACTCCGGGACGCGCCTATGCCCCTAGCCGGGTCGAGGTGGTCGAGCGGCTCGACGCCGACGGGCTGCTGCCCGCGATCACCTTCGTGTTCAGCCGGGTCGGCTGCGAGGCGGCGGTGGCCCAGTGCCTGCGCGGCGGGCTGCGGCTGAACACCGCCGAGGAACGCGAAGCAGTCCGCGCCTACGTCGAGAAGCGCACAGGGGAGATCCCCGACGCCGACCTGCGGGTGCTCGGCTACTGGGAGTGGCTCGAAGGGCTCGAGCGCGGGATCGCAGCGCACCACGCCGGCATGCTGCCCACCTTCAAAGAGGTGGTCGAGGAGCTGTTCGTCCGCGGCCTGGTCAAGGCGGTCTTCGCCACCGAGACCCTGGCTCTTGGCATCAACATGCCGGCCCGCTCGGTGGTGCTGGAGAAGCTGACCAAGTGGAACGGCGAGACGCACGCCGACGTCACCCCCGGCGAGTACACCCAGCTGACCGGCCGGGCGGGCCGACGGGGCATCGACGTGGAGGGCCACGCCGTCGTCCTGTGGCAGCCGGGTCTGGACCCCGGCTCCGTCGCCGGGCTGGCCAGCACCCGCACCTATCCGCTGCGTTCGAGCTTCTCCCCGTCGTACAACATGGCCGTCAACATCGTCGGGTCGCTGGGGCGGGAGCGGGCCCGGGCGGTGCTGGAGTCCTCGTTCGCCCAGTTCCAGGCCGACCGCTCCGTGGTCGGGCTCGGGCGGCAGGTGGCGCGCAACCTGGAGGCGCTCGAGGGCTACCGGGCGGCGATGACCTGCCACCTCGGCGACTTCGAGGCGTACGCCGCTCTCCGGCGGGCGCTGTCAGCCCGGGAGTCTGCGCTGGCGCGGGAAGGCTCGGCCTCGCGTCGGGCCGCGGCGGCGGAGTCCCTGGAACGGCTGCGGGCGGGTGACGTGATCCGGGTGCCGTCCGGGCGACGGTCCGGACTCGCTGTCGTACTCGACCCGGGGGTCGACCGCAGCGGTGACGCGCACCCGCTCGTGCTCACCGAGGACAGGTGGGCCGGTCGGCTGTCGACGACCGACTTCCCGACGCCGGTCGAGTCGCTGGCGACCGTACGGGTGCCGCGCAACTTCAACCATCGATCGCCGCAGGCACGGCGCGACCTGGCCTCCAGCCTGCGCGTCAGTGGCGCCGAGGCCGGCTCGGCCGGGCGGCCGCGGCGGGCCAGGTCGAGCGCTGCCGACGACCCGGAGCTGGCCCGGCTACGCGCCGCCGTACGCGGCCATCCCTGCCAGGGCTGCGACGCGCGTGAGGACCACGCCCGGTGGAGTGAGCGCTACGAGCGGCTCCGGCGCGACACCGACGCCCTGGAGCGGCGGGTCGAGACCAAGACCAACACCATCGCCAGGACCTTCGACCGGGTCTGCTCGCTGCTGACCGAGCGTGGGTACCTCGCGGGCGAGGAGGCGACCGCCGCCGGAGCCATGCTGGCCCGGGTCTACTCCGAGTCCGACCTGCTGGTCGTCGAGTGCCTTCGCGCCGGCTTGTGGGACGAGCTGACCCCGGCCGAGCTGGCCGCGTGCGTCTCCTCGGTCGTCTACGAGGCCCGCCGGCCGGATGACCAGGTGGCGCCGCGGGTGCCCGGCGGCCGGGTCCGCGACACCCTCGCCGAGATGGTCCGGCTGTGGGCCCGCCTCGAGGAGGCAGAGACCGGGCACCGGCTCTCGTTCCTGCGCGCCCCGGACCCCGGCTTCGCCTGGGCGGCTTTCCGCTGGGCGTCGGGCCAGAGCCTGGACTCGGTGCTGAGCGACGCCGGGCCAGGTGGGGAGCCGATGACGGCCGGCGACTTCGTGCGCTGGACCAAGCAGCTGCTCGACCTGCTCAGCCAGCTGTCTCTGGTCGCTGCGGAGGGCAGCCCGGTGCGGGCCAGTGCGAGCGCAGCTGTCGGCGCGCTGAGACGCGGTGTGGTGGCCTACACCTCGGTCGGCTGACTACTCGCCGGCCGCCACCGTCGCCAGTGCGGCCAGCAGCCGGTTGAGCGGCCCGTCGAGGTTCCACCGGTCGGAGAGCTCCACCAGCGCGGCCGGGTCAGCCGGCGCAGTCGGCAACCGGTCGTCGTACGCCGGCAGCGCCAGGTCTCGCACCACGTAGACCACGGCCGGGGCGACTGCGAGGTAGTCGCGCGCGGCGGCCAGCTTGGCCCGGGCTCCTGCCGGGAACCCGTCCTGCTCGCCGGCGTCGAGAGCGGCGAGCATCGCCTCGACGGTGCCGAAGCGGGTCACCAGCGCCGAGGCCGTCTTCGCGCCGATCCCCGGGACCCCGGGCAGCCCGTCGCTCGGGTCACCGCGCAGGATGGCGAACTCGGCGTACCCGCGGCCCGGGATGTCGTACTTGCGGGTCACCGCCGCCTCGTCGACCGCGGCGAACTTCTCCACGCTGTAGACGACGCGCACCGGCTTGTCGTCGCGGATGAGCTGGAACAGGTCCCGGTCGCCGGTCAGCACGTCGACCAGGCCCTCGTGGCAGGTGGCCATCGTGCCGATCACGTCGTCCGCCTCGTAGCCGTCCAGGCCGACCCGCGCCAGCCCGACGGCGTCGAGCGCCGCCTCGAGGATCGGCACCTGCGGCACGAGCCCGGGCGGCGTCTGGTCGCCGCCGTCCGCCCCGACCCGGTGCGCCTTGTACGACGGAAGCGCCGCCACCCGGAACGCCGGCCGCCAGTCGTAGTCGAACGCGGCGACGAACCGGTCCGGGCGCAGGTCACGGATCTGGCGGGCCAGGACGTCGAGGAAGCCACGGACCGCGTTGACCGGCGTCCCGTCCGGCGCCGTCACGCTCTCCGGCACGCCGTGGAAGGCGCGGAAGTACGCCGACGGCGCGTCGACGAGCAGCAGCTTCTCGTTCGCGTCGGCCACGCGGGAACCCTACGGCTCCCGGCCGCTGGTCGCGGTCGATCAGCGCCTAGGCGCGGGACAAACCGGACAGGCCGGGTGCGCGGTAGCCTCCGCCAGCACGGGTAGAGCTCCGGCACCGGTCGACCTGGAGGTGACCCATGGGCGCCTACGACGAGGCGTACGCCCGCAGCCTGTCCGACCCCGACGGGTTCTGGGCGGACGCCGCGACCGGGATCGACTGGATCACCCCGGCCGAGCGCGTGCTCGACAACGACGACGAGCCGTTCACGCGGTGGTTCGTCGGCGGTGAGCTCAACACCTGCCACAACTGCCTGGACCGCCACGTCGACGCAGGCCACGGCGACCGCACCGCGCTGATCTACGACAGCCCGGTCACCGAGACCGTGCGCACCTACACCTACGCCGAGCTGCGCGACGAGGTCGCGGCCGTCGCCGGCGCGCTGGCCGGCCTCGGCGTCGGCAAGGGCGACCGGGTCGTGATCTACATGCCGATGGTGCCGCAGGCGGTGATGGCGATGCTCGCCTGTGCCCGGCTCGGCGCCGTGCACTCGGTGGTCTTCGGTGGGTTCGCCGCCAACCAGCTCGCGAAGCGGATCGAGGACGCCGAGCCGAAGGTCGTGCTCTCGGCGTCCTGCGGTCTGGAAGCCAGTCGGGTGATCGAGTACAAGCCGCTGCTCGACAAGGCGATCGAGCTGTCCAGCCACCAGCCGGAGCACTGCGTCGTCCTGGCCCGCCCCGAGGCCGGGGCGACGCTGCAGGAGGGCCGCGACCTCGACTGGGACGCCTGGGTCGCGGCGGCCGAGCCGGCCGACTGCGTGCCGGTGGCGGCAACCGACCCGCTCTACATCCTCTACACCTCCGGCACCACCGGCCGGCCCAAGGGGATCGTGCGGGACAACGGCGGTCACGCGGTCGCCCTGCACTGGTCCATGACCAACGTCTACGGCATCTCACCCGAGGACGTGTGGTTCACCGCCTCCGACATCGGCTGGGTCGTCGGTCACTCCTACATCGTTTACGCGCCCCTGCTGCTCGGGTGCACCACCGTGCTCTACGAGGGCAAGCCGGTCGGTACGCCGGATGCCGGCGCCTTCTGGCGGGTGCTCGCCCAGCACCGGGCCGCGGCGCTGTTCTGCGCGCCGACCGCCCTGCGCGCCGTACGCGGGCAGGACCCGAAGGGCGAGCTGCTGGCCGAACACGACCTCGGCGCGTTCCGGACCCTGTTCCAGGCGGGGGAGCGACTCGACCCCGACACCTACCACTGGGCCACCGCCCTGCTGGACCGACCGGTCGTCGACCACTGGTGGCAGACCGAGACCGGCTGGGCCATCGCGGCGAACCCGGTCGGCCTGGAGCCGATGCAGGCCAAGCCCGGGTCGCCGACCAAGCCGATGCCCGGCTACGACCTGACGGTCCTCGGCGACGACGGCGAGCCGGTTCCGGCGGGGGAGACGGGCACCCTGGCCGTGAAGCTGCCCCTGCCACCGGGCACGCTCGCGTCCCTCTGGGGCGACAAGGAGCGCTTCGTCGAGAGCTACTTCAGCGCCTTCCCGGGCTACTACACGACCCTCGACGGCGGCGTGATCGACGAGGACGGCTACGTCTTCGTGATGGGGCGGACCGACGACGTGATGAACGTGGCGGGTCACCGGCTGTCCACCGGTGCGATCGAGGAGGTGCTGGCCGGACACCCCGACGTGGCCGAGGCAGCCGCCTTCGGCATAGCCGACGAGATGAAGGGCCAGCTGCCGTTCGCGCTGGTCGTGCTGGCCGGGGGAGTCGAGCGCGACCACGACGAGATCCGGGCCGAGCTGCGCCAGCGGGTGCGCGACGAGATCGGCTCGGTCGCCACACCGAAGGACGTGCGGATCGTGGCCCGGCTCCCGAAGACCCGCTCCGGCAAGATCCTGCGCGACCCGATGCGCAAGATCGCCGACGGGCAGGACTTCGAGCCGCCGGCGACCATCGAGGACCCGGCCGCGCTCGAGGAGATCCGCGCGTCACTGGCCGACCTGAAGACCGACGGCGGCTGATCGGCCGGCAGCACTGACCGGCCGGCAGCACTGACCGGCCGGCGGGGCGCCGGCGGCATACGCTCGGCAGCGTGACCGCGAAGACGGAGCCGCTCTACCCGGCCGACCGGCTGATCCGCGCCCAGCAGTCGACGGGCGCCGCCGGCCTGGACGGGCTGCTCGTCACGCCCGGTGCCGACCTGCGCTACCTCACCGGCTACGACGCGCTCCCGCTCGAGCGGCTGACCTGTCTCGTCCTGCCACGCAGCGGGCCGCCCGCCCTCGTCGTACCGGAGCTGGAGGCACCACGGGCGGCGGCCTCACCGGCCGGTGCGCTCGGCATCGAGATCGTCAGCTGGCCCGAGACCGCCGACCCCTTCGGGCTGGCCACCGCCCTCCTGCGCGACGCCCTGGGCATGCGGACGGCACTCACCGCCGTAGGGGTGGCCGACCGGATGTGGGCGGTGCAGGCACTGCGCTTCGCCGACCGGCTAGCGGGGGTCCGGCTGAGCCCAGCCGGCACGGTGCTGGCGCCGTTGCGCATCCGCAAGACCCTCGCCGAGATCGAGGCCCTGCGCCGAGCCGGACAGGCCATCGACCGGGTCCACGAGCGCTTCGCCGGCTGGCGTGTCAGCGGCCGATCAGAGGCCGACGTCGGCCGGGACATCGCCGCGGCGATCGTGGAGGAGGGTCATGCCACGGTCAACTTCGTCATCGTGGCGAGCGGCCCCAACGGCGCCAGCCCGCACCACGACACGGGCGACCGGCTGATCGGGGAGGGCGACCAGGTGGTCGTGGACATCGGCGGGACCACGCCGGAGGGCTACTGCTCCGACTCGACCCGCACCTACTCGGTGGGCGAGCCACCCGCGGACTTCGCCGCGTCGTACGCCGTGCTGCAGGCGGCCCAGGACGCCGCCTGCGCCGCGGTCCGGCCGGGGATCCCTGCCGAGGCGGTCGACGCGGTGGCCCGCGGCCTGATCGAGCAGGCCGGCTACGGGGCGTACTTCGTGCACCGCACCGGCCACGGCATCGGGCTCGAGGAGCACGAGGATCCCTACCTGGTGGCCGGTAACGCGGCGCCGCTCGAACCCGGGATGGCGTTCAGCATCGAGCCTGGGATCTACCTGCCCGGCCGGCACGGTGCCCGCATCGAGGACATCTGCGTCTGCACCGAGGAAGGCGGCGAGCGGCTCAACCTCGTCGGCCGAGACCTCGTCGTGCTGGCCGGCTGAAAGGACTGGGATGCCCGTCGACCGGATGCTGCCGAGCGCCGAGGCCGAGGCGCTGCTCGAGCTGACCCGCGACCTCGCGACCGCCGAGGTGGCGCCAAGAGCCGCCGAGCACGAGGCGCACAGCCGTTTCCCGCGCGAGCTCTTCCGCACCCTCGGCAAGGCCGGCCTGCTCGGCCTGGCCTACCCCGAGGAGTACGGCGGGGCCGCCCAGCCGTACGAGGTCTACCTGCAGGTGCTGGAGGAGCTGGCGTCGGCCTGGCTGGCCGTGGCCCTGGGCGTCAGCGTGCACACGCTGGCCTGCTTCCCGCTGGCGGCCTACGGCAGCGAGGAGCAGCGGCAGCGCTGGCTGCCCGACATGGTCGGTGGCGAGCTGCTCGGTGCCTACTGCCTGTCCGAGCCCGACTCGGGCTCGGACGCGGCGGCGCTGGCCACCCGGGCCAGCCGCGACGGGGACGCCTACGTCGTCACCGGCACGAAGGCCTGGGTGACCCACGGCGGGGAGGCCGACTTCTACACCCTGATGGTCCGTACGTCGGACGACGGCCCGCGCGGCATCTCCGCACTGCTAGCGCCGGCCGACACCGCTGGCCTCACGGCCCAGCCGGCCGAGCGCAAGCTCGGGATGCGGGCGAGCACCACGGCGGCGCTCTCGCTCGACGAGGCCCGGGTGCCGGCCGACCGCCTTCTCGGCGCGGAGGGGGAGGGGTTCCGGATCGCGCTCGCGGCACTCGACGGTGGCCGGCTGGGCATCGCCGCCTGCGCCGTCGGCCTGGCCCAGGCGGCCCTGGACTACGCCGTGGGCTACGCCCGCCAGCGCCGGCAGTTCGGCAAGCCGGTGGTCGAGTTCCAGGGGGTGTCGTTCCTGCTCGCGGACATGGCCACCTCGGTGGCCGCCGCGCGGGAGCTCTACCTGTCGGTCGCCCGCCGCCGCGACGCCGGTCGCCCCTACGGCCCGCAGGCGGCGATGGCCAAGCTGTTCGCCAGCGAGACCGCCATGCGGGTGACGACCGATGCCGTCCAGGTGCTGGGCGCCGCCGGCTACGTCGAGGACCACCCGGTGGAGCGCTACCTACGGGAAGCCAAGGTGCTGCAGATCGTCGAGGGCACCAGCCAGGTGCAGCGCCTGGTCATCGGCCGCGCGCTGGCAAACGGGTGAACTTCGCGGTCGCGGCGTCTCAAGGCCGCGACGGCCGGGGACGATGGACCCGGCGTCCGGACACCGTGCAGCGGCAACGTTGCTCGATGCCCGGATGGACAGGACACGGTGATCCGAACGACCCCCACCGACCCGGCGTACGCGCCCGGGCACGGAGACACGCGGTCGCCTAGGACGTTCGGGGAGTGAGTGGCGAGACCGGCCGGTCCGGCCGACGGGTACCCAGAACGGGGACCCGACGACGGGCGGGAGATGCTCATGCGCACGGTCCTACGCAGTACGGCGACGCGCGCCGGACTCTGCCTCGCCCTCGCGGGCCTGGCCGGGGCCGCAGTGGCGGCGCCGGCCCTGGCTTCGTCGCACCAGGTGAGGTCCGGGCACCCCGGCCGCGCACCGGCAACGGTGGGCGACAACGCCACGGACGCGACAGCAGGTGTCGAGATCGGCACCGCCGTCAAGTTCGTCCGTACGCCGGACGGCACGGTTCGCCAGACCCGCCCCTAGCGGGTGCGGCGGGGCCGTGGCCAGTGCGCCGGCAGCCCCAGTGTGTCGGTTTGTCAGGATCGCCCCTCGTGGGGCATGGTTGAGGGGCACGTAACGGAACGTAGATCAACCGTCACGCCTTGCCCCGACCCCGAAAGGCCCGCGTGCGCCCTGGCTACCTGATCCGCCTCACCCTTGCCGTGCTCCCGCTGCTGACCGCCGGCGTCGTCGTCGGCACCCCCGCCAATGCGGGACCCGGTGAGTACGACTTCGTCGCTCTCACCAACTCGGCCAGAGCCGGCGCGGGGCTCGCGCCGTACGCGGTGGCGGGTGACCTCAGCGCCGTGGCGCGCGGCTGGGCCGCCCGGATGGCCGCCTCGCACAGCCTCTACCACAATCCGGGGCTCTACTCGCAGGTCAGCGGCTGGTCCGCGGTGGGGGAGAACATCGGCTATGGCGGCAGCGTCTCAGTCGTCAACGGTCTGCTGATGAACTCGCCGACCCATCGCGCCAACATCCTGAGCCGCACCTACAGCCAGATCGGCGTGGGTACGGCGGTTGCCAGTGACGGCAGCCTGTGGGTGGTCGAGGACTTCCGGCTCCCCAACGGCGCGTCCCCACCGCCGGCCGCCGCGCCGCCAGCGCCCTCCTACGTCGGCAGTGCCGCCACTGCGC
>JALYXH010000091.1 GCA_030947185.1 Actinomycetota bacterium | reverse complement strand
GCACTGGTCAGCCCTAAGGCCTACGACGAGGCACTGGTCTACGCCGGACTGCCCTTCTTAGCGGTGGATCGGCCGCCCTTCTCCGCGCGTTGAGACGACCGGACCCGGTACGTCGCCTGGAGCGCATGTCGCGGCTGGCCGGACCGGTTCGGCGTACCGCTGTGCAGCAGGTGCGCATTGAACACGAGCACGCTGCCCGCCGGAGCCGCGAACAGCTGCTCGTCCGGGTGGTGCTCCATCCGAGCGGCGCGGGGCAGCAGGTGCGGCAGCAGGTGGCTGCCCGGCACGAAGCGGGTGGCGCCGTTGTCGGCCGTGAAGTCGACCAACGCAAAGATGGAAGTCACTCCCGTCCAGTGCCCCGGCCCGGCAGGGAAGCCCGCATCGGCATGCAGCTTCTGCGCTCCGAAGCCCGGCTGCGGCGCCCGGTAGGTCAAGGCGCCCAGCTCGGCCGGACCGCCGAGGACGTGCCCGGCCACCTCCAGCAGCGGGTGGCGCCGGGCCAGCTCGGCGACTTCCGGGAGGCGTTCGGTGAGCTCGACCAGCCGCCGAGTGCCCGAGGCGGTCTTGTCACCGGTGCGCGTCCCCTCGCCGAGCTCGCCGAGGGCCGCCGCGCAGGCACGCCATGCGCTCGTCACCTCCTCCAGGCCGATCAGGCCGGCCAGGATGAGGAACCCTTGCGTGTCGAGGAGGTCTGCGTACGGCGCGCTCACTCGTGCAGGCTAGGCCGGCAGCGCCGCGCCGCCTGCCTGCCCGATTCGTCGGACGGACATCCGCGCGGGTGGGCCGACCGAATGCAGTACATGGCCCTACGCGAGCGCGACGCAGACATCGAGGCAGGAAGCGGCCGGCCGCGGCTCGTCTTCACCCTCAGCGGCCGGGACACCGAGGCCGAGGGGCCGGCCGGGCAAGGGCAGCGCGAGTTCGCCCTGACGACCGCGACGACGACGATCGGCAGCGGTCCCTGCGACCTGCGACTCGACGGGCTCGGGGACGCTCAAGCCGAGATCCGTCACAACCGCGACGACGACGACTACACCCTCGTCGGACTGGGCCCCGTTGGCACCGTCTCGGTGAACGGGCTCCCGGCCGGGGAGATCGAGCTGCACAACGGCGACCGTCTGATGATCGGCAGTTGGACTCTGACGTTCCAGCGCGAGGAGTCCTCCGATCACGGCCGCTACGAGGGCGGCCGCTCGGGCGGCGAGCTCTCCGGTCGTTCGCACGAGGCCTGAGCCGGCCCCTGCGGGTCAGGCGACGTTGCGCCGGCGTGCCTCGGCCCGGTCGAGCAGTCGCAGCACGGCGTCGTTGACGACCTGAGTCCGGGTGATGTTGACGGAGTGCCCCGCACCGGGGACGACTACGAAGTCGGTGTCCGGTCCGAGCTGGTCGACGATCGCCTGGCTGTGCCGCAGCGGCGTCAGCTCGTCGGCCGAGCCGACCAGCACGGTGCACGGGATCCCTCGCAGCGCGGCCAGGGCAGGCGTCTTGTCGTGGTCGATGAACGTCGGGTAGAAGGCGGCCGTCACGGTCAACGGCGTCTCCTCGAGCATGGCCTGCACCTGCCGGACCAGCTCCGGGGTCGCGTCGTCGGTGCCGAACAGGTAGTGCCGGATGAAGACCGACCCGAGCTTCGTCCCGCGCTTGCGGAACCGCTCCCAGGTCGGTGCGAAAAGGCGCAGCGAGCCGAGGTACACCCTTAGCAGCCCGGCCCGCTTCATCGCGCGAACGACGGCGCCGGTGAGCCCGCGTTCGACCAGGCGGCCGGCCGAGGTGGCAAGCAGGAACGCCCCTACGATCCGTGGACCGAACAGCTCTGGCCGCTGGTCCGCCAGCGCCATGATCGTCATACCGCCGAGCGAGTGGCCGACCAGCACCACCGGACCGGTGGGAGCCTCCGCGTCGAGGACGGCAGACAGGTCGCGGCCGAGCTGGTCGATCGTCGCGTGCGTCGGGTCGCCCCAGCCACTGCTCCCGTGGCCACGCTGGTCGTAGAACACCAGGCGCGCCCGTGCGCGCAGCGCCGGCCGCTGCAGGTCGAACTCGCCCAGCCGAGCCGTGAACCCGTGGCAGAAGACCACCGTGACGTCGCCGGCCGCCAGGCCGTCCCGCTCGACGTGAAGGCGGACGCCGTCGTCGGCGGTGACCGAGAGGCCCGGCCCCGGTTCGGTCACAAGCCGAGCGCGGCGGCCGGTGAGCAGGGACAGCAGCTTGCGCAGCATGCTCAGCACGGAGCGCCGGCGGTGCGGAGAGGCCATGGCGACGGCGTACCCCGCATCGCCGCCCCGGATGCCTCGCCGACACCGGACCGTCCGGGCGGGACTAGATCAGAGGCCCCCGACGCTGTGTATCGCAAACGAGTTCCCGCCGGCTGGTGGTCCGCAAGATGACCGGTCGGCGACCCGGCGTCTGGCAGGATCGAAGCGTGGGTAACGGACGGGGTTCGCAGCGCGGCGCCGGCACCCCGGCAACCGCGCCCGTCACGCTGCCTGCCCCGCGTACGGCGGAAGCCGTCCCGGCCCGCGGACCGGCCCTGCTCCCCGACCGGGTGCTGCGACGCCGGGGGCGCTGGTGGGAAGAGCTGCTCGTCGTGGCCCTGGGCTACTGGCTCTACGGACTGGTCCGCAACGGCGTGCCCACCCATGAGGCGGCTGCCCTCAGCCGGGCGCTGTCGGTCTACCGCGTCGAGGGCTGGCTGCACGTGGACGTGGAGCTCGCCGTCAACAAGGCGGTGGCCTCGGTGCACTGGCTCGCCGTGACCGCCAACTACTACTACGCCACGCTGCACTTCGTGGTAACGCTGGGCGTCCTGCTCTGGCTCTACGTCCGCCATCCGAGGCGCTACCGCCCGGTGCGTTCGGTGCTCTACCTGGCCAGCCTGGTCGGGCTGGTCGGCTTCTGGGTGTTCCCGCTGGCTCCGCCACGGATGCTGCCGAGCCTGGGCTACATCGACACCGTCGTCGTCTTCCACACGTGGGGGTCCTGGGCCTCCGGCGACGTCGCCAACGCCTCCAACCAGTTCGCCGCGATGCCCTCGCTGCATCTGGCCTGGGCGCTGTGGTGCGGCATCGCGCTGGTCCGCCTCTCGCCGCACCAGTCGGTGAAGGTGCTCGGTGCGGTCTATCCGGTGCTCACGTTCGCGGTGATCCTCGCCACCGCCAACCACTTCGTCGTGGACGCGGTCGGCGGTGCCGTCGTCCTCGGCATCGGCTTCGGGCTGCAGCGCCTGCTGACCGGACGGGCCGCCTTCGCCGGAGTGCCCGCGCCGGCGACTGTCCCCGCGTCTCGGGCTTAGCTCCGCGAGCCGTCCGACGGCGCAGGCCGGACAGCCGGCTCGCGCAGGAATGCGGCAATGACTGCCGTGCTCAGCGCGGGCTCGTCCCCCAGCGGCCAGTGCCCGGCACCCGGCAACGTCACGGTCACCGTGGCCGGTCCCAGGTCGCCGGCCAGCCGCTGGGCCGCGCCGATCGGGGCCATCCTGTCCGCCGCGCCGGCGAGCACGAGAGCGCGCTCGAGCTGGTCGAGCCCGTTGGCCGGCCGACCCGAGCCCAGACTTCGCCGGTATGCGCTTGCTGCCGACGATCCGGCCCTCGGGCCGGCCCGCCACGACCGCAGCCTGCTGCTCGGGCCGTAGGGCACCGCAACCACAACCAGCCGGCGAACCAGGTCCGGACGGGCACCGGCCAGTGCCAGCGCCAGCAATCCCCCGACGTCGTGCCCGACCACGTCCACCGGCCCGTCCACGCAGTGCAGCACCAGCGCCGCCAGCTCGGCGGCGACTGTGTCGCCGTCGTACGGCGGAGCTGCCTCGCTGCCGCCGAGCCCCTTGAGGTCGGGCGCCAGCACCTCGCGGTCACGGGCCAGCTCCGCCACGAGACCGCCCCAGGCGGCGGAGGTCTGACCAAGGCCGTGCAGCAACAGGGCGGGCGTGGTCCGCCGGCGCCGGCCCGGGCCGGCCC
>JALYXH010000057.1 GCA_030947185.1 Actinomycetota bacterium | reverse complement strand
CCGCCACCTCCCCGGCCCTGCGCGGCGGCGACCGCGGCGACCACGAAGGGGCGCAGTGGGGAAGCTGCGGTCAGCTCGAGCTGCGGACGGCCCACGGCCTCGACGGCCGCCGCCAGGGCGGGGTCGGACAGGACCAGGTCCAGCAGGCCGGCGAGGGACATTCGGGCGGTTTCAGATCCTCGGGTAGCACGCACAGCGGACCCCGCCGTCGCGATGACCGGGGGGTTGGGGCGCGAACGCGCCTGGGGCAAGGATACCCGCGGGCAGTCGTCGGCCCCTGGGGGGCGTTGACGGGCCACCACCCGGAAGCCGACGATCCGGAGCCTCGGGCGGGGCTCGACATGGAGCCGTCCGCCCTCGGTCCCAGGGGGCGTCATGGCCTACGCGGTCATCCGGCACTACAAGGGCTCCAGCGATCTCATCGACGAGCTGGCCAAGCGATCGGACGACGTCGAGAAGCTCCTGCGGGGCATCGACGGATTCCAGTCCTACGTCCTGGCGCGCTCCGAGGAGGGCGGCTTCAGCGTCAGCGTCTACGAGAGCCGCGAGGGCGCTGACGAGTCGATCACCGCCGCCAAGAAGTTCGTGGCGGAGGAGCTCTCCGACATCAAGGCCAGCCCTCCCGAGGTTCTCCAGGGAGAGGTCACGCTGCACTTCAACGGGTAGCCGGCGGGACCGGCAGCCGGCGCGAGCGTCGGCCCGGGCCGGGCGCGAGCGTTACGTGTCGGCGGCGTGGAAGCGGTTCTGAGCCGCGGCCAGGCCGTCCGCGACCAGCGCCTCGACGGCGTCCGCCGCCCGGTCGACATGGAAGGGCAGCTCCTTGCGCTCGGCCGCCGAGAAGTCCTTGAGGACGAAGTCGGCCGGGTCCTGCCGGCCCGGCGGGCGGCCGATGCCGAACCGCACCCGCAGGTACTCGCGGCTGCCGAGGGACTTGGTCAGAGACTTGAGCCCGTTGTGGCCGTTGTCGCCGCCACCGGCCTTGAGCCGCAGGCTGCCCCAGGGCAGGTCCAGCTCGTCGTGTACGACGACGATCCGCTCGGCCGGCACCTTGAAGAAGTCGCGCATCGAGGTCACGGGACCGCCGGAGTCGTTCATGTAGGTCTTGGGCTTGACCAGGACGACGCGCTCGCCCGCCAGCCGGCCTTCGACCAGGTCGGCACGGCCCCGGTGCGCCTTGAACCGGCCGCCCATGCGCTCGGCGAGCAGGTCGACCACGACGAAGCCGATGGTGTGGCGGTTCCCGGCGTACGACGGGCCGGGGTTCCCGAGCCCGACGACCAGCCAGCTCCCGCCGGACGGGACGCTGTCGGCCACCGACGCAGGTGCTAGGAGCCGGCCGGCTCGCCCGGCCCACCGGCCGAGGACTCGGTGTCGGGCACGACATCACCGGAGCCGGTCTCGCCGTCGGTGACGCCGTCGCCGACCTCGGCCTTGGCTGCCTCCTGCTCGGCTGCCCCAGCAGCACCGGCACCCAGCTCGGCCTCGGCACTCTCCAGCTCGGCCTCGAGCTGCTCGGCGCTGGGCTGCGCCAGGATGTGGACGACGACCGCGTCGTCGTCGCCCCGCAGAACCGAGCCTGCGGGCAGCTCGACGTCGCGGGCGTGCACCGACGCACCGATGTCGAGGCCCTGGATCGAGACCTCGAAGGACTGCGGGATGAGGGTCGCGTCGGCCTCGATCGACAGCGTCATCATCTGCTGGTCGACCATGCCCTCGCGGTTGGCCTCGCCGGTCAGCAGGACGGGCACGTCGACGGTGACCTTCTCGCCGCGGCGGACGAGCACCAGGTCGATGTGCTCGACGCTGCCGCGGATCGGGTGGCGCTGCATTGTCTTGGGCAGCGCCAGCTCGTGGCCACCGTCGATCTCGAGCTCGAGCAGCACGTTGAAGCCGGCGTCAGTGCGCAGAGCGTTGGTCAGCTCGCGGGCCGGCAGCGAGATGTGGCGGGTGTCGCTGCCGTGTCCGTAGAGGACGGCCGGCACTTTGCCTGCGCGACGGGTACGCCGGGCACCGCCCTTGCCGAACTCGGTGCGCGACTCGGCGCTGATGCGGACCTCGGCCACGGCAGAACTCTCCTCGAACGCGACATGGTGGACCCGCCGCCGATGGTGCCGGCTGCCTGCGGGGTTCGCAGTCTACCGGTCGGCCGGGCCGAGCCCTACCGCGCGCGTCAGGCAGCCCCGTCGTCAGGCAGCCCCGTAGTCAGGCAGCTCCGTCGAACAGGCTGGTCACCGACCCGTCGCCGAAGACCTCGCGGATCGCCCGCGCGATGAGCGGCGCGATCGAGAGCACGGTCAGCTTGTCGAAGCGCCGGTCGTCCGGTATCGGCAAGGTGTTGGTCAGGATCACCTCGCTGATCCGGGAGTTCTTCAGCCGGTCAACGGCCGGTCCCGACAGGACGCCGTGGGTCGCCGCGACCACGACCTCCTCCGCGCCGTTGGCGAACAGCGCGTCAGCCGCCTTGGTGATCGTGCTGGCGGTGTCGATCATGTCGTCGACGATCACGCAGGTGCGGCCCTTCACCTCACCCACCACCTCGAAGACCTTCACCTCGTTGGGTACGTCGGAGTCGCGGCGCTTGTGGATGATCGCCAGCGGAGCGGACAGGCGATCGGTCCAGCGCTCGGCGACCCGGACCCGGCCCGCGTCCGGCGAGACGACGGTGAGCTTGGCACCCCCCAGACGCTGCTGCAGGTAGTCCGCGAGCAGTGGCAGGGCGAACAGGTGGTCCACCGGCCCGTTGAAGAAGCCCTGGATCTGCGCAGTGTGCAGGTCCACCGACATCAGCCGGTTGGCGCCGGCGGTCTTGAACAGGTCTGCGACCAACCGGGCCGAGATGGGCTCACGCCCGCGGTGCTTCTTGTCCTGGCGGGCGTAGGGATAGAACGGCGCGACGACGGTGATCCGCTTGGCGGAGGCACGCTTGAGGGCGTCCACCATCAGCAGCTGCTCCATCAGCCAGGTGTTGATCGGCGCGGTGTGGCTCTGCAGGACGAAGGCGTCGCAGCCGCGCACCGACTCCTCGAACCGGACGAAGATCTCCCCGTTGGCGAAGTCGTACGCCGCGGTCCGGGTCGGCTCGATGTCCAGGGCCTGGGCCACCTCGGTGGCCAGCTCGGGATAGGCGCGACCGCTGAAGAGCATCAGGTTCTTGCTGGTGGTGACCTTCATGCCCGTCACTGCGGTACTCCCTGGTCGGTCCGGGTCGAATCGGTCGGCGTGGGGTCAGTCTGCCCGGCCGAGCGGGCGCGGCGGCGGGCGACCCAGCCCTCGATGTTGCGCTGCTTGGCCCGCCCGACACCGAGAGCGCCGGCCGGGACGTCCTGGGTGATCACCGATCCGGCGGCGGTGTACGCCCCGTCGCCGATGCTGACCGGCGCCACCAGCATGGTGTCGCTGCCGA
Source organism: Actinomycetota bacterium (assembly GCA_030947185.1). Lineage (GTDB taxonomy): Bacteria > Actinomycetota > Actinomycetes > JALYXH01 > JALYXH01 > JALYXH01. The sequence continues at coordinate 6,214 of JALYXH010000057.1, read as the reverse complement.
TCCGGACGTCCTCACCGACGGTGGTCCGGTGCTTGTCCCGCCCGTCGTAGTTCACGAAGACGGTCGCGGCGCCGATGTTGGAACCCGCCCCCACCGTGGCGTCACCCACGTAGGACAGGTGCGGCACCTTGGCGCCGTCACCGATCTCGGCGGCCTTGATCTCGACGTACGAGCCGGCCTTGGCACCGCGGCCGAGGCGGGTGCCGGGGCGCAGGTAGGTGTAGGGCCCGACGGTGGCCTGCTCCCCCACGTCGGCGCCGACGCACGTAGAGGCGACCACACTTGCGCCCGGCCCGACGCGCGTGTTGGTCAGCGTCGTGTTGGGGCCGACGACACAGCCGCGCTCCAGCAGTGTGCGCCCGTGCAGCTGGGTGTTCTGGTGCACCGTCACGTCCGGCTCCAGGACCACGTCGACACCGAGCCAGGTCGTCTGCGGGTCGGTGATCGTGGCGCCGGCCAGCATCCAGTGACGGAGAAGCCGGTCGCGCATGCTCCGGCGTACGTCGGCGAGCTGAAGGCGGTCGTTCACACCGACGGTCTCGCGCCAGTCCTGCGCCACCACCGCCCCGACGGTCTGCCCTGACGAGGCGAGCAACCCGACGACGTCGGTGAGGTACTCCTCGCCCTGGGCGTTGTCGGTGCTGAGCCGGCCCAGTGCCGCGGTCAGCTGGGTCGCTTCGAAGGCGTACACCGACGTGCCGACCTCGTGGATGGCCAGCTGGTCGGGGGTGGCGTCGCGCTGCTCGACGATGCCGACCACGGCTCCGCCGTCGCTGCGCAGGATGCGGCCGTAACCGCTCGGGTCGGGCAGGTCGGCAGTCAGCAGCGTCGCGGCCGCTCCTGTCGCGGCGTGCTGCTCGACCAGCGCGAGCAGGGTGGCTGGCGTCAGCAGCGGTGCGTCACCCGGCAGGACGACAACGGTCCCGTGCAGGGTGCCCGCGGAGTCCAGGGCGGTGCGTACGGCGTGCCCGGTGCCGTTGCGCTGCTCCTGGAAAACGGGCGTGGCGGCTGGGTCGAGGCGGTCGAGCTCAGCGGCCACAGCGTCGCGACCTGATCCGACCACGACGAGCGTCCGCTGCGGCTCGAGCGCCGCGGTAGCCGCCAGCACGTGGCCGAGCAGGCTGCGACCGCAGATGCCGTGCAGCACCTTCGGCAGGCTCGATCTCATCCGGGTGCCCTCACCCGCGGCGAGCACGATGACGGCAGCCGGACCAGCGACGGTCACAGGACGGAACTCCTCGAGGTGGCGGCTGCGTCGGCGGCAAGGGCGCCAGCCGAGCCTACCGGCGCGCGCCTGGGTCAACTCTCATCAACGGGTCAGGCTCCAGTGCGAGGCTCCCGGGGAAGGATTCGAACCTCCATGAGCACCTCCAAAGGGTGCCGTCCTGCCCTTAGACGACCCGGGAACGCACCGTCGAGTCGGACAACCGCGACACCACCCATGATGGCATCTGAAGCCCCAGGTGCTGCGCATCGCGAGGGGCGAGGTCGATCGCTGCGACAAGCCCCTCGATGCGTCGGTACAGATCAACGAACTTGACCACCGTGATGATCAAACAGCCGTGATAGGAGACCCCGGTGTTAGCCCTGACGGTCGCAGGGTTGTGACGCTTCAGGGTCGGCCGCGCGAAGGGGTGTCCGGCAAGTCCCGTTGCTCGTGACCAGAACTCCTCGGCGGCCATCACGTCTGCTGACTCGTGAATTGACAACCGGAGCCTGATGTCAGCCGCTTCGACGTGGACCAGCTCAAGCCAGCGCAGGAACAGTCGGATCATCATGGGATCACTGTTGATGAAACCGAGTCGCTCTCGCCGCTGCCAGGGTTTGCTCTTCGAACCCTCGCACCAGTAGGCGACGGCTCCGAGCAGGAGCAGCTCGCGGTCGGTGACGTGGACCACCTCCCGGGCAGCTACGAGCTTCGCCTGCTGCCGCTCTCGCTCGTTTCGCCTAAGGGTCGTGGCCCAGCGGCTGCGGTTGCTCCTGGTCACGCGGTCGACTGTCCGAGCTTGCGCGTCGCCAGGCAGCTCGACGTCGCTGGTCCAGGTTGATGCACTACTGCGGGACACGCCCAGCTCGGCGGCGATCTCCCGCAGCGTGCGCCCTTGCGACCGGAGCTGTCGGGCTGCCGCACGCTTGTCGTCCTTGGCCCGCGGACGTGCGGTCCACCGCGGCGGCGTCGTGGCCGCCAGCATGGAGGTCAGCGTCTGGTTGTTGCGGATGCCGGTCGCGTCCTTGATCTGGGCGATCGACAACCCGGCGCGACGAAGCGCCTGGACCTGGGCAGCGCGCATGTTGCGCTCGTTGGGGGTCATGTGACGACTCTTCGCGCCGGCTCCGACAGTCGACGCGTGGCGCCCACAGGCTGACCGACACCTGCCTCCAGCGGTTCCGTCAGCGCCGAAAGAACGCTGCTTCACAACCTACGGGTGCGTAGGTTACGGTGGCGTAGCCAGCCACTTAGCGACTCGAGAGGTTCAGCCTGTGACGCCTCCCCGCCCCGCCGTACTCGATGCCCCCGTCCGACCGGACGACGTCGGTCGTGAGCCGATGCAGCAGATCCCCAATACCGAGACGCAGGCTCGGTGGGAGCAGGTGGCACTGGGTCTGTTCATCGCCGTACCGCTGATGGCGGTGCTGGCCGCGGTGCCACTGCTGTGGGGGCACGGGATCGGCTGGCACGACGTGCTGCTGTCGGCCGTGTTCTACGCCGTCTCGGGACACGGGATCACCGTCGGCTTCCATCGGTACTTCACCCACGGCGCCTTCAAGGCCAACCGGCCGCTGCGCATCGGCCTGGCCGTCGCCGGCTCGTACGCGATCGAAGGTCCGGTGATCCGCTGGGTGTCCGACCACCGTCGCCATCACGCGTTCAGCGACAAGGAGGGCGACCCGCACTCGCCCTGGCGCTACGGGACGAGCTTCGGGGCGCTGTGCAAGGGCCTGTGGCACGCCCACATCGGCTGGCTCTTCGACGTCGAGCAGACCTCCCAGCAGCGCTTCGCTCCCGACCTGCTGGCCGACCCCGACATCGTGAAGGTCGCCCGGCTCTTCCCGGCCTTCGTCGCCGGCTCCCTGCTCCTGCCTGCGGTGATCGGGGGTCTGTGGTCGATGTCGCTGACCGGCGCCCTCACCGCGTTCTTCTGGGCCAGCCTGGTGCGGATCGCTGTGCTGCACCACGTGACCTGGTCGATCAACTCGATCTGCCACACCTTCGGCAACCGCCCGTTCAAGACCCGGGACAAGTCGGCGAACGTCTGGCCGCTGGCCTTCCTGTCCATGGGTGAGTCGTGGCACAACCTCCACCACGCCGACCCGACCTGCGCGCGGCACGGCGTACTGCCCCGTCAGTTCGACAGCAGCGGCGACCTGATCAAGGCCTTCGAGAAGCTCGGCTGGGCGACCGACGTGCGCTGGCCCACGGCCGAACGCCTCGCGGCCCGGCGCAGGACGTGACCGGCAGGCATCTCCGCGCCCGGCCCTGCATGACGGGACGAGTCGCGTGACGGAGCGGAAGGCGGCTCTGCGCGCCGTACCCGCCGACGCCGCGGCCGCAGGGGCGCCGGCCGCACGGCGCGTCCGGATGACCGGTAAGCAGCGCCGGGAGCAGCTGATCGACGTGGCGCGCGGCCTGTTCGCTCGCCGGGGCTACGACGCGACCTCCATCGAAGAGATCGCCGCCGCGGCCGGGGTATCCAAGCCGGTTGTGTACGAGCACTTCGGCGGCAAGGAGGGGCTCTACGCCGTCGTCGTCGACCGCGAGATGGCCCACCTGCTGGAGCGGATCGAGGCCGCCCTGTCCGGCGGCAACTCGCGTGAGCTGGTCGAGCAGGCCGCCCTCGCACTGCTCGACTACATCGAGCGCGAGAGCGACGGCTTCCGGATCCTCCTGCAGAACTCTCCCGTCGCCTCGGCCAGCGGCACGTTCGCCAGCCTGATCGGCGACATCGCCAGCCAGGTCGAGCACCTGCTCGGTCGGGAGTTCAAGGCCCGCGGGCTGGACCCGAAGCTCGCCGGCCTGTACTCGCAGGCGCTGGTCGGCATGGTCGCACTCACCGGCCAGTGGTGGCTGGAGGCCCGCAAGCCCAGGCGCCGCGAGGTAGCTGCGCATCTGGTCAACCTGGCCTGGAACGGGCTGTCCGGCCTCGAAGCCAAGCCCGGCCTCCTCACCCCTGTGAGCACGGCCCGGCGCTGAGGACCGCGGGCGCGCTCGGAGTCGAGGAGTTCGCCACGCACCGGGTGCCGCTCGACGAGGCACCGCACGCCTACGAGATCTTCCAGAAGAAGCAGGACGGTGAAGTCAAGGTCGTGCTCAAGCCCTGAGCATCCGCGCGCGACACCGCGGCCCCTCTTACGACTGCTCGGACAGCACCAGCCAGGCGTCCTCCGAGCGCTCCCGCTCGGCGTGCAGAGCCCGCAGCTCGACGTCGAGCCGCCCGACGGCGACATGGTCGGACGCTTGCGCGGCCAGCTCGGCGTGCAGCGCCTGTTCGCGGCGGTCCAACCGGGCGATCTCCCGCTCCAGCCGGGCCAGCTCCTTCCGGGCGCTGCGGGTGTCGCCGTTGCGCTGACGCACCGGTGCCGGTGACGGACCACTGCCGACTGCCGCCGTACGACGGAGCTCGAGGTACTGCTCCACCCCCCCGGGCAGCTCGGCCAGCCGCCCGTCGCCGAGCAGGGCGACGGTCCGATCGGTGGTCCGCTCGACGAAGTAGCGGTCGTGGCTGACGACCACGAGCGTGCCCGGCCAGCTGTCGAGCAGGTCCTCGAGTGCGGTGAGTGTGTCGATGTCGAGGTCGTTGGTCGGCTCGTCGAGCAACAGCACGTTGGGCTCACCCATCAGCAGACGCAGCAGCTGGAGCCGGCGTCGCTCTCCGCCGGAGAGGTCGTCGACCGGCGTCCACTGCCGGTCGCTGCCGAAGCCGAACCGTTCGAGCAGCTGGGAGGCCGTCATCGTCCGGCCGCCCCCGATCTCGACCGACCGGGCCACCGCCTCGACCGCCTCCAGCACCCGGACGGAGCCGCCGATGGGAGCGACCTCCTGGGGCAGGTACGCGGCGCGCACGGTCAGCCCGCGCTCCACCGTCCCCGCTGCCGGCGCCAGCTCGTCGAGGAGCAGCCGCAGCAGCGAGGTCTTCCCGCTGCCGTTGACCCCGACCACGCCGATCCGGTCGCCCGGCCCGAGCCGCCAGGTGACGTCGTCGAGCAGCACCTTGCCGCCGGGGCGCAGCGTGACGCCCTCCACGTCGTACACCCGCTTGCCCAGCCGGGCCGAGGCGAAGGACTGCAGGGCGACCGAGTCGCGGGCCGGGGGCTCGTCGGCGATCAGCGCGTTGGCCGCGTCTATCCGGAACTGCGGCTTGGACGTCCGCGCCGGCGGCCCCCGGCGCAGCCAGGCCAGCTCCTTGCGCAGCGCATTGCGCCGGCGCGCCTCGCCCGCCGCCGCCACCCGCTCCCGCTCGGCCCGCGCCAGGACATATGCCGAGTAGCCGCCCTGGTAGGAGTGCACGCGTCCGTCCGCCACCTCCCACGTCGTCGTGCAGACCTGGTCGAGGAACCACCGGTCGTGGGTGACGACGACCAGACCACCGGTCCGGCGAGACAGGTGTGCGGCCAGCCAGGCGACGCCCTCGACGTCGAGGTGGTTGGTCGGCTCGTCGAGGATCAGCAAGTCGCTCTCCTGCACCAGCAGCGCCGCCAGTGCAACGCGCCGCCGCTCGCCGCCTGACATCGGCCCGACCACCGCGTCCAGACCGAGCGCGTGCAGCCCCAGCCCGTCGAGCACCCCGCGTACGCCGGCGTCGCCGGCCCACTCGTGCTCGGCGGCGTCCCCGACGACGATGTCCCGGACTGTCGCGTCCGGGTCCAGCGCGACGTCCTGGCGCAGGACCGCCACCCGCAGACCACCGGCATGGGTGACCCGCCCGGAGTCCGGCGGCTGGCTGCCGGCCAGCACCGAGACCAGGGTGGTCTTGCCGCTGCCGTTCGTCCCGACGACCCCGATGCGGTCGTCGTCGGCGACGCCGAGTGAGACCTCGGTCAGAAGGGCCGTCGTCCCGTGCGCCTTGCTCACGGTCTCGAGGTTGGCCAGGTTGCTCGCCATCGCTGCCCGCCCGTCAGTCGGGCTCGGCCCGCACCACGCGGGCTCCGCCGACGGGACCGTGCGCCCGGCGGACGGTCCGGCACACGCCGGCGCCGGCCAGGGCGGCAGCCAACG
>JALYXH010000019.1 GCA_030947185.1 Actinomycetota bacterium | reverse complement strand
GGCTCCGCCGGGCGCTGGACGAGGGTGAGCTCGAGGTCCACTACCAGCCGAAGGCCCAGTTCTCCAGCGGTGACGTCGTCGGCGTCGAGGCACTGGTGCGCTGGCGGCATCCGGAGCGGGGCCTGCTCGGTCCGGAGGAGTTCGTGCCGCTGGCCGAGGAGACCGGCCTGATGCGCCCGCTGACGGAGTACGTCGTCGAGGCCGCGCTCGCCGATGCCGCCCGTTGGCGTGCCGACGGCATCAACCTGCGGATGGCGATCAACATCTCCGCCCGCGACCTGCACGGCCCGGCGCTGGCCGTCTTCCTGGAGTCGGCCCTGCGGCGGCACGGCGTACCGGCTCAGTGCATCCAGCTGGAGATCACCGAGGGGTCGTTGATGCGCGACCCGGCCCGGGCCGCGATGACGCTGCGGACGCTGGCCGCCCTCGGCGTCTCGCTGAGTCTCGACGACTTCGGGACCGGGTACTCGTCCCTGGCCCACCTGCGCCGGCTGCCGGTCCACGAGATCAAGATCGACAAGTCCTTCGTGGCCCGGATGACCGTCGACCACGACGACGCCACGATTGTCCGCTCGATCATCGACCTGGGCGCGGCCCTCGGGCTGCGGGTGGTCGCCGAGGGCGTGGAGAACGCCCGGACATGGGACCGCCTCGGCCGCCTCGGCTGCGACGACGGACAGGGCTGGTACCTGTCGAAGGCGATGCCGGCGGCTGACATCACCGTCTGGCTCGAGGGCACCGGTGGAAATCCGCGGGCCGTGAGCGCGGCAGCGCCGCCGGTCCTGCCGCGGCGGTCCCGCCCGGCCTGACCCGCGGCCGGTCCATCGCGTGACCGCCACGACTAGCCATATCTCGTCATGTCGGACATTTTTTCGGTCGCATACGATCATCGGGCCAACTCGACGAAGGACTCCCGCCGGCTGATGCAGTCAAGCCCGTGCAGCCGTCTCCGGCCGCGCCCGCAACCCGGCCGGCTTCTCGGCCGGACCATGGTCGCGGCTGCTGTTGTCCTGTCGGGAGTGGCGGTTCCTGCTGGTGCGGCTGCCGCGGCCACCGGTGCGACCGGGACCGGCAGGTACGTCGTGGTCTATCGCGACTCGGTGCCCGACGTCGACACCAAGGTCGACCGGGACCAGGCGGCCGGCGGCTTCCGCAGCAAGCACCGATACCACCATGCTCTGAAGGGCTTTGCCGCCGAGCTGTCGGCCCGGCAGCTGGACCGACTGCGTCGTGATCCGGACGTGGCACTTGTCGGCGACGACCGGCCGGTGCACGTCGCCGGCTTGGTGCCCCTGGGGACCGGCGAGCGCGTCCCGACCGGGGTGGCCCGGGTGGGAGCCGCGAGCTCGGCGGCGGGTGTCGCCGGCCAGGCCAGCAGCGTCGGTGTCGCCGTCCTCGACACCGGGGTGTCCCTGAGCCACCCCGACCTCACCGTGGTGGACGCGCACTCGTGCGTGACCAACGTCGCCTCCGCCGACGACGACAACGGCCACGGCACGCATGTGGCCGGGGTGGTGGCGGCCAGGAACAGCGGTAACGGTGTTGTCGGTGTCGCTCCGGGCACGAAGATCTACGCCGTCAAGGTGCTCGACGCCAACGGTTTCGGGACCTTCTCGGATCTCGTCTGCGGAATCGACTGGGTGACGGCGAACGCCGCGGCTCTCAACATCAAGGTCGGCAACCTGAGCGTCGTCGGCCCGGGCGGAAACGACAACGACTGCGGCCGCACCAACGCCGACGCGCTGCACCTGGCCCTGTGCCGGGCCACGTTTGCTGGAGTCAGCTACACCGTTGCCGCCGGCAACGACGGTGCGAACCTGGCCGCTGCCCTCCCCGCGGCCTACCCCGAGGTGCTCAGCGTCACCGCCGTCGCCGACGGTGACGGACAGCCGGGACAGCGGCGGGCACCGACGTGCGCGGACGACCCCAACGAGCGCGACGACGCGTACGCCGCCTTCTCCAACTACGCCGCACTCGGTTCGGCCGAGGCAAGCCACACCATCGCCGCGCCCGGTGTCTGCATCGAGTCGACCTGGCTCGGCGGCGGCTACGCCACGATCTCCGGCACCAGCATGGCGGCGCCGCACATCGCCGGGCTGCTGGCCGGCTGCTTCGGCGACGCCGGCGGTCCGGGGCCGTGCGCAGGGCTGGCCCCCACGGCCGCCATCGCCAAGCTCCGATCGCTGGCCGCGAGCTACGACAGCGCCGACCCCGGATACGGGTTCGACGGCGACCCGGTGCACCCGGTGGCCGGCCGGTTCTACGGCAACCTGCCCCATGTGGGGCCGCTCACGGCACCGGCGGCGCCGGTGTCCCTGACCGCCACCGCCGGCAGCTCGCAGGTGTCCCTGTCCTGGAGCGCCGCCGCGGCCGGCGGTCGGGCCGCGAGTTTCGACGTCTACCGCGGCACCGCGTCGGGTACCGAGGTGCTCCTGCGTGCCGGGCTGCCCTCGCCGAGCTGGACCGACCTCACCGGCACCGACGGTCAGTTGTACTACTACGCCGTCCTGGCCCGTAACTCCGTCGGGGCAAGCGGGCTCTCGGCCGAGGTCCGGGCCGCCTCGCTGGTGCCCACCGCGCCGCCGACCGGCGCCCCGACCAACGTCGTGGCAACCAGGCGCGACCCCGACTCGGTGTCGCTGTCCTGGGCTGCGCCCACGACGGGTGTGCCGCCCAAGGGCTACTCCGTCTACCGCAGCTCACCCGGTGGGAGCGAGACGCGGCTGGTGGTCGGCCAGCCCGGTCTCGGGTACGTCGACGCCGCGCCCTACGACACAACCTGGAGCTATCGGGTGGTCGCGGTCAACGCGGCGGGGGAGGGCCCGGCCGCCACCGTCACCGTCGCGGCAGACCCGGTAGCGGCCAAGTACACCGCCCTGGTCGCGGCGAACATCCGCTTCGGCAACCGGGTCGGCGCCGAGCTGGCCCTTCCCGGCGGCGCCCTCGTCCAGCGGTACGACTGGGGGACGATCTACTGGTCGGCCGGGACCGGGGCGCACGAGATCCACGGTGCACTCCGCGACCGCTACGACGCCCTCGGCGGGCCCGCTGCGGTCGGCCTGCCGCTCACAGACGAGTCGCCGGCGGCTGACGGTCAGGGCCGCTACAACATCGTCGCGTCCGCCATCCTGATCTGGAGCCCGGCCAGCGGGGCGTACGAGGTGCACGGCGCCATCCGGGACAGCTGGTCAGGTCTGCGGGCGCAGGACGGCTTGCTGGGCTACCCGCTCAGCAACGAGCAGGGGACGCCGAACGGCGCCGGTCGGTTCAACGTCTTCCAGGGCGGCTCGGTGTACTGGAGCCCGGGAAGCGGCGCCCACGAGGTGCACGGCGCCATCCGCGAGCGGTGGGCCTCGATGGGCGGGGAGAGCGGCCTGCTCGGCTTCCCGGTCAGCGACGAGCGGGCGGCCAGTGGTGGGC
>JALYXH010000012.1 GCA_030947185.1 Actinomycetota bacterium | reverse complement strand
CACTGGTTCCGAGTCGCGAGCGGGCAACTCGTTGAACACCGCGCCGACCGCGACGACTTGGGGCAGGCATTTCAGCTGGGCTGGTTCCCGCCCCCGACCAGTCAGCCGCAAGAGAACTCCGCCTAGTCGCCAGGGCGAAGGCCCCGCGGTCGCTACCGACCGCCGCCGATGGGGCAGTATCGCGGCACTTGGCAGGGGCTGCGCCCCTCTGTGGTTGGGCTACAGGGGTTCACCGGTTCGCGTCCGGGAGGACAGTTGCCGGCACCGGTGGCCGGGCTGGCGTGTGCGTGACAACGCGACCTGACTGCGGAACGTGACCGATCATGCTGAGACCCAAGATCGCTGGGGCCGCGCTGGGGCCGCGTCTGGGCCGCGAACTGGTGGTCAGACACGGTTTCGAGCGGCCACTTGCGGGGGGCATAACCGCAGCTCAGAAGGCAAATTTGGCTTCTCATCCGCGTCGCGAAAATGGCTCGAACGGCGCTCGCACGGAAGAGGCCAGGGGTTCGAATCCCCTCACCTCCACCCAGTAAAGCCGCAGGTCAGCGCGTCGCCGGCACCTCCCGGCGGCGCGTTTTTGCCCCCTTGATCATCTCTGGGCCGCGCTGGGGTCGCGACTCGGTGAGCGCGAGCGGCCAACTGAACTGCGCCGGGTTTGCTGGAGGCTCAGCTGGTGGAATTCCGGCCGTCTCTCCACAGTCCGACGTCCGGCGGGGCTGGACCGGGCCGGTCCGCACGACGGTGAAGGTCTGCTGCCTCGACGGTCGACACCCCGCTGCGCAGGCCGAACCGCGCTCTCCGAGCCGGTTGATCATGTCCGCGTACCCGCCCCTACGCAGCTGCGACCCTGCGAACGGTCAAGATCAACGCTCCAATGCGCGGGTGCCGGGGTCGATCCGTCTGGCGGCTCACAGCACGGAGTCCACGGCTGCGCCTGACCTGCGACGCTTGGGCCTGCCCCTGCATTGCCCGACGCGAGAGCGCGGCGTCATTTTGGATCTACGGGGTGGAGCGGCTCTGCAGTTCGATGTACTCGATCAGGATGTCCGCCAGATCACGCAGCGCGGCGACGTCTTGTTCGGACCATTGATGTGGTTGGGAGTCAACTGCGCAGAGTGAGCCGATGGCTTGTCCGGCCCGCGTGATCAGAGGAAAACCGCAGTAGGCGGCGACGTCCATGCTGGTAGTGGCCAGATTGTGAGCTACGAGTGGATGCGTGCGGGCATTCTCGATGACCAGAGGCTCGCGGAAGGCCACCGCAAACTGGCAGAACGAGCGAGACAGCGGTCCCTCACCCTGCGTCGCCCACGGCTCGCCGAGGCCGGTCTGGCTCTTGAACACCTGTCGATCGTCCGTCACGAGCGAAACGAGCGCGGTTGGTACATCAAGGAGCCGGGCCGCTAGTCGGGTGAAGCGGTCGAAGGACGCTTGCCCCGGTAGCCGCCGAACAGCCTCCACGGCCTCAAGCCGGGTGTGGTCGGCGAGCACAGCCGATGGGGCCTGCGCTACCAGCGCCGGCCGACCTGAATGTTGGGCCACAAGGTCCAGCAGAAGTCCCTCGGAAACGGGCTTGGCGAGGACTGCTTGCGCGCCCTCATAGAACGCCGCCGGCTGCACGGTTGCGACGTCGGCGAGGACCACGACCGGCGTAGTGGCTGTCACCATGTTCGAGCGCAGCCGATCGAGCAGCGCCTGTCCGCCGCCCCCCGGAAGCGTCAGGTCGAGCAAGATCAAGTCGGGCCGGACGCTGCGAGCGAGAGGCAGGATCTGGACAGCATCGACTGCCTTCGTCACGAGGTACCCTGCGTCTACCAGCGCATGCGCGATGAAGCGACCAACTTCTTGGTCGTCTTCAACGAGCATGACTGTCGCTGTCATATGGATCACTCTAGCCAGCCGCCCGGCGACGCCATGGATCATTCTCGCGCACTCGAAAGCGCGCAACTAGCGCCGGCCGACCTACCCGCATGGACCTAGTTCGTGCAAATCCCCGACTCTGATCGGCGGCGGGCACGGCTGTTCAAACCGCCAGCCCCGAGCACGTCAATCGGCTGCCCTCGGTGAGCTGCCTGACCGTGCGCGGTGAGCACTCCCCGGCGTCGCCTTGGCGCTCCTGCGCTGATCTTCGGAAGCACCAGCGACCGCTACGCAGTTGCGGCCCGATTTCTTGGCGGCGTACAGGGCTGCATCGGCCGCACCAACCAAGTCCATGGATCCTTGACCGTGCTGAGGGAACATCGCGATACCGGCCGAGATGGTCAACGGAGTGCTCAGGGTGGCTTTGACGACGGCAGCCCGCGCCCGCTCAGCCACGTGACCGGCATCCGCGCCGCTGGCTCCGCGCAAGAGCAGCAGGAACTCCTCGCCACCGAACCGGTAGGCGGTGTCGGCGGCGCGGATGGCGCCCCGGACTGCAGCTGCGACGGTGACGAGCCCGTCATCGCCAGCCTGGTGACCGCGAGTGTCGTTGAACTCCTTGAAATGGTCGACGTCGAGCATGACCACCGCGAACGGCTCGCCGCTGCGTTGGCCAGATCGGCACTCTCGATCCAAGTCGGCAGACAGTCGGCGGCGGTTGTAGAGGCCGGTGAGCGGGTCCAGCTCGCTGAGGGACTGAAGCGATGAGTGCTTTCGTGCGGTCTCGTCCCGATGCGCGCGGAGGGCCTCCAGCATCCCGGTGAAGTCCCGTCGCAGCGCGGCGATCTCGCGTGGCACGTCGGGTCGACGGGGAGCCGCATGACCGTCGAGCTGACCGTCTCGGACCTGATGGACGGTGCGTGCCAGCTCCGCAACCGGCTGGATGAGGCCCGCTTCCAGCCACCGCCGCTGCCTCATCAGAACAGCGGCCACTCCGAGCGCTCCCACCGACGCCGTCGCCACGGCAGCCAGCAGGATGTCGCGCTGTTCCCGCAGCCTGTCGTCGGTGCTACGGATCAGCGCCTTCAACAAGGCGCCCTCCGCTGATCGGTAGTCGTCGAAGAGCTGCTTGCCCCGAGCGAGGAACTGGTCGCTGGTCGCACCGCCGGCCGGTGCGGCAGTTGCTAGTGCCGGGAGTGCCCAGCCCATTTGCCAAGCCGCGGCCCGAAGCTCAACTAGGTGCAGTTGGCCGGTCAGCCGGCCGTCGCCCTTGATCTGCTGGGCAGCGGCGGCGAAGCCGGCGCTGGCAGTCCGACGACCGCTGTCGTACGGCTCGAGGAAGATCACTGCCGAGCCGGGCGCGGCCAGCAGGTAGCCGCGCACGCCGGTCTCCTGATCCAGCATTCCCTGATGGGCGTCACGGACGGCACGGGTGGCAAGGACGGCGGTATCCAGGCGCGGCTGGACAACCAGCAGGATGAATCCGAAAGCCATGCCCACGATCGCGACAAGAGACAGAACTGCCGCCGTCACCATCCCGAAAGACCTGTTCAGGGCGCCGCGGACTGATGTCGTGGCCAGCACGCCAGTCACCTCGTCATCTACCCGGCCGGACGGCACCGCGCTTTCGTCGTCCATCCAGTGACATCGGGTGGACTAGGCCACACCTGAACTCGCGCCTGGGCTCCTTCTGGGTCGGTCGCCAGGCGGCTGATGTGCCCGACACTCGCCGAAGCGGAAGTGAGGTGCGTCTGGTTCGCCGGCGGTCGGCCTTGGCGTTTCCGGACGAAGTGATCATGGCTCTGACGGTCGATCGTCGGGGCGCGGCACCCGCTGGCTGAAGCGGCGTGACGGGCGCCCTCGCGTGGACGCGCCAGCCACCAGACCGTCGGTTCAGACTCGGCGCAGGGGTTCCGAGATCAGATCGAGGCCGACGGCCAGGCTCCGGATGCCCTGACAGGCCAGCATCAGCGTGAGCAGCACCTCGATGGGGTGGCCGTCCAGGGTTGCCGGGAACCGGACGTTCCGGTCGGCGTAGACCAGCTCCTCGCCCCGCCCGACCAGCATCCGCGCCCGGTTGTGCAGGGCAAAATCGGCCGTCAGCTCAACTCGCCAGCTCGCCTGCACGGGCTGGCCTTCGACGTACCCTCGAGACGGAACGAGCGCTCGTCACCGTCGGAAATCGCCGCTGGCATGTCGGCTGCCCGTGGCGAAGGCCCGCGTGGATACGGCTCAGGTCGGAACTCTGGCCTGGTGGCGGTCACAGCAGCACCTGTCGAACGCGACAGATCCCGACGGGCCGGACGAGGGCGTGAGGCCCACCGGACGCGGCGTGAACGGCGTCCCGGTTCCGGCTGACTGTTGGCCCAGCAACCGCGTGTCAATTGCTCGGGCGAGGCCGGTCCAGAAGACAGCACGCGATGGGACTGGTGCGGCAGGCAACGGCTTGCGATGCTGTTGGTGGCGCTCGGCCCAGACGCGCTGACGACTGAGCGGGGTCCGACGTGTACGACGGAGACGTACTGGCGGCCAGCCTGTCCGGGCTGTCCGGTCTGCTGACCGGTCATCGCGGGCTGGAGGAGACGCTGGTCCACGTCGCCGCGTACGCCGTGCGCGCGATCCCGGGTGCCGAGGGTGCCGGGCTCACGCTGCTGGAGGCGGACCGGCCGCAGACGGTGGTGGCCACGGCGGACTTCGTGCGCCGGGTAGACGACATCCAGTACGGGCTGGGTGAGGGGCCGTGCGTGAGCGCCGTGGCGGAGCGCCAGACTGTCTCCTCCGGCAACCTCGGCGGCGAGCCACAGTGGCCGCGTTTCGGACCGCGCGTGGGGCGACTGGGCGTGCACAGCGCGTTGTCGCTGCCGCTGATGATCTCGGACCGGGTGCTGGGAGCGCTCAACGTCTACGCCCGTCCCAAGGGCACCTTCGACGCCCGCGCCATCGCGCTGGGGCAGGCATTCGCCGGTCCGGCTGCTGTCAGCGTGTCCAACGCACAGATGCTGGCGCAGGCCGAGCGCCTGATCGTGCAGCTGCAGGAAGCGCTGACCAGCAGGGCCGAGATCGACCAGGCTCTGGGCGTGTTGATGAGCCGCAGCGGGCTGAGCGCCGGCGAGGCCTTCGACCGGCTCCGCTCGATGAGCCAGGCGAGGTCCAAGAAGCTGTCCGAGGTCGCGAGAGAGCTGTTGGGGGAGGCGGTCCGCGGGGCCCGGGCCCGTCACGTCGATGCCCAAGGCAGCTGACGCCGGGGAGGGCCACCTCGGCATCGGCGTAGCATGCACGAGCAGCACAGATGAAGCGGGCAGTCAGCCGCCCGTCCAGTCAGCACACGGATCCGCCCACCCTGGGAAGCAGCCGGGGCCGGCCGAGTCGAGTACCTGACCGCCACCAGCAGCGTGGCGGGTGCCGGCCGCAGGCGCATCGGGCAACACCGCCAGCAGGAGCCGTGCCGTGGTGCCACATGAGGTGGCGACCCAGCTTCGCCGATTGGCAACAGCGAGTGGGGACGAGGACGCGCTCAGCAGCGACCTGGACGAGCTCTTGGCCCTCGTCCAGCGGAGCGTCCCGTCCTGCGTGGCTGTGTCGGTCACGATGGGCGGCGCGGACGCACGCCTCACGTTCACAGCGGTCGCCCAGCCCGCTGACCTGCGCGCTGTCCGGGCGTCCCTGTACCTCCGCCTGCCCGGCGGACGGGCCGGCGTGAGTGAGGCTGCCCGTCCCGTACTGCTGGTGCACGCCTCGAGTGCCCGGGCCTTCGACCAGATGACCGTCGACCTGCTCGCGCTGCTCGACATCGACCCCAGCCGGGCGACTGTCGATGGGCACCTGGGACCGCCGGCGGCCGCGGACACGGACACCACCGGCAACCGGCTCGACGACGTATCCGCGGTCAACCGGGCGCTCGGTGTCCTGCTGGACCGCGGACTGCTACCGAGCGACGGTCAGGCAGAGCTCGCGCGGCTTGCCCGTGCCGGCGACAGCTCCGTCCCGGCAGCCGCTTGTCGCCTTCTGGCCGCGCTCAGTGAGGCTGCTGCCGCGGACGGCGACGCCCGGGCCGACCGTGACGGCCCGGCTGGAGGGCGCTGAGCCGACGGGTCAGTCGGGCTCGACGGAGGAGCCGGAACCGGTGGGCTGTGTCGGCTCGGGCAGCCGGAGCAGTGCGTGCAGCGTGGCCAGGCCGTCGGGCGAGCCCGGCCAGTGCCGGTCGAGCGCCTCGGGACCGGCTCTGGACGCCACGCTGCGCAGGGTCAGCGCCACCACGATGGCGTCGTCGGCGTACCCCAGCACCGGGATGAAGTCCGGGATGAGGTCGATGGGCGAGGCGAGGTAGACGGCGAGCAGGCCCAGCCGCCAGCGCACGCCCCGAGGCAGCGTCCGGTCCCGCGTCAGCCGGGCGATCAGCCGCAGTACGTCGGGCAGCAGCCGCAGCATCTCGGTCATCGACTGGCCGCGCGGCCGGGTGACGGCGAACGTCACGATCAGCGCGAGCCAGAGCAGCACCAGCCCGGCGCCTACGCCGATCAGGATGTGCCACCACACGTGCTCAGCCCTTCAGCAGTCGCGGCGCAACGGTGTCGTTCAGGCTCACGGTGACCGCGGCACGGTCCACCGTGTCACGGTGGCGGCGCACGGTCGTCCACCGGCCGTCGACACCGATCGGAGCAAGCGGATGAAGCTGGCCGGAGCGGTAGCGATCGTGACCGGAGGAGGCAGCGGGATCGGGCGGGCGCTGTGCGAGCGGTTCGCCCACGACGGCGCCCAGGTGGCGGTGGTCGACCGCGACGGCGAGGCGGCTCGGGCCGTGGCCGACGGGCTCGGAAGCTCCTTCGGTGCGGGCGCCGACGTCACCGACGAGGCGGCCGTCACCCGTCTGGTCGCCCAGGTCGAGCAACGGCTGGGGCCGATCGACATCTACTGCTCCAACGCGGGGGTCTCGCGCGGGCAGGGCCTGGGGGACGACGACGACTGGGCCCGCTCGTGGCAGGTCCACGTGCTGGCGCACGTCTACGCGGCCCGCGCGGTGCTCCCCACGATGGCCCGGCGCCGTCGCGGTCACTTCTCGGTGACGGCGTCCGCCGCCGGCCTGCTGACGAACATGGACTCCGCGCCGTACAGCGTCACCAAGCACGGCGCCGTCGCGCTCGCCGAGTGGCTCGCGATCTCCTACGCCGGCAGCGGCGTCGGGTTCTCCTGCCTGTGCCCGCAGGGCGTGCGTACGCCGATGATCGCGGGCGCAGGGGCCCACTCGGCGACGCTCGCGGCCGGCGAGCTGGTCGAGCCGGCGGCGGTCGCCGACGCGATGGTCGTGGCGATGATGGACGGCCGCTTCCTGGTGCTGCCGCACCCGGAGGTGGCCGGCTACGACCAGCGGCGGGCCGCCGACCGGGATCGCTGGATCGCCGGGATGGCACGAATCCGCGACCGGCTGCGCGGGTAGGCGGCCGCTCGAGGCGGCCCCCCGAGGGGTCGGCTTGGCGTATAAAGCCCCATGCGTCCGCGTCTGGCCCTGGTTGCCGTGCTTCCCCTGCTCGTCGCTCCGTTGCTCGTCGTGGCGGGTGGCTCGCCCCCCGCGAGCGCCGCCGTCCCGGTGAGCAAGACCACGCTGCACTTCAGGGTGGCGACCGGACCCGATGACCGGCTCTGCGACGTCGTGGGCGACCTCTACGTCCCCGCCGACGTCACCGCTGACCGCCCCGGACCCGCGATCCTGGCGACCAACGGCTTCGGTGGCTCGAAGAACGACCAGGCCTACATCGCCACCGCCTTCACCCAGCACGGCTACGTCGTGCTCAGCTACTCCGGGCTCGGCTTCGGCGGGTCCGGCTGCCCGATCACCGACGACAACCCGGCGTACGACGGGAAGGCCGCCAAGCAGCTGGTGAGCTTCCTGGGCGGCGCGCCCGGGATCGCCTTCACCACGTTCAACCCGGCGGCCGGCTGGTCCGGCCCTGTGCCGTCGCCGCCGGTGCGCAAGGACACCACCGCGCACGACGGGACGACGGGCAAGGACAACCCGTTCGACCCCCGGGTCGGCATGATCGGCGGCTCGTACGGCGGGCAGATCCAGTTCGCCGCCGCGTCGGTGGACCCGCGGATCGACACGATCATCCCGCTGATCACCTGGAACGACCTGCCCTACTCGCTGGCACCCGGCAACGGCGGGGTGACGCCGGAGTCGCTGGCGCCCGGCCAGCCCGGCGTGCAGAAGCGCCAGTGGGACGAGTTCTTCTTCGCCCTCGGCGCCGCTGCGGTGGCGCAGCAGCAGGGCGGCAACCCGCTGGTGCCGCCGCACCTCGAGGACGCCACCTGCCCGGGCTTCCAGCCGCAGACCTGCGACGCGCAGCTGACCGGCACGCGCGGCTACCTGGACCCGCCGGCAACCGCGTACTTCCACGGGTCGTCGGTCTCGTCGTACCTGGACAAGATCACGATCCCTACCCTGCTGGGCCAGGGCGAGGCCGACTCGCTGTTCGACCTGCAGGAGGCGACTGCGAACTATCTCCAGCTCAAGGCGCGCGGCGTGCCGGCCAAGATGATGTGGCAGTCCTGGGGACACAGCCGGATCGGCCCGGCCAAGGGCGAGAACGTCAACGCCCTGGACTCCGGTGACGCCACGCCGCTGCTGAGCACCTACCAGGGCGCGATCTTCGGGGCCTGGTTCGACTACTACCTCAAGGGCGTCGGGGCCAAGCCGTCGACGAGCTTCGACTACTTCCGGCCGTGGGCCTACACCGGTCCGGCCGGCGGCGCTGCGTCGGTGGCCGCCGCCTACG
>JALYXH010000200.1 GCA_030947185.1 Actinomycetota bacterium | reverse complement strand
CCCCCCGCGACCGGTCCGAGACCGGTCAGCGGACGACCGTCGGAGCGGAACTGGTACGCCGGCAGTCGCCAGCCGGTCGGCCGCCGCACGCCGAGCAGCTGACGGGCGGCCAGACGATGCCGCACCCGGCTGGTGTCAACGGCCAGCGCCCGGGCGACAGCGGCGACCGACAGCGACCCGGCGAGCAGAGCGGCGAAGGCGGCCGCAGCCTCGGCCCGGGGGTCCGGCTCCTGGACGCCGCGGGGGGACAGGTCGGCGCCGACGGCCTCCAGCGCGGTGGCCTCCCGGCGGGACAGACCGGTACGCGGCTCCTCCGCAGCAGCCGGGCCGAGCTCGTGCAACGCATCGGCGACCAGTTTCGCGAAGGCGGGCTCGCTGACCCGCAGGCCGGCGTCCGCCAGGACCGAGGACAGTGAGCTCATGCGCACACTCTAGCACGCCAGGCGCTGTCGTGCGCCTGGTCGGCGGGGTCAGCCGGCCTTGCCGGCGGCGGCTAGGAGCGCTGCGAGCTGCTCCTCCGTCCCGATCGCGATCAGGATCTGGTCCGGTCGGATCACGGTCTCCGGCGGTGGGTTGGTGAGGAAGCCGCCACCATCGCGCAGGGCGAGCAGCAGGGCACCCGTGGTGTCGCGGATGTGCGCCTCCCGGATCGAGCGCCCGTCCAGCGCCGAGCCGGCCGCCACCACGACCTCCTCCAAGCGGAACTCGAGAGAGCCGTCGTGCATCACGACCTCGAGGAACTCCACCACATGCGGCTGCGTGGCGAAGGCCGCCATCCGGTCGCCGCCGAGCCGCTGCGGGTTGACCACCCGGTTGGCACCGGCCCGCTCCAGCTTGGCCTCCGAGGAGTCGGTCCTGGCCCGCGCGATGATCGTCAGGTCGGGGTTGAGCACCCGCCCGCTAAGCGTGACGTAGAGGTTGTCCGAGTCGGTCTCCAGCGCAGCCACCAGCGCCTTGGCCCGCTCGATGCCGGCCCGCCGCAGGACGTCGTCGTCGGTCACGTCGCCGTGGATCGTCGGGTGCGGGACGTTGGCCAGCCGCGCCTCGCTGCGGTCGATGACGATCACCTCACCGCCAGCGCCGGTGACATAGCGGGCGGTGGCCCGCCCGACCCGGCCCCAGCCGCAGATGATCACGTGCCCACTCATACCGGCGATGGTGCGATCCATCCGGCGCCTCCCGATCACGTCGCGGAGGTGGCCTTCGATGAGGCTCTCCAGTAGGACACCGAAGGTGTACAGGGCGGTGCCGACCCCGACCAGGATCAGCACGATGGTGAAGACCTGACCGGCGGCGCCCAGCGGGCGCACCTCGCGGAAGCCGACGGTCGTGATCGTGGTCACGGTCTGGTAGAGCGCCTCGAGGAAGGTGAACCCGAGGACCACGTAGCCGGCCGTCCCGCCGACGATGACGAACAGCAGGGCCAGCAAGCCGAACTGGATGCGCCGGAGGGGGTTCATCGCCGCTTCAGCATGCCCGGCCGGCGGTGGCCCGTGCAGCCGTTACGACGACCTACCGGCCGGCAGGCCCGACGCCGTTGCGGCGGCGGCAGCGGACGCCCCGGGACCCGCGAGCCACTCCAGGATGGCGGCGGCCGTCCGTCGCGGATCCTCGATCTGCGGCACGTGGCCCAGGTCGTCGAACTCGACATAGGTCCAGTCGGGCCGGATCCGCGCGACGGCGCGAGCCGACTGCACCGGCACCAGCCGGTCGTGCCGGCCGTGCAGCAGCAGCGTGGGGACCTCGACCTCCGCGATCATCCCGAAGTAGCGCGCCCGCTTGCCCAGCACCCGCAGGATCGAGCGGGCAGCGCGGATGTAGGCCACATCGGCCCGAGCGAACGACATTCGCTCGCGCACCAGCGCGACGGACTCGGCGACCAGCTCCGGGGAGACCCGGCTCGGGTCGACGCAGCACAGCGCCAGCGTCTCGCGCACGAGCCCCTCCGGGCCCAGCGTGGCGCGGCGCCGCGCGAGCAGCCGCTCGCCCAGACCGGGGATCGCGTACGCCGCGAAGGCCTTGGCCACTGTGCGGTCGAGCTTGGCGCCGCGGGCCCGGGGTAGCGCCGGGTCGATCAGCACCAGGCCGGCGACGCGCTCCGGGTGGGCGGCCGTCTCCAGCAACGAGATGAGACCGCCCATGGAGTTGCCGACCAGCAGCGCCGGCGTCCCCACCACCTCGACGAGGAACCGGTCGAGCAGCCGCTGGTTGGCGCCCACCGTCGTGGAGCGCCCGGCCGGGCGGGTCCGGCCGAAACCGGCCAGGTCGACGGCGTGCACCCTGGCCCGCTCGGCCAGTCGAGGTGCCACGTCGCGCCAGTTGACGATCGAGCCACCCAGGCCGTGCACCAGCACGACGGTGGGGCCCTCACCGCCGTAGTCGATGACGTTGACGGGGCCGCCCAGGTCGACCTGCACGGCGTTGGCAGTCATCAGAGCTGGCACCTCGACAGGGACGGACGACGGAAGGAAGGGCGAAACTACCCGACGGGGCGGGGCCCCCGCTTCTCACTGGCTCGCTCGGGCTGACACAGTGCACGGATGCTCCGTGTGGCAGTGGTCGGCTCCGGCCCAGCCGGCATCTACACCGCGGAGGCGCTGACCCGCGCCGGTGGTGCCTCGGTGGACGTCGTCGATCGCCTGCCGGCGCCGTACGGGCTGGTGCGCTACGGCGTGGCCCCCGACCACCTCAAGATCAAGTCCATCGCCGCCGCCCTGCAGAAGGTGCTGGAAGGCGAGCACGTCCGGTTCCTCGGCAACGTCGAGCTCGGCGCCGACGTGGACGTCGCAGACCTCCGGCGCTGTTATGACGCTGTCGTGTACGCCTACGGCGCCTCGGTCGACCGCCGGCTCGGCGTACGGGGGGAGGACCTGCCGGGCAGCTTCTCGGCCACCGAGTTCGTCGCCTGGTACTGCGGGCACCCCGATGCGGCGATCGACCGGTTCACCCTGGATGCCACCGCGGTCGCCGTCGTGGGGGTCGGAAACGTCGCGGTGGACGTGGCGCGGATGCTCACCAAGCCGATCGAGGGGCTTCGCACCACCGACCTGTCCGACCACGTGCTCGACGTGCTGGCGCGCAGCAGCGTCGCCGACGTCTCCGTTCTCGGCCGGCGGGGGCCTGCTCAGGCGAAGTTCACGACCAAGGAGCTGCGCGAGCTGGGCGAGATCGCCGGCGTCGACGTCGTCGTACGCCCCGACGAGCTGCTGCTCGACGAGGCGAGCGAGGCAGCGGTGGCTGCCCAGCCGGTGCTTCGCCGCAACCTCGAGACGCTGCGCGAGTGGGCCGCCCGGCCGCTCACCGGCGCGCCCCGGCGGCTGCACCTGCGCTTCCTGCTGCGGCCGGTCGAGCTGCTGGGGGCGGCGGCGGTGTCCGGCGTACGGCTGCGGCGAACGGCGCTGACGGGGACCGGTCAGGTGGTCGATGCGGCCGACGAGGAGGTGCTCGACGCGCAGATGGTGCTCCGCTCGGTCGGCTACCGCGGCTCCCCACTGCCGGGGCTCCCCTTCGACCAGGGTGCCGGCGTCATCCCCAACGACGCCGGCCGGGTCCTGCGGGACGGATCGGTGGCACCCGGTGAGTACGTCGTCGGCTGGATCAAGCGCGGCCCCACCGGGGTGATCGGGACCAACAAGCACGATGCGCAGGAGACGGTGGCGTCGTTGCTGGCCGATGCGGATAACGGTCGGCTGCCGCGGGTGGCTGCCGACGAGCCGGACCCGCTGCTCGCCTTGCTGGCCGAGCGCGGCGTTCAGGCCGTGACGTACGCCGGGTGGGAGGCCATCGACGCTGCCGAGCGTGCCCTCGGCGCGACCCAGGGGCGCGCTCGCGTGAAGATCGCGAACCGGGCCGAGCTGCTGTCGGCGGCCGGCCGGCTGCCTCTGACCTAGACCGGCGGGCCGGCTGCCTGCTCGTCCAGCCACCGCCGGACCGCGTGCGCGGTGCTGGCGAAGGCCAGCTCGGGCAGCTCGTCCGGCCGGAAGAAACCCACCGCGTCGGCGTCGTCACCGGCGGTGGGGGTGCCGGTGCGGTAGGTCCCGGCGTAGAGGACGAACAGCGAGGCGCCCCCCTCCCCGGCAGCCGGTGCGTTGAAGAAGACGTCGACCAGTCGGTCGATGACGACGTCGAGTGCGGTCTCCTCCTGCACCTCTCGTACGGCGGCGACCTGCGGGTCCTCGCCGTGGTCGAGGAAACCCCCGGGGATGCTCCACTTGCCGCGCTCGGGAGCCATCGCGCGCCGGACGAGCAGCAGCTCACCGGCGTGGACGACAACTACCCCGACCCCAACCTTCGGGTCCGGGAAGTGGACGAAACCGCAGGCGGGGCAGCTTCGGCGCAGCTTCTCGCCCAGGGGGCGGGTGGTCATCGCCCCGCCACAGCGGGAGCAGTGCCGGATCTCCGCCGGAGCCGTGTCCACGGTGCGCGCGCGACCGAGCGCTATCGACCGAGGGCCTCGAGGAGCGCATCGATCCCGGCCTGCCCCACGTCGACGTCCTGCTCCCCCGTCCCCGAGCCGACGCCAACAGCGCCGACGACCTGGCCGTCGACCTCGATCGGCAGGCCACCCTTGACGTTGATCAGGCGCCCCTGAGTGGCGAGCGAGATCTTCACGCTGAGGTCGGAGTCCATGCCGCCGGTGGGAGCGCGGTTGGACGCTGCCGTCACCGCCTTCTGGGTGGCCGAGAACTGGCTCAGCACCTTGCCGCCGTCCATGCGGACGAAGCTCAGCAGGTTGCCACCGGCGTCGACCACCGCGATGCACTGCGGTACGCCGATCTCGGTGGCCTTGGTCATGGCCCCGCGAGTCACGATCAGTGCACCCTCGGCGGTCAGCTGCGCGGCCGCGCGGACGAGTCCTTCGTCGGGCATCAGGTGCCTCCCTGCTCAACGGTGGACTGGGCGGGCTGGCTCGCGCTCGCTGGTGCCGGCCCAGCCTCCGGTGCCGGCCCAGCCTCCGGTGCCGGCCCAGCCTCCGGTGCCGGCCCAGCCTCCGGTGCCGGCCCAGCCTCCGGTGCCGGCCCAGCCTCCGGTG
>JALYXH010000160.1 GCA_030947185.1 Actinomycetota bacterium | reverse complement strand
CGGCGAGATCGACCAGCCGCCGGCGTACGACGTCGACGAAGTCGGCAGCGTCCGCAGCCACCGCCCCGGCCGCCAGGTCGGGCTCGTAAGGCCTCTTGTCCTCCGGCCCCGTCCTCGTGGAGGTCACCCGCGCCGGCCGGAAGCCGGAGTCGTGGTCGAAGGTGTGGAAGTCGCGGTAGTAGCGACCGCCGGGGTACCCACTGTGCGGAGACCAGACGCGGTAGGTGACATCGAGGTCGCGCGCGAAGGCGACCACGTCGCTATCGCCGACCGTCCAGGCGTCAGCGGTGCTGGCCGGGTCGCCGCCGCGGCTCCCGATCAGCGTCGGCCCGTCGACGAGGAACCGGCCTACGCCGGCAGCCGCGTAGGACTGCTCCAGTCCCGGCCGGTAGCCGCATTCGGGAGCCCAGATCCCCTCCGGCCGGCTCCCGAGACGTAGGGCTGCGTCGTCGAGCCCGACCCGCAGCTGGGCGTCCACCAACCGTGGTTCGAGCAGTGGCTGGAACGGATGGGTTGCCGGGCCGCCCAGCAGCTCGACGACCCCGGCGTCGCGCAGACCGCGCAGCACCGGCGAGCCGCCGTGCCGCCACGCCCCCTCGGCGTCACCCAGCGCTGCGGTCGCAGCCCGGAACTCGCGACCAGCCAGCTCGCGCAGGTGCGCCTCCCGGCGGCCGGCCAAGCCCTCCGCCCGGACCTGCCAGAAGCCCAGCCAGGTGGCGAACTCCCGCAGGCAGTAGGGGTCGTCGAGCATGGCCGCCAGCACCGGAGTCACCCCGAGCGTCAGCTGGTTGCGCCGCCCCTCGATTGCGAGGCGCCCGAGCATCCGGACCAGCGGGAGGTAGGAGGCGCTCCACGCCTGGTGCAGCCACTCCTCGCCAACCGGCCAGGCGCCGGCATGGGCCAGCCAGGGCAGGTGCGTGTGCAGGACGACGCAACAGGTGCCGACCGGCTCGGGCGCGGGTCTCATCGCCGGCGCCTCGCCACGGCTACCAGGTCCAGGGCGGTGTCGATCTCGCCGGCGTCGATTTCGAAGTCGTCGACCGTGACGGCCGCGACCCGCTGGCTGACGGCCGCCGGCCAGCCGTCGGGCGGCCCGGCCAGCTGCGCATCCATGATCGGTCCGTGGGCCGCCTCCCAGGCGAGGAGCGCCGAGCCGTGTCGGAGGCCCTTGATCTGGACCACGTCGAGAAATGGTGTCAACAGGCCGTCCAGCTCAGCGGGTGCCAGCTCCCGGGTGTGGAACGGGTTGATGGGCGCGTCCAGGCCGGGGGAGAACGTCAGCCGGTTGGGTGTGCTCATGACAAGGAGCCCGCCGGGTACCAGCACCCGGGTGCACTCGCGCACGAAACCCGCCTGGTCGTGCAGGTGCTCGATCACCTGCAGCGTGATGACGACCCCCACCGAAGCGTCGCCCAGTGGCAGTCGCTGCAGGTCGGCGCGAAGGACGTCGAGCCGCGGGTAGGCACCAGCCGCGTGCCGGACCGTCTGCGCGTCCCGGTCCACGGCGAGAACCCGGGCGGCTGCGGCGGTGAGCAGGTCCGCGCCGTACCCCTCGCCGCACCCGGCCTCGAGCACGACGGCGCCCTCGGCGTACGGCGCCAGCACCCGGTAGACCGCTTCATGCCGGCGGAACCAGTAGTTCTCGTGGGCAACGCCGGGGACGGTCCGTTCTCCGGTGATCGGGAGACGAGTGCCCGGAGCTGCTCTCGGACAGTCATCAGCCCCGGCGCTCGCCAGGGTGTCGGGCGGCACAGCGCTCCTTGTGACCATGACCGAGGGTCCGATGACCGAGACCTTTGATGTGTGGGCCGACGGCTACGACCCCCATCTACGCACCGGGAACGTAGCCGAGCTCGCCCGCATCACCTACCTGCGCGGGGTCCAGCTGTACGTCGAGCAGCGACGGGAAACCAGCTCTGCGGTAGCCGCTATCGTGACAAACCCAGTCACAGCAGCCCTCTAGTCGGGCGAGAAACGCCCACGACGAATGAGCGGCAACCGAGCTGCGGGAGCCGTGCGCTTCCGAGGGAGTGACCGTGCAGCTGCTTCCGCACATACCTTTCTGGGCCGAGCTCGTGGTGTTCGCTGCCAGTGCGGCTGCCATCTGGGTCGCGGGGATCTTCTTGTCCGACAACACCGACGTCCTGGCCGACCGACTGCACCTGGGGCAGGCACTCGGCGGCCTCATCCTGCTGGCCGTCGCGACCAACCTTCCTGAGATTGCGATCACCTACACGGCCGCCGCGTCCGGACACCTGGACGTGGCCGTCAGCAACATCCTGGGCGGCATCGCCATTCAGACCGTCGTCCTTGTCGCGCTCGACGCGTTCGGCGTCCGCGAGCGTCGGCCGCTGACTTACCAGGCCGCCAGCCTCACACTGGTCATCGAAGGAGCCGCCGTCCTGGCCGTACTCGTTGCGGTGATCATGGGCACGCAGCTGCCCAAGTCGCTCATCCGGTTCCGGCTCACGCCGGACGTCATCGTGATCGCTGTCATCTGGGTAGCGGGGCTGGTCCTGACCCAGCGAGCCGGCAGCCAGCTGCCCTGGTCCAACAGCGGCGAGGCCCCTGACAGCCAGCCCGAGCCGCGTGGCCACTCGCGGGCCCGGCGCGCGCAGGCGGCGACCCGGCGTGGTGTCAGTACCGTCCGCGCTGCCACCGTCTTCGGG
Source organism: Actinomycetota bacterium (assembly GCA_030947185.1). GTDB lineage: Bacteria > Actinomycetota > Actinomycetes > JALYXH01 > JALYXH01 > JALYXH01. The sequence continues at coordinate 554 of JALYXH010000160.1, read as the reverse complement.
GTGGCAGCGCTGGTCACCCTCGTCGCCGGCGCGCTCGCCGAGGAGAGCGGCACCGCCGCCGCCGACCACGTCGGACTCTCTGGAGTGCTCTTCGGTGCCACCGTGCTGGCAGCTGCGACATCCCTGCCCGAGCTCAGCACCGGGCTTACAGCGGTGCGCCAAGGCGACTACAAGCTGGCCTTCGGCGACATCTTCGGCGGGAACGCCTTTCTCCCCGTTCTCTTCCTTCTGGCAGTCCTGGTGTCGGGCAAGGCCGTGCTCCCCAACGCGCACGCTTCTGACATCTACCTGACCGCGCTGGGGGCGCTGCTCACCCTGATCTACCTGTGCGGGCTGCTGTTTCGGCCCGCGAGGGAGCATGCGCGTCTCGGCATCGACAGCATCGCCGTTCTGGTCGTCTACGTCATCGGCGTCGTGGGGCTGGTCGTGCTCCCGAAGTGACTATGTACGCCGGCCTGCCGACGTACGACGATCGGCCGACGCCCCGCGCCGCGGGAGCCAGGGGATCGGGGGACGACGATGTACCGCCATCAGATGCACCAGGTGGTCCGGAT
>JALYXH010000153.1 GCA_030947185.1 Actinomycetota bacterium | reverse complement strand
GGCCGCGGGTGGCCCCGTCCGGACCGGCATCGAGGGCCGGCCCAGTCCGCCGCGCCGGGCGGCTCGCGGCGTACGCCGGCCGGCCGGGGCACGGCCGGTCCCGAGCAGCGCGCGCAGCGGCGAGAGGGTGTCGTTGGTGACGTGGCCCGCCCAGACCAGGTCCCACAGCGCTGCCACCAGCTCTCGGTCGTCGACGGCTCCGACCCGGTCGGCGAGGGAGCGGAAGAACAGCGCCGCGCCGCCGGCCAGGGCCTCGAGCACGCCGAGGTGCACCGGAGTGAGCGACACCTCGCCGTCGGGCGCCGGCAGCAGCAGCGGTGCGCTGTCGGCCAGGTAGAGGCAGACCCAGCCGTCGCTGCCCGGCAGCGAGCCGGCACCGGCCCAGAGCACCTCGCCGGCTGCCGTCAGCTCGTCGAGCATGGCGGGGGAGTAGTCACTCACCCGGGCCGGCAGCACCAGCCGCTCGAGAGCCGACGCGGGCACCGAAGCACCCTGCAGCTGCTCGACCGCGCGCATCAGCGTGTCGAGGCCGCGACCGCTCGCCGTACCCAGCTGCTGCCAGGCGGGCAGGAAGCGGGCCAGCGCCTGGACGGGCGCCGGCTCGACCTCCTTGCGCAGCTTGGCCAGCGACCGGCGCCGCAAGGCCCGCAGGACCTCGGCGTCACACCACTCCAGGCCGGACCCGCCGGGACGGAACTCGCCGTGCACCACCCGTCCGGTCGCGGCCAGCCGGGCGAGCACCGCATCGACAACCGCCACCCCGAGGCCCAGCCGTCGCGCCGCGTCGGCTGGGACGAACGGCCCGTGCGTGCGGGCGAACCGCCCGACAACGTCGGCCAGCGGGTCGCGCACCGGCTCGAGGAACGCCTCGGGTACGCCGACCGGCAGCGGGACGCCGAGGGCGTCGCTGACCCGGCCCGCGTCCTCGATCGCCAGCCAGCGCTCCTCGCCGGCGACCCGCACCCGGAGCACCCGCCGGGACTCCTCGAGCTCGGCCAGCCACGGTGCGGTCGCCCCACGTGCGATCGCCTCGGGTGTGGACAGGTCGCCGAGGACCCGCAGCAGGTCGGCGGTGGAGTCGAGGTCGTAGGCGCGCCGCTGCTCGGTCAGCCGCTGCAGCTCCGCCTCCACCTCGGCCAGCGCGTCGGCGTCGATCAGCTCGCGTAGCTCGGCCTGGCCGAGAAGCTCGGCCAGCAGGGCGCTGTCGAGGGAGAGCGCCTGGGCCCGTCGCTCGGCCAGTGGCGCGTCGCCTTCGTACATGAACGCGCCGATGTAGCCGAACAGCAGCGACCGGGCGAACGGCGAGGGCAGCTCGGTCTCCACCTCGACCAGACGGACCCGTCGCTCGACGACGTCGCGCATCAGCCCGACCAGCCCCGGTACGTCGAAGACGTCCTGCAGGCACTCGCGCATGGTCTCCAGCACGATCGGGAAGCTGCCGTACTGGCTCGCGACTTGGAGCAGCTGGGCGGAGCGCTGCCGTTGCTGCCACAGCGGGGTGCGCCGGCCGGGGGATCGCCGTGGCAGCAACAGGGCGCGGGCGGCGCACTCGCGGAACCGGGAGGCGAACAGGGCCGAGCCGCCGATCTCCGCCTGGACCGCGGGCTCGACCTCGTCCGGCTCGAACAGCGCGAGCGCCGCGGACGGCGCCTCCTCGGTCTCGGGCAGCCGAAGCACGATGCCGTCGTCGGAGTGCATCGACTGGACGTCCACGCCGTATCGCTCGCGCAGCCGGGCCGTGAGCGCGAGCGCCCACGGCGCGTTGACCTGGCCGCCGAAGGGCGAGTGCACGGCGAGCCGCCAGTCGCCCAGCTCGTCGCGGAACCGCTCGACCAGGATCGTCCGGTCGTCGGGCAGGTGCCCGGTGGCCTCGCGCTGCTCGGCGAGGTAGCGCAGCAGGTTCTCGGCGGCCCACTCGTCGAGGCCGGCCGCCAGCGCCCGAGCGGTGGCCTCGGCCGGCTCGAGCCGGGATATCTCGCGCAGGAACGCCCCGAGCGCCCGTCCGAGCTCGATCGGGCGGCCGAGCGAGTCGCCGTGCCAGAACGGCAGCTTGCCGGGCTGGCCGGGAGCCGGGGAGACGAGCACCCGGTCGTGGGTGATGTCCTCCACCCGCCAGCTGCTGGACCCGAGGGTGAAGACGTCGCCCACGCGGGACTCGTAGACCATCTCCTCGTCGAGCTCGCCGACCCGGCTGCCCTTCTCGCCGACCAGGAACACACCGAACAAGCCGCGGTCGGGGATGGTGCCGCCGCTGGTCACGGCCAGCCGCTGGGCTCCTGGACGGGCAGTGAGCGTGCCGGTCACCCGGTCCCAGACCAGTCGCGGCCGCAGCTCGGCGAACTCGTCGGAGGGGTAGCGCCCGGCGAGCATGTCCAGGGTCGCCTCGAGCACGGTCTGCGGCAGCCCCGCGAAGGGAGCGGCCCGGCGTACGACGGTGGCCAGGTCCTCGACCTGCCAGGGCTCCATCGCGCACATCGCCACGATCTGCTGGGCCAGCACGTCGAGCGGGTTGCGGGGATAGGCGAGCGACTCGATGGCGCCGGCGACCATCCGCTCGGCGACGACGGCCGACTGCACCAGGTCGCCACGGTACTTCGGCATGATCACGCCGCGGCTGACCGCGCCGACCTGGTGGCCGGCCCGGCCCACCCGCTGCAGGCCGCTGGCCACCGACGGCGGCGACTCCACCTGGATGACCAGGTCGACAGCGCCCATGTCGATGCCGAGCTCGAGGCTGCTCGTGGCGACGACCGCCGGCAGCCGGCCGGCCTTCAGCTCCTCCTCGATCAGCGAGCGCTGCTCGCGGCTGACGCTGCCGTGGTGGGCCCTGGCGATCTCGGCGGGGGCGCCGGCGCCGACCCCGGCCTGGGCCATCAGCTGGGCCGGTGGCGCCGGGTCGTGAGCGGCGAGGTCCTGGACGCCGTTGCGGAGCAGGGCCCGATCGGCGGCGATCTCGTTGAGACGGGCGCAGAGCCGCTCGGCCAGGCGGCGCGAGTTGGCGAACACGATCGTGGACCGGTGGGTCTCGATCAGGTCGACGATCCGGCTCTCCACGGCCGGCCAGATGGACGCGCGCTCCTCGGGCCCGGCTGCGGAACCGCCGGCTCGTGGTCCACCCAGACCCTCGCCCAGCGCCCCCATGTCCTCGACGGCGACGACCACCTCGAGCTGGATCGTCTTGGCGGCGTGCGGCTGGACAGTCACCACCTCGCGGGCACCGCCGAGGAAGCGGGCGACCTCCTCCAGGGGCCGGACCGTCGCGGACAGACCGACGCGCTGGGCGGGCTGGTCGAGCAGGGCGTCGAGCCGCTCCAAAGACAGGGCGAGATGGGCGCCGCGCTTGGTCGCCACGACCGCGTGCACCTCATCGACGATCACCGTCTCGACGCCGCGGAGGGCCTCGCGGGCACGCGAGGTGAGCATGAGGAACAGCGACTCGGGGGTTGTGATGAGGATGTCGGGCGGGGAGGTCGCGATCCGGCGGCGGTCCTCCGCACTGGTGTCGCCGCTGCGGACGGCGACGGTGATGTCGGGGACCGGCAGGCCGAGACGGGTGGCCGCCTGCCGGATGCCGGTGAGCGGGGCCCGCAGGTTGCGCTCGACGTCGACGGCGAGGGCTTTGAGCGGCGAGACGTAGAGCACGCGGCAGCGGCGCTTGGAGTCGGTCGGCGCCGGCTGCGCGGCGAGCCGGTCGAGGGAGGACAGGAAGGCGGCCAATGTCTTGCCCGAGCCGGTGGGGGCGACCACGAGCGCGTTGCTTCCGCTGCTGATGGCATCCCAGGCGCCGTCCTGCGCCGCGGTCGGTGCTTGGAACGCGCCGGTGAACCACGCTCGGGTGGCAGGGGAGAAGCGGTCCAGGGCGGTCACAACGTGGATTCTCTATCGGGCGGGCGACGGTTTCCTGTCGGCGCGGGGCGGCCTGCCCTCCACCCGCGCCGGCCGGCCCGGGCCCGCCTCGGCCTACCCTGTGCCGGTGCGGCTCACAGACTTCTGGCAGCGGATGGAGCGGCGGTTCGGCCCGGCGTACGCCGAGTCCATCGCGCGCGACCAGGTGCTGCGCACGCTGGGAGGGCGCACGGTTTCCGAAGCGCTGGCCGCCGGTGAGGACGCCAAGCGGGTCTGGCTGGCCGTCTGCGACGCCTTCGAGGTGCCGGTCGGCCAGCGGTGAGCGGTACGGCGTGTCGTTCCGATCGCTCGAACGTGTGTTCGGTTAGCGTCTCGTCCACAGCAGGCGGCGCATCCACAGTCCGGCCGGCTGCCCGAGGAACTGTCGGTGCCCCGCCCTAGCGTCGGTCCCGACCGCCTGACACGACGACCCGGTGAGGGACCCATGGCTGGACAGGACCGCGAGAAGGCTCTCGAGACGGCGCTCGCCCAGATCGACCGGTCGTTCGGCAAAGGCTCGATCATGCGTCTGGGGGACGAGGCGCACGTACCGATCTCGGTCATCCCGACGGGCTCGATCGCTCTCGATGTCGCGCTCGGGATCGGCGGCCTGCCGCGCGGGCGGGTGGTGGAGATCTACGGTCCGGAGTCCTCAGGCAAGACGACTGTCGCGCTGCATGCTGTCGCGCAGGCCCAGGCGGCCGGCGGCATCGCGGCGTTCATCGACGCCGAGCACGCGCTCGACCCCAACTACGCCAAGGCGCTCGGTGTGGACACCGACGCCCTCCTGGTCTCCCAGCCCGACACGGGCGAGCAGGCGCTGGAGATCACCGACATGCTGATCCGGTCCAACGCGCTCGACATCATCGTGATCGACTCGGTCGCCGCCCTCGTCCCGCGGGCGGAGATCGAGGGCGAGATGGGCGACAGCCATGTCGGCCTGCAGGCCCGGCTGATGAGCCAGGCGCTGCGCAAGATCACCGGCGGCCTGCACACCTCCGGCACCACTGCGATCTTCATCAACCAGCTCCGCGAGAAGATCGGGGTGATGTTCGGTTCTCCCGAAACGACCACTGGTGGCAAGGCGCTGAAGTTCTACGCCTCCATTCGGCTCGACGTCCGCCGGATCGAGACGTTGAAGGACGGCACCGAGGCGGTCGGCAACCGGACCCGCGTCAAGGTCGTGAAGAACAAGCTGGCCAGCCCGTTCAAGCAGGCCGAGTTCGACATCGTCTACGGGCAGGGCATCAGCCGCGAAGGCTCCCTGATCGATGTCGGTGTCGACCAGGGCATCGTCCGCAAGTCGGGCGCCTGGTACACCTACGAAGGCGATCAGCTGGGGCAGGGCAAGGAGAATGCCCGCGCGTTCCTGCGGGACAACCCCGACCTGGCCAACGAGATCGAGAAGAGGATCAAGGAGAAGCTCGGCATCGGAGCGGTGCTGGACGTGGTCGACGGAGTCAAGGACGTGCCAGGGTTGGGCGCTGTCGCGCCGGTGCCGGTCGACTTCTGATGCCGGTCAACTTCTGATGCCGGCTAGGTTGTGAAGCGGATCGAGGGCATGACCTTCCGGCGGCGGTCCGGGCGAGCCGGCGGGCCTCTTGGCACCGAGTCGGCGGCCGGGCGCGAGCCCTCCGATCCCGCCGCGCTCGCTCGTTCGGTCTGCCTTCGGCTGCTGACCGGATCACCCCGGACGCGGGCCCAGCTCGAAGAAGCCCTGCGCCGGAGAGGCATCCCCGCCGACGTGGCGAGCGAGGTGCTCGATCGCTATACGGAGGTCGGGCTGCTCGACGACGCCGCTTTCGCCGGTGCCTGGGTGCAGAGCAGACATGCCGGGCGCGGACTCGCCAGGCGGGCGCTGTCCCATGAGCTGCGACAGCGAGGAGTGTCCGAGGACGTCCTGGCCGAAGCCGTCTCAGGTGTTCGGGACGAGGACGAGTCGAGCACCGCACTACGGCTGGCGGCTCGGCGGCTGGCGGCGACCGCAAGCCAGCCGACAGAGGTGCGCGTCCGTCGTACCGCTGGGTTCCTGGCCCGCAAGGGGTACTCGGGGGCGGTCGCCATGACAGCAGTGCGGGCGGCACTGGCGGCCGAGAGGGTGCCAGCGGTTGTGGTCGACGTCCTCGCGCCGGAGCACGACCCTAACGCGGACGATCTTTGACTGTCGGATGGAGCTGACCCACCCTGACGTGCCTTGACCCCCTCCCACCTGCGGCTTAACCTCGACTCCTGAGGAGTTCTGTCCGCGTTCACGCGGATGTCATAGCTAAGACAGGCCCTACTGACTCTCTGACAGCGCGACCTGACTACCGACACATCTAGACGCTCAGCGCAGCACGCCCAGATTCCGCCGTCTCCCGCGAGCCGCTTACGGTTCGCCCGACCGACGATCTCTGCCCGGTCTCCGCCGCACGCGGTGCCCGGGCATCGCTTGTGACCTCCTCAGGCAGCGGGTCACCGACGACCCGGCTGGCGAGGGACCCCGGCGAGCGCCGCGGCCGGCACGGGAGAGGTCGGACATGACGGCGCTCGCACTCCTCCCCGTCATCGCCGTTGCCGTCCTCATCGGTGTGGGGGCGGCACTGCTCGTCGGCCGCCGCGGTCGCGCTGTCCGCTCCGGTGGTCAGGTCGGCGCCGGGCGACCTGCTCCGGCCGGCGAGGCCGGCCCCGGCCTGATTCAGCGTCCGCCGGCCGAGGCCGGACCGGCGGAGGATCTACTGGCCCAGGAGGCCATGCAGCTGCGGCAGCAGGTGGCCGCGGAGGCAGCCGCCGTACGGCGGGCGGCCGAGGTCGACGCCGCGGCGACCCGGCGTGAGGCGGAGCTGGCGGCGACAGCCACGGCAGCTGAGGTCCGTCGCGCCGCCGACGAGGAGGTCCGCGGGGCCAAGGACGAGATGCGCGAGGTGCGCCTGGATCTCGAGCGGCGCGAGCACCGGCTGGCCGAACGGGAGGAGCGCCTCGACGGCGAGAGCAGACGGGTCGAGGCGCGCGACCGCGAACTCGCCGATGTCGAGTCGGGAATCGCCCGCAAGCGCGCCGAGCTGGCCGACGTGGAGGAGGAGCGTCGGCTGGTCCTCGAGCGGACCGCCGGGCTGACGGCGCTCGACGCCAAGGCCGAGCTGGTCAAGGTCATCGAGAACCAGGCAAAGCGTGAGGCCGCGCTGATCGTCCGCGACATCGAGGCGGACGCGAAGGAGACCGGCGAGGAGCGCGCTCGCAAGATCGTGACCCTGGCCATCCAGCGGGTGGCGAGCGAGCAGACCGCCGAGTCCGTGGTCACCGTCCTGCACCTGCCCAGCGACGACATGAAGGGCCGGATCATCGGACGCGAGGGCCGCAACATCCGGGCCTACGAGTCGGTGACCGGCGTCAACCTGATCATCGACGACACGCCCGAGGCGGTCCTGCTGTCCTGCTTCGACCCGGTGCGCCGGGAGGTGGGTCGGCTCACGCTGGAGAAGCTGGTCCTCGACGGCCGGATCCACCCGCACCGGATCGAGGAGGTCTACGAGCGCAGCAAGTCCGAGGTCGACCAGCTCTGCATCCGGGCCGGCGAGGATGCGGTGGTGGAGGTGGGCCTCACCGACGTCCACCCGGAGCTGATCGCGCTGCTGGGGCGCCTGCGCTACCGCACGTCGTACGGGCAGAACGTGCTGCGGCACCTGGTCGAGTCGGCCCACCTGGCCGGCATGATGGCGGCCGAGCTGAGGATGGACATCCAGCTGCTGAAGCGCTGCGCGGTGCTGCACGACCTCGGCAAGGCCCTCACGCATGAGGTCCAGGGCAGCCATGCGCTGATCGGCGCCGAGATCGCCCGCAAGTACGGCGAGAACGACGACGTCGTACACGCCATCGAGGCCCACCACAACGAGGTCGAGGTGCGTACTGTCGAGGCGGTCCTCACCCAGGCCGCCGACGCGATCAGCGGGGGCCGGCCGGGGGCCCGGCGGGAGTCACTCGAGAGCTACGTCAAACGGCTGGAGCGGATCGAGGAGATCGCCGGCAGTCGGGAGGGCGTGGAGAAGGTCTTCGCGATGCAGGCCGGCAGGGAGATCCGGATCATGGTGCTGCCCGACGCCGTGGACGACATCCAGGCGCAGGTCATCGCTCGCGACGTGGCCAAGCAGATCGAGGAGGAGCTGACCTACCCCGGCCAGATCCGGGTGACCGTTGTGCGCGAGTCGCGCGCGACGGAGTACGCCAAGTAGGCAGCCCAAGCCCCAGCCCTCACGTGCCGGCTGAGAGCGCCGGCCGCCCCTCCACGGATGCTCGCCACGCCGTCCGCGGCCGCGCCGGCGACCGCAGACTGCGGTGGTGACCCGTACCGCTGTGGCCCACGCGGCAGTTGCGCTGGCCTGCCTGACCGGCTGCCGCGGTGCGCCGCCGGCTGACCCGGGCCGGGCCGTTTCCGCTGCCACGCGCAGCGCCGCCCCCGCAACCGCGCCTGCGGCCGTTGGCCGGCCGACCGGCGTACCCCCTGACGCCACACCGGCAACGGTGGCCGCTCACGTCGACGGCGACACGGTCTGGCTGGCTGGGACCGACGCCGCTGGTGCCGTCCCGCTGCCCGGCCGCACGAAGGTCCGGATCCTCGAGATCAACACACCTGAGGTGTTCGGTACCGTCGAGTGCTTCGGGCCGCAGGCGAGCGAGTACGCCGCCCGCCGGCTGCCCGTCGGTGCGACGGTCTGGGCGGCGGCCGACCGCGAGCTGCGGGACAGGTACGGTCGGCTGCTCGTCTACCTCTGGACAGCCGACGGCACGTTCTACGACGAGGCTGCGGTCCGTGACGGCTACGCCCGCGCCGTGCTCTATCCGCCCAACGACCGCTTCATCGCGGTTCTCCGCTCAGCCGAGGACGACGCACGGCAGGCCCGGCGCGGCCTCTGGGGCAGCTGCCCGCAGCCGTCGAGTGCCGGCCCGACCGCCTCGCCGGAAGCCCTCACCGCGGGCCGCCCTTTCACCTAGGCTGCGACGATGCGCGCCATCGCCGATCATGCTCTGATCGGCGACTGTCACTCCTCGGCACTGATCGACAAGGCCGGCAGCGTGTCCTGGGCCTGCTTCCCGCGCTTCGACTCCCCGTCGGTGTTCTGCCGCATCCTCGACGAGGAGCGCGGCGGGTCCTTCGACGTCCGGCCGCACGACGTCACCAGCATCTGCCGCGCCTACCTCGACGGGACCAATGTGCTGGTGACCACGTTCACCTGTGCACAGGGCGTCCTGGAGGTCACCGACTGCATGCCGGTCCAGGCAACCGGTCCCACGCCGGGCGAGGTCCGACCGTGCGCGTCGATCCTGCGACGCCTCCGGTGCACCGACGGCACGGTCTCGGTCGACGTTTCGTTGACACCCCGCTTCGAGTACGGCCGGTTCGTGCCGCGGTTCCGCTGCGCGACCCCGACGACGGGGCAGATCGTCGGGGGCGCCGACGCCCTCTGGGTCAGCGCGACCCGGCCGCTGCAGTGTCACCCCGAGGCCATCAGCGGCTCCTGGTCACTGACGGCGGACGAGTCGGCGTGGGTCGACGTGGCCTGGTCGCCGTCGGTCGAGGAGCGCGCGCCCGAGGACATGCCGGGCGAGGCCGAGCTCGCTGACCGGCTCCAGCAGACCATCGACTTCTGGCGGCACTGGCTCGCCAACTGCGCCTACGACGGGGACTACCGGGAGCAAGTGCTGCGCTCGGCACTGACGCTGAAGGCCTTGATCTACGCGCCCTCCGGTGCCGTGGTGGCGGCCCCCACCACCAGCCTGCCCGAGGAGATCGGCGGTGAGCGCAACTGGGACTACCGCTACACCTGGATCCGCGACGCCACCCTGACGCTGTGCTCGCTGGTCGTGCTCGGCTTCGAGGAGGAGGCGGCCGCCTTCAAGGCCTGGCTGGAGCGCACCGGCGCGGGCCGTCCGCAGGACCTGCAGATCATGTACGGCATCTGCGGCGAGCGGATGCTGCCGGAGATCGAGCTGGACCATCTCGACGGCCATCGCGGCTCTCGGCCGGTGCGGGTCGGCAACGGCGCGGTGAAGCAGCTGCAGCTCGACTGCTACGGGCAGCTGCTGCAGTCTGCGTACCTGTTCGGCCGGCTGGGCGGCGAGCTGACCGACGACAACTGGGCCTTCCTGTCCGGGCTGGCCGACATCGTGGTCGACCGCTGGAAGGAGCCCGACCAGGGCATCTGGGAGGTCCGCGACGAGGGCCGGCACTTCGTGCACTCCAAGCTCAACTGCTGGATGGCCCTCGACCGGGCGGTCCGGATCGCCGAGGCGCGCGGCCAGGGCGCCGACGCCGGACCGTGGCGACGGGAGCGTGACGCCCTGGCGGCGTACCTGGTCGAGGAGGCCGCTGCCGACGGCTGGTTCG
>JALYXH010000148.1 GCA_030947185.1 Actinomycetota bacterium | reverse complement strand
GCCCGACGCGGAGCCGGCAGCTCGTCGACATGGCCGAGCGCGCTCGCGCCGGGGTCCAGCGCCGTCACCGCCCGCTCAGCCGGCGCCCACAGCCAGCGGACCGTCTTGGTCCGGCCGCGGGCGAGGTAGCTCAAGGACACCGTCCATCGGCCGTCCTCGCGGCGCCCGGCCGTCCAGGTGACCGACTCAGCACGCAGTCCGGCGACGCCGCCGAGAGCGAGGTCGACCGACGCACCGAGCGGCAGGGCGGACGGGCCGCGCCGGGCCCGTGACAGCGTCGCCGACCGGGCGTCCTCGAGCACCTGGGCCCGCTCACCCAGAACCGGTCCGGAGAAGCGCTCGATCCGCTTCAGCGGTACGCCGGCGGCTCGGGCCACCTCCTCGGCGGACTCGCCACTGCGCAGCCGGGCCTGGATCTGGCGCGGCGACAGCGCGCTCTCCACGCGGACGTCACGCTGACCGGGCCGGCCGAGGTCGCCCCGAAGCGCTGCCCGCAGGCGGTCGTCGACCGCCACCCGGAACCCTCCGGTCGCCGCTTCCGCCGTGGTCGCCAGCACGAGGTGCTGTCCGTCGTCGGAGACCGCGACCACGTGCAGCTGGCGCACTCGGTCCTCCACCTGCGACGTTCCGGCGTTCCGGTCGCCCCGAGTGTCCCGTCCCGGCACCTCAGCCACAAGGCTTCCGGCCGCGGCCTACCCCGCCGCGACCCGCTCGCCGTGAGGAGAGCCCGCTCAGTCGACCCGGACCGCGCCCTGGTAGCCGCTGTAGAACGCGGCCTGCATGTGCACGGGGGTGCCGGTGGTGGACGCGGCGATCTGCATGCCGTTGCCGACGTAGATCGCTACGTGGCCCAGCGAGTGGTAGAAGAGCAGGTCACCGGGCTGGATCTCGTTCTGCGAGACGTGCCGGCCCTCGCTCCACTGGGCCTGCGACGAGTGCGAGAGCGAGACTCCGCCCGCCTCCCACGCTCGCATCGTCAAGCCGGAGCAGTCGTAGGCGTTGGGGCCGGCAGCGCCGTACTGGTAGGGCTTCCCGAGCTGGGCGTAGGCGAACTGGACGGCTGCCGAGGCCCGCCCGCTGGCGGCCCCGCCGGAGGTCGGCCGGCTCGTCTGCGCGGCCGGTGCGGCCGGCGTGCTGTCCGGAACGGCTGCCGGTGCGGCCGCTGCCACCGAACGCGTCTGCGACGCCTCGCGCTGCGCCTGGACCCGCGCCGCGTCCTCGGCCTTGAGCCGGCTCAGCACCGCCTGGGTGTCGGCCAGCGTCTTCTCGACCGCCGCCTTGCTGTCAGCCAGCTGCTTGCGCTTGGCCTGCTGGACGGCGAGCTCGCGGTCGGCGACCTGCCGGTCCGTCGCCAGCTGGTGGCGGGCGACCTGCACAGCGGAGAGCTGGGCGCTCTGGTTCTTGGCCAGCCGGTCGAGCGAGGAGGCCTGGTCGAGGAAGGTCTGCGGGTTGCTTGTGGTGACCAGCGTCATGAGCTCGCCGCTGCTACCGCTGCGGTAGGCAGCTGCCACGGTCTGGCCCATCGAGGCGCGCAGAGCGCCGATGTGGTCCTGTTCGGCGCTGAGCTTGGCAGCGGCCGCGGCGGCCTTGCGGCTGGCCGCGTCGAGCGCGATCTGGGCGCTGTTGTAGGCCTCGACCGCCTGGTCGGCCTTCTGCTGAAGAGCGTCGAGCTGGGCGGCGACGGCGTCCAGCGACGGGGTCGGCTCCGCCTGGGCCGCCAGCGGCAGGAGGCCGAAAGCGGTGGCGGAGACGGCGGTGAGCGCGAGCAGCAGGCGCAAAGGACGCGCGTGGGTACGGGTCGCCACGGAGGCGGCACTCCTCTTCCGTTGACCGCCTACCAGGTCAGCTGACGGGTTCGGGCGGGAAGACTGGCCCTACGGCGCCCGTGGTGCGGCGCCGATTCACCCCAGAGAACGTGGGTCCCCGGCTCCGTCGGGCCGGTATCGGGCCCGAGCAGACTCGGCGGTGGCCAGTCCGCTGTCACTCCGGTGAGCGACAAGCCGGCGGGCTGACCGCGACAGACACTAGTGTCCGAATCGGGACGAACGCAAACTCCGAGGCTGCCCGATGTCACCTCGCAGATAGGCCGGGCCTGTCTGCCCTGGTCAGGCCGCTAGCCGGCGGCGCGGCCAGGCGCGCCGGCAGCGTGGGCGGGGTTGCCGGCTCCCCGCGCGACCAGGCGCAGGTGCGGAACAAGGCCGCCGTCGGCCAGCGCGGCCAGCGCCTGCCGCTCGGACTCATCCATCTCGATGCCACCCGGCGGTGCCCCGAGCAGCACGGTGACCACACAGTCGCCGCAGGCCGGCCCTCGCACGGCGCAGGTGTCGCAGTCGATCAGCATCAGGTGCCCTCTCGCCGATGTCGCCCGCGCGCCCCGGAGAAGGGCGCGGCGCTGGCCCGGACCAGAACGCTAGCGAGAGGGTCGGACAGTTTGCCGTGACCGGCTAGCCCTGAGGGACGACCGGCTGCTCGGCACCGGGCCGGGGCACCAGCACCACCGTGTCCACGGCGCTGCACCACCGGCAGGTCACGTGCTCCAGCACGTCGCCGAGAACCTCGCGCTCCTCCACGGCGGCTGCCCCGGCCAGGTCGACGTGGACGAACTCACGGGCCCGCGTCGTCCGAATGACGTCGAACCTCGTCAGGTTGCCGCACAACGAGCAGCGCCACCGGGTGTCGGGCGTGGGAGGCGGAACGGGCACGGACGGGCTCCTCGGCGGTCTCGGCTCAGCGGACTGCGACGAGCTGTGGAGCGCGGCGCGGCTGGAGGGGCAGGCCGAGCAGGGTGCGCGTCTCGTCGGGCGTGGCCACCCGCCGGCCCTCGAGGGTGACGATACGAGCTGCCTCCTCGACCAGCTCGCCGTTGCCTGTCGCCTTGGTGCCGTCGGGGAGGGTGAAGTTGTCCTCGAGCCCGGTCCGGACGTTGCCCCCCAGCTGGGCGGCCGCCTGGATGAGCATCCACTGGTCGGTGGAGACGCCGATGACCTCCCAGGTGGAGTCCTCGGGCGCCCGCTTGGCCATGTGCGCCAGGTTGTCGGGGTGCGCGGCGATGCCGCCGAGCACACCGAGGATGAAGGAGAACTGGATGGGCGTGGTGAGCAGGCCCGCCTCCATCAGGGGGAACACGCTCTCGACGTGGCCGACGTCGAAGCACTCGCACTCGGGTTTGACTCCCACCGAGGCCATCTTCTCCAGCAGGTAGGTGATGTCCTTGAACGAGTTCTCGAAGACGAAGTCGAACACCCACTCCTTGCGCCGGGAGGACCACTTCGCATAGTTCATCGAGCCCATGTTCAGCGCACCCAGCTCCGGTGTGAGCTCGGTGATGTGGCCGACCCGCTCGGCCATCGGGATGCCGACAGTGCCGGTCGAGTAGTTGATGACGATCTCCGGTACCTCGGCCAGGATCGCCGACGTGATCGCGCGGTAGTCGGCGACGGCCACGCTCGGGGTCCCGTCCGGCTTGCGCGCGTGGATGTGGACGACGGTGGCTCCCGCGTCGAAGGCCCGGCGCGCCTCGGCGGCGTACTCCTCGGGGGTGTACGGGATCGCCGGGTGCTGGGCCTTGTTCGCCACGGCGCCGGAGATGGCGTCGGTGACGATGCAGGCGTCGGTCAGCGACATGGCGGGTGCCTCTCGGTCGGGTGAGTCAGGACGGGCGGGGGCGGCGAGCCACCTCGTAGACCAGCAGTCCCGCCGCGGCCAGCGCCGGCAGGACGGCTGCGCCGACGACGAGCAACGGCCACAGAAGTGACGGCGCACGGCCGGTCGCCTGCCAGTGCGCGACGTTGCCGGGCAGCACGGCCAGCGCACCGAGCAGACAGGCCATCGCCACGACGCAGAGCAGCGCGGCAGCCAGCAGCCGCGCCGGGCGGATGCGCGTCGGAGAGCGTGGCATGGCTCGGACTCTAGAACGTCGGCCACCCCCGCACCGCCGGTTCAGACCGGCGTCACGCCCCGCTTGCGGACCGGCCGGCGCACCCGCTTTGCTGCCGAGAGCTCCAGGCCGTGCACGATGTGCCGCCGGGTGTCGGCCGGGTCGATGATGTCGTCGACGTAGGCCATCCGGGCCGAGAGGTAGGGGTCGATCGAGGCGCGTACGCCGGCGACCAGCTCGGCCCGCAGCGCTGCCCGCTCCTCGTCACTGTCAGCCGCCGCCAGCTGCCGGCGGAACAGGATGTTGACCGCACCCTCCGGGCCCATCACCGAGAACTCCGCACTTGGCCAGGCGACCAGGTGGTCGGACTCGTACTGCCGGCCGGCCATCACGAAGTAGCCTGCGCCATAAGCCTTTCTCAGTACGACGGTCACCTTGGGAACTGTCGCCTCCGACACGTTGTAGAGCATCTTGGCGCCGTGCCGGATGATCCCCCTGTGCTCGACCTCCCTGCCGACGAGGAAGCCGGGCACGTCGACGAGGAACACCAGTGGGATCTCGAAGCTGTCGCACAGGTTGATGAACCGGGCAGCCTTGTCGGCCGCGTCGATGCCCAGCGCGCCGCCCATCACCATCGGCTGGCTGGCGACGATGCCGGCCGGCCGGCCGGCGAACCGGGCCAGCCCGGTGATCACCGACTTGGCCCAGTCGGGCTTCATGGCGAAGAACTCGCCGTCGTCGACGACTGCTGAGATCACCCGGCGCATGTCGTAGGCCTGCCGCGGGTTGGCCGGCACGACGTCGTAGAGCTCCTCGGCGCGCCGCTCGACGGGGTCCTGGGTCGGGCGCGACGGGAGCGGGTCGCCGTACCTGCTCGGGAAGAACGAGAGGTAGTCGCGCACGGCGCGCAGGCACTCGGCGTCGTCGGCGCACTCCCTGTCGGCCACACCGGAGATCCGGTTGTGCACCCGGGAGCCGCCCATCTCCTCCTCGGTGACCGTCTCGCCGGTCGCCGCCTTCACCAGGTGCACGCCGGCCAGCGCCATGCTCGACGTACCGGCGACCATCGGGACGAAGTCGCACAGCGCCGGGATGTAGGCGGTGCCGGCCGAACACGGGCCCATCATCGCGGCCACCTGCGGGACCGCCCCGCTCATCGTGGTGATCTCGCGGAACAGGTCACCGGCGCCGGCGAAGGAGGCGCCGACCGACTCGTTGATGCGGGCGCCGGCGGAGTCGAGCAGGTAGACGATCGGCAGACCGTGGCGGACCGCCATCTCGCGGGCCCGGGCCGCCTTGCGCTCGCCGTGCGCGCCCATCGAGCCGGCAAGCACGGTGAAGTCGTAGCCGACGACCGTCACCTGACGTCCGTCCACCCGGCCGACACCCGTCACGACCCCGTCGGCCGGGGTGCGCTTCCCCTGCGACTGCGGGGAGTCGACCGCGCCTGCGAACAGGCCGGTCTCCACGAAGCTGCCGGCGTCGAAGAGCAGGTCGAGCCGCTCGCGAACGGTGAGCTTCCCCAGCCCGTGCTGTTTGGCCACCAGCTCGTCGCCGCCCATCAGCAGGGCGTCGGCCCGGCGTACGCCGAGGTCGGCCGCCAGCTCCGCCAGCGCAGGCGGCTGGCTGGCCGACGGTTGGTCGCTCGACACGCTGGGTGCCCCCTCTCACCGGCCGCCTGGACGCGACGCACGCTACCGCCGCCGGTCGGCCCGGGAGCCAGCGCGGCAACCTCGTCTTGTCGGTGCCCCGACCTACCGTCGCGCCCATGGCAACCGGCACCGTCGCTCAGATCCCGCGGCAGGGGACCTTCGACGAGCTCGGCACTCCTCTGCGGGAGATCACCTTCGTCGTGGTCGACCTCGAGACGACGGGCGGGTCGGCGGCGTCGTGCGCGATCACCGAGGTGGGTGCCGTCAAGGTCCGTGGTGGCGAGGTTCTCGGCAGCTTCCAGACGCTGGTCAACCCGGGCGACGCGATCCCGCCCTTCATCGCGGTGCTGACCGGCATCACCGACTCGATGGTGGCCACCGCACCACGGGCCGGCGCGGTCCTTCCGGCGTTCCTGGAGTTCGCTCGCGGCTCGGTGCTGGTGGCCCACAACGCACCCTTCGACCTCGGCTTCCTGCGGACCGGCTGCCAGCGGCTCGGCCTGGCCTGGCCGGCATTCGACTCCGTCGACACGGCCCGGCTGGCCCGCCGGGTGCTCACCCGTGACGAGGCGCCGGACTGCAAGCTGTCCACGCTGGCCCGGCTGTTCCGCACCGAGGTGGCCCCGTGCCACCGGGCGCTGGCGGACGCCCAGGCGACCGTCGACGTGCTGCACGGGCTGTTCGGGCGACTCGGTGGGCTCGGGGTCCACTCGCTGGAGGAGCTGAAGTCCTTCTCGGCCCAGGTGAGCCCCGAGCAGAGGCGCAAGCGCCACCTCGCGGACGGGCTGCCGCACGCCCCGGGCGTCTACGTCTTCCGCGACGTCCGCGGGCGCCCGCTCTACGTCGGCAAGTCCACCGACCTGGGGAGCAGGGTCCGGCACTACTTCGTCGCCTCGGAGCCGCGCACGCGGATGGCCGAGATGGTCGGCCTGGCCGAGCGCGTCGACGTGGTCCTGTGCGCGCACGGCCTGGAGGCCGAGGTCCGCGAGCTGCGCCTGATCGCCGAGCACAAGCCGCGCTACAACCGGCGGTCCCGGTTCCCGGAGTCGGCGGTCTATCTCAAGCTGACCGTCGAGCCGTTCCCGCGGCTGTCACTGGTCCGCCGGGTGCTCGACGACGCGGCGACCTACCTCGGCCCGTTCGGCTCCCGGCGTACGGCCGAGCTCGCCCTGGCGGCCCTGCACGAGGCGCTCCCGCT
Organism: Actinomycetota bacterium; assembly: GCA_030947185.1. GTDB lineage: Bacteria > Actinomycetota > Actinomycetes > JALYXH01 > JALYXH01 > JALYXH01. The sequence goes on along the minus strand of JALYXH010000148.1, from coordinate 19,932 downwards.
GCGTCAGTGCACGGGTCGGCTCTCGCCGCGCCGGCGCAGCCCTGCCTGCGTGCTGGCCGAGATGGGCCGCTGCGGAGCCCCCTGCACCGGTGCCGAGGGCGTCGCCTCGTACGCCGAGCACGCCGACGCTGCCCGACGCGCCATCAGCACCGACCCCCACCACGTGGTCGATGCGCTGGCTCGACGGATCGGCCGGCTGGGTGAGCAGCAGCGGTTCGAAGACGCGGCCAGCCACCGGGACCGGCTGGCCGCATTCGTGCGGGCCGCCGCCAGGCTGCAACGCCTGTCGGCGCTGGCCCGCTGCCGCCTGCTCGTGGCGGCCCGACCGTCGAAGGCGGGCGGCTGGGAGCTGGCGGTGGTGACCCACGGACGGCTGACCGCGGCCGGCGTGGTCCCTCCTGCAGCGGCGCCGAGGCCCTACGTGGAAGCGCTCGTCGCCAGCGCCGAGGTCGCGGTTCCCGCCGCCGGCGGTCCCACACCCTGCGCGGCTGCCGAGGAGATGGAGTGCGTGCTGCGCTGGCTGGAGCGCGCCGGCACCCGGCTGGTCGAGCTGGACGGCGAGTGGTCCTCCCCGGCGCGGGGCGCCGGGGGGCTGCATGAGTGGCTGGGTGCCGCCGACCGCGACCGGGCCGCTGCCCGGCCCTTCGCCGACCGGCGCAGGCTGCGTCCGACCAGCCGTCCGGCGCGCGGCTAGGCTCGCGCACGGACCGCCCAGGGAGGGAGTTGCCGAGCGTGATCACCGCCATCGTCATGGTCAACGCCAGCGTCGACGCCATCCCGGAGGTCGCGGCCGCGATCGCCGACCTCGACGGCGTGACCGAGGTCTACTCGGTTGCTGGGTCGGTGGACCTGGTGGCGATGGTCCGGGTACGCCGGCACGAGCAGCTTGCCGACGTCATCGCCGGCGCTCTCAACAAGGTGCCGGGGGTGCTGGCCACCGAGACCCACATCGCCTTCCGCTCCTACTCCCGCCACGACCTCGAAGCCGCCTTCGCCCTCGGCCTCGACGACGCGGACTGAGCCGGTCGCGCCGGGCTGCGCCTCAGCTCGTTGTCCTAGCTCGTTGCGAGGCCGCTGACCAGCGCTCCAGCACTCCTGCCGCGGCGCCGGAGTCGAGTGCGGCCGCCGCCAGCGTCCCGGCCGAGGCAAGCTGGGCGTGCAGGTCGGCACCCGGCCCCTCGAGCGCGACCAGGGCCGCGGCGGCGTTGAGCAGCACCGCGTCCCGGACACCGCCGCGCTCGCCGGCGAGCAGCCCGCGCGTCACCTCGGCGTTGTAGCCGGCGTCTGCGCCTCGCAGGTCCGCGGCGGTGGCTCTGGGGATGCCGAGCCGGGCCGGGTCGACCGAGTCCTCGCGCACCGTGCCGTCGAGGACAACCCAGACCCGGGACGTGGTGGTGGTGGTCAGCTCGTCCAGCCCGTCGTCCCCGTGGAAGACCAGCGCCGAAGTACCCCTTGCGGCCAGGACGCCGGCCATCACCGCCGCCATCCGGGGGTCGGCGACGCCGACCGCCTGAGCCGCCGGCCGAGCCGGGTTGGTGAGCGGGCCCAGGAAGTTGAAGACGGTGGCGATACCGAGCTCCCGCCGGGGTACGGCGGCGTGCCGGAGGGCCGGATGAAAGACCGGTGCGAAGCAGAACCCGATCCCGACCTCGGCCACGCAGGCGGCCACCCCGGCCGGCGGCAGGTCCACCACGACCCCCAGCGCCTCGAGCAGGTCGGCCGACCCACAGGCGGAGGACGCGGCCCGGTTGCCGTGCTTGACCACCCGCGCCCCGGTCCCGGCGACGACGAGCGCGGCCATCGTGGAGATGTTCACGGTGTGGGCGCGGTCACCGCCGGTACCGCAGGTGTCCACCAGCGGCCCCTCGATGCGCAGCGGGGCCGCTACCTCGAGCATGGCCGCGACCAGCCCGCCGACCTCGTCCGCGGTCTCGCCCTTGGCCCGCAACGCGACGGCGAAGCCGGCCACCTGGGCCGAGGTGGCCTCGGCCGCCATGATCTCGCCCATCGCCCAGGCCGTGTCCGCAGCCGTCAGCGACTCGTGCCGGAGCAGCGCCGTCAGCAACACCGGCCAGGTCGGCACGTCGTCTCCCGTGGGTCTGTTCGGTGCCAGGGGGCTGAGCTGTCGAGGGTCAGGCGCGGCGACCGACGGCCTTTCCGGGGGGGCGCTCAACCACCGTCGGCCCGGGCGGGCGCCAGCCCGGCTCTGGCGCGCAGCAGCCGGACCACCGCCGCGCCGGCAGCGATCGGGTCGAGCGGGTGCGGGAGGACGGCATCGGCCTCCGACCAGGTACCGAGCCAGGCGTCGTCGGCGCGACCGACCAGGACCAGCATCGCCGGACAGTCGCGGATCTCGTTCTTGAGCTGCCGGCTGATCCCGAGGCCACCAGTCGGCCAGGCCTCGCCGTCGAGCACACACAGGTCGATGTCGCCGGCGTCGACCAGGCGGGTGACGGCACCACCGTTGTCGGCCTCGACGTAGTCGAGCCGGCCGAGCTCGTGGTCGGGCCGGCGCCCGACGGAGACGCGGACGCGTGCGCGCACGGCCGGGTCGCTCGCGTAGACCAGCACCCGGAAGGTCCGGGGCCCGTCGCTGCCGGCCTCGCTCGGGGTGCTCACGGCGCGGAATGCTACTAGCGCCTTCGCCGCGGGCCGGGCTACTTGGGCTTGGCCGTCGGCCCCCGCCAGGGGACGCCCACCGTGTGCGTCCAGCAGTTGGGCCCCGGGTTGTACGACGAGAGCCGCTCGCCGCACTCCGGACAGCTGCGCCGAGCCGTGCTGACCTTGACCACCGGGCGCAGGGTGGCGCCGGTGGGACGGGTTCCCGTCGTCATAGGTCCTCCGCCGTCATGGAACCTCCGTAGGCTCGCCTTGAACCGCCGGGGGTGCAGCGCTGCCCCCGGCGGCGCGAGCGTAGACAGGGCGCATCGGCCCGGTCAAGAGATCTTGACGGCGGGCCGCTACGGCCCCGGCACTCCTGCCGGGGCGACCGCTCGACTGCCCTGCTCGTCGGCCTCGAGCCGGTCCAGACGACGGTCCTCCCTGACGGCTGTCCGCTCCTCGGCCCGCATCCACTGCACGACGATGGCCACCAGGAAGACCAGCCCGACGATGTCGCCGGAGGCCCACAGCAGCCCCCCGCCGGTGCGCTGGTCGGCCAGCAGGTCGGCGCTCCAGGGCCGGTGCAGCCCGGTGTAGTAGTCCGACGCGATGACGCTGTCGCGACTCATGATCGCGATACCGAGGAAGGCGTGGAAGGGCAGCGAGACGAAGGCGAGCAGCAGCCGGAACGGGTGCGCGATGCGGCCGGGCAGCGGGTCGATCCCGAGCAGCGGCCAGAAGAAGAGGCAGCCGACGACCAGGAAGTGCAGGTGAAGCAGCTCGTGCAGCGCCGGGCTGCGCAGGGTCGCCGGGTAGATCGGCGTGAAGTAGAGGACGAACGGCGAGGCGATGAACAGCACGAAGGCGACGAGCGGGTTGGCCAGCACGGACACCACCCGGGTGTGCAGCAGGCGCAGCAGCCCCCGACGAGGGCGACCTGGCAGCGTCCGCAGCGCGAGCGTCACCGGGGCGCCGAGCGCCAGGAACACCGGAGAGATCATCGACAGCACCATGTGCTGGGTCATGTGGGCGCTGAACAGGACGTCGTCGTAGGCCGCCAGACCGGACAGCGTCGCGAACGCCACCGTGCCCAGCCCGCCCGCGAGGAAGGCGACGGTGCGGCCGACCGGCCACGCGTCGCCGCGCGCGTGCAGCCGCCGTACGCCGGCGAGGTAGAGACCGGCCGCCAGCGTCAGGCCGACCACCAGCACCGGGTCGAAGGACCACAGGGTCAGCACCCGCAGCGGGTCGGCACGGGGCGGCCCGTCGTAGCCGGCCCCGGCCGCTGCCCCCAGCGCCGACAGCACGGATGCGCTTGCCCAGCTCACCCGCAGAGGGTATGCCGGAGGACGCGGCCGGGCGCGGCGGACCCTTGCGGTGGAGGGTTGGCCGGGGATGTGAATAATGGCCCGCGTGGCGATTGCACAGGGCGTCCAGCGAGCCCCCACCCATGCGTCCATCACCCGGCCCAACATGGTCAGCATCGGGACGATCGTCTGGCTGTCCTCGGAGCTGATGTTCTTCGCTGCCCTGTTCGCGATGTACTTCACGATCCGTTCGGTCACCGCCGGCGCGTGGCCACCGGTCCACGGCGTGGGCCCCGACGGCGTCGGGCCGGTGCACCTCAACCTGCTGCTGGCCGGCCCCAACACCGCGATCCTCGTGCTGTCGAGCGTGACCTGCCAGCTCGGCGTGTTCGCTGCCGAGCGCGGCGACGTCTACAAGCTGCGCCGCTGGTTCGTGATCACTTTTCTGATGGGCGCGGTCTTCGTCGGCGGGCAGGCATTCGAGTACTTCGTGGAGAACGAGTTCTCCATCTCCTCGCACCCGTACGGCTCCGTCTACTACCTCACCACCGGCTTCCACGGTCTCCACGTGTGCGGTGGGCTGGTTGCCTTCATCATTGTGTTGGCACGCACCGGCTTCGGCCGGTTCACGCCCGATGACGCGACCAGCGCGATCGTCGTCTCCTACTACTGGCACTTCGTCGACGTGGTGTGGATCGGCCTGTTCGCCACGATCTACCTCATCCAGTGACGCGCCCGTGACCCAGGAAGGCTGATGACCACCTCCTCCCTCGCCGGCTCCACTGTCGCCCGACACCAGCGGCGGCGGCGGTTGGCCAGCTACGCCGTCCTGCTGGTCGCCCTGCTGTCGGTCGGCACGCTGTACGCCGTGTTCGCCCCCAGCGGCCGGGCCCAGACGGCGACCGACCAGTCGCTGGCGGTCAAGGAGGGCCAGCAGCTGTTCCTGCGCGGCTGCTCCACGTGTCACGGGATCAACGCCCAGGGCGGCAACCAGGCGCCCAGCCTGATCGGTGTCGGCGCCGCCGCCGTCGACTTCCAGGTGAGCACCGGTCGGATGCCCCTGGCGAACCCCGGGCCCGAGGCCGACCGCAAGAAGCAGAAGTACACCCAGGCCGAGATCGACCAGCTCGCTGCCTACATCGCCTCGCTGGCGCCCGGGCCGGCCAAGCCCGTCGTCGACGTCAACGACGGCGACTTGACCCAGGGCGGTGACCTGTTCCGCACGAACTGCGCGTCCTGCCACAACTTCGCCGGTGCCGGCGGGGCGCTGAGCTACGGCAAGTACGCACCGCGGCTGGCGCCGGCCACCGACGTGCAGATCGCCGAGGCCATGCGGACCGGCCCGGAGAGCATGCCGGTCTTCGGACCCGCGCAGTTCGACGACCACCAGGTCAACTCGATCGTCAAGTACGTCAAGACGATCAGCAAGCAGACCGACCCCGGCGGTAACCCGCTCGGCCGGCTCGGCCCGATCCCGGAGGGCATGGTCGTGTGGCTGTTCGGCATCGGCGCTCTGGTGATCTTCACCCTGTGGATCGGGGCGCGGGCATGAGCGAGCACGACCAGCCGTCCGGACACGGCGACGCGCTCGCCGACAAGCCCGCCGATCAGACGCTGTCCGGCGGAGTCCAGCGGACCGGGACGCGGACCGGCTCCGAGCCGGCCTCACCGGACGTCGGCCAGGGGGCGACCGGCAGGTATGACCCCGCCGTCGACGTCGACGAGCGCAAGGCCCGCAACGCCGAGCGGCAGATTGCCGCTCTGTTCCTGCTCGCCATGGTCGGCGCGCTCGCCTTCACCGTCCTGTTCTTCGCGCTGAGCCCGACCAACCCGGTGGCCACCCCCGTGCTCGGCATCACCCTGACCGTGGTGCTGCTGGGCGTGGGGGCGGGGGCGATCCAGTGGGCCAAGAAGCTGATGCCGCACGAGGAGGCGGTCCAGGAGCGCGAGCCGTTCCACTCCCCCAAGGCCGAGCAGGAGACCGCGGCGGCCGCGTTCAACAAGGGAACCGCCGCCTCCGGCATCGGCCGCCGCTCGCTGTTACGGCGCAGCCTCGGGCTGGCCGCCGGCGCGCTCGCCCTGCCCGTCGTCGTACCGCTGCTCGGACTGGCCCGGTTCCAGCACAAGGAGCGCGAACTCGCGACGACGGCGTACAAGAAGGGCACCCGGCTGGTCACCTCGTCGAACCAGCCGGTCAAGCTCGGCGACCTGCAGATCGGCGGCATCATGACCGTCTTCCCGGAGGGCAACGTCAACTCCGCGGACGCCGCCACCATGCTGATCCGGCTGCGCTCAGACGAGGACAAGGCGCGCAAGGGCCGGGCCAACTGGAGCGTGGACGGCCACGTCGCGTACTCCAAGATCTGCACGCACGCCGGCTGCCCGGTCGGGCTCTACGAGCAGCAGACGCACCATCTGCTGTGCCCCTGCCACCAGTCGCTGTTCGACGTGCTCGACGGCTGCCGCCCGATTTTCGGCCCCGCGACTCGCTCGCTGCCACAACTGGCACTGGCAGTGGACTCGGACGGATACTTCATGGCGCAGGGCGACTTCGCCGAACCGGTCGGTCCTGGCTACTGGGAGCGCTCATGACGAAGGCGGACAGATGACTCTGACCGGCAAGGCGGTAGGCGGTACCGGCCGGTTCATCGACGACCGGCTGGGCAGCGCGAGCTTCTTCCGCCGCAGCCTCAACAAGGTGTTCCCGGACCACTGGTCGTTCATGCTGGGCGAGATCGCCCTCTACTCCTTCGTCATCCTGCTGCTCACCGGCACCTACCTGACCCTGTTCTTCGACGCCTCGGTCAGCGAGGTCGCCTACAACGGCAGCTACGTCCCCCTCAAGGGCGTGACGATGTCGCAGGCCTACAACTCCACGCTGCACATCAACTTCGACGTCCGTGGTGGCCTGGTGATCCGCCAGATCCACCACTGGGCTGCGCTGTTGTTCCTGGCCTCCATCGTCGTCCACCTGATGCGCGTGTTCTTCACCGGCGCGTTCCGCAAGCCGCGTGAGCTCAACTGGCTGGTCGGCGTCACCCTTCTCGTGCTCGGCATCCTGGAGGGCTTCGCGGGCTACTCGCTGCCCGACGACCTGCTGTCGGGCACCGGCCTGCGCATCGGCTACTCGATCGCCCAGTCGATCCCCGTGGTCGGCAGCTGGGCTGCCTTCCTGGTGTTCGGCGGGGAGTACCCCGGCGAGGCCATCATCGGCCGGCTCTACGTGATCCACATCCTGTTGATCCCCGGCATCATCCTGGCGCTGATCACCGCCCACATGATGATCCTGTGGCACCAGAAGCACACCGACTTCCCGGGGCCGGGGCGGACCGAGAACAACGTGGTCGGCTCGCGGATGTTCCCGACCTACGCGGCCAAGGGCGGCGGCTTCTTCTTCATCGTCTTCGGCGTACTGACCGCCCTCGGCGGGCTGGCCCAGATCAACCCGATCTGGCTGTACGGGCCCTACAACCCCTCGCAGGTCAGCGCCGGCTCGCAGCCCGACTGGTACGTCGGCTGGATGGACGGCGCGCTCCGGCTGATGCCGAGCTGGGAGTTCCGCGGGTTCGGCCACACGATCCCGTTCCAGCTGCTCGTGCCCGGCGTGGTGATCCCGGGCATCCTGTTCACCGTCCTGGCGCTCTACCCGTTCATCGAGGCGTTCCTCACCAAGGACAAGGGCTACCACAACCTGCTGGACCGTCCGCGGGACCGTCCGGTCCGGACATCGCTGGGCACCATGTCGCTGGCGTTCTACCTGGTCCTGCTGCTCTCCGGCGGCAACGATGTCATCGCCGCAGCCCTCCACATGGACCTGCAGGGCCTGACGTGGGCCGGTCGCATCATGCTCTTCGTCGTGCCGCCCATCGTCTACTGGATCACCTACCGGATCTGCGTCGGCCTGCAGGAGCACGACTCCGACGAGGAGCACCACGGCGTCGAGACCGGGCGGATCGTCCGGACCTCGAGCGGCGAGTTCATCGAGGTGCACGAGCCCAAGCCGGAGCGGCAGCAGATCGTGCTGAGCCCGGTCCCGCCCGAGCACGTCCCCGCCGGGGCGCTGAGCAACGGTGGCAATGGCAGCAAGGGCAGCCACAGCACCAACGGCGCCCACGCGCCGGCTGGAAAGCGCGGCGTGGTCTCGGCGGCCGGACGGGCGGTCGGTGGCTTCTTCGTAGCCAAGAAGCCGCCCCAGCCCACCCCGGCCGAACAGCAGCTGACGAAGCGCTGAGCCCGCGTCTTCGATCGAATGGACTTCAGACTCGAGCTGGTCGTGGTGCCGGTGGCCGATCTCGACCGGGCCAAGGCGTTCTACCTCGACCGGGCCGGCTTCGACCTGCTCGTCGACCACAGCGCGGGCGAGGACTTCCGGGTCGTGCAGCTCACCCCGCCCGGCTCTGCCTGCTCCATCGCGCTGATGCGCAACACCGAGGCGCCCGGCTCCCTGTCCGGCCTGCACCTGACCGTCCAGGACATCGACGCCGCGCGAGCGGAGCTGGCGCAGCGCGGGACCGAGGTCAGCGAGGTGTACCACTTCGGCGCCACCGGCCAGGAGCCTGGCCCGGACCCCGACCGACGGGACTACAACTCGTTCGTGTCCTTCAGCGACCCCGACGGCAACAGCTGGCTCGTTCAGGAGGTCGCCGGCAGCCGGTCCTGACCGTCGCGTCCCCGCGCTAAGGACGCCACTTGTCCTCGGCCCAGGGCAGCGCCATCGGCATCCCGGCCACCGGCACGAGGCTGAGTGAGACATCGAGCGACGGCAGACCGGCTAGGAAGCTACGCCTGCGCTGTCGCTCCTCGACCCAGTCCCAGTACGACGACTAGGTGCGGCGGGCTGCCCGCCAAGCTGTCCGCATGGACACCGGAGCCGGCCCAGGTCTCGCTCAGTCGCTGGCGGGACGGTGCACGTAGTACTCGAACATCAGCCCGGACAGGCCGATGACCAGCACGAAGGCACCGACGAAGAACAGCCAGAGACCGAAGATGATGCCCATGCTGGCCACCGTCGCCGCGAAGGCGACGACGATCGGCCAGACGCTGCCGGGTGAGAAGAAGCCGAGCTCGCCGGCGCCTTCTTCGATGGTGGCGTCCGCCCGGTCCTCCGGCCGCGGCTCCATGCGGCGCGAGGTGTACAGCAGGTAGTACGCGATGAGGATGGACAACCCGCCGGAGAGGCCGAGTGCCGTGGTGCCGGTGGGGTCCTTGCTGAGGTACCAGTAGACGATGTCGGCGGCGAAGAGGAAGACCGCGACGCCCAGGAAGATGCGCCCCTCGACCTTCATCGCCGGTCCGCCTCGACCGCGCTCGCCCGTGACCGGTCTTCCGGCGTACGGGAGCTCGGCTTCGACGAGCGCTGCACGTGGCCGGCCAGGTGCGGGTAGTGCAGGTCGAAGGCCGGCCGCTCGGAGCGGATGCGAGGCAGCGAGACGAAGTTGTGCCGAGGGGGCGGGCACGACGTTGCCCACTCGAGGGAGTTGCCGAAGCCCCACGGGTCGTCGCCGACCGCGACGCGACCGTGCTTGCGGGCCCACCAGAAGTTGTAGAGGAACGGCAGGGTCGAGGCGCCGAGCAGCAGCGCACCGATCGTGGAGATCGTGTTGAGCGTCGTGAAGTGGTCACTCTGGTAGTAGTCGGCCACCCGCCGCGGCATGCCGTCCGCGCCCAGCCAGTGCTGGATCAGGAACGTCAGGTGGAAGCCGACGAACAGCGTCCAGAAGTGGATCCGGCCGAGCCGCTCGTCGAGGAAGCGCCCCGTCATCTTGGGGAACCAGAAGTAGAAGCCGGCGAACATCGCGAACACCACGGTGCCGAACAGCACGTAGTGGAAGTGGGCCACCACGAAGTAGGTGTCGGTGACGTGGAAGTCGACCGGCGGGCTGGCGAGCAGGATACCGGTCAGCCCGCCCAGCAGGAATGTCACCAGGAACCCGATCGCGAACAGCATCGCCGTGTCGTAGGAGATCTGCCCTCGCCACATGCTGCCGATCCAGTTGAAGAACTTCACTCCTGTCGGTACAGCGATCAGGTAGGTCAGCAGCGAGAAGAACGGCAGGAGCACGGCGCCGGTCGGGAACATGTGGTGCGCCCAGACCGTCATCGACAGCGCAGCGATCGTCAGGGTGGCGAAGACCAGGCCCTTGTAGCCGAACAACGGCTTGCGTGAGTAGACGGGCAGCACCTCGGTGATGATCCCGAAGAACGGCAGCGCGACGATGTAGACCTCGGGATGGCCGAAGAACCAGAACAGGTGCTGCCACAGGATCGGTCCACCGTTGGCGGCGTCGAAGATGTGCGCACCCATCCGGCGGTCGGCCTCCAGGCCGAGCAGCGCCGCGGTGAGCACCGGGAACGCCATCAGCACGAGCACCGAGGTGACGAACACGTTCCAGGTGAAGATCGGCATCCGGAACATGGTCATGCCGGGCGCCCGCATGGTGATGACCGTGGTGATGAAGTTGACGGCACCCAGGATGGTGCCGAGGCCGGCGACGACCAGCCCCATGATCCACATGTCCGAGCCGACCTGCGGCGAGTGGATGACCGAGTTGAGCGGCGCGTAGGCGAACCAGCCGAAGTCGGCGGCGCCCTGCGGGGTGAGGAAGCCGGCCACGACGAGCAGGCCGCCGAACAGGTAGAGCCAGTAGCCCAGGGCGTTCAACCGGGGGAACGAGACGTCCGGGGCACCGATCTGCAGCGGCATGATGTAGTTGGTGAAGCCGACGAACAGCGGTGTCGCGAACAGCAGCAGCATGATCGTGCCGTGCATGGTGAACAGCTGGTTGTACTGCTCGTTGGACAGGAACTGCAGCCCCGGCCGGGCCAGCTCGATCCGCATGATCATGGCGAGGATGCCGCCGAAGATGAAGAACCCGAACGACGTCGTCAGGTAGAGCAGGCCGATCGTCTTGTGGTCGGTCGTGGTGACGACCTTCCAGACCGGGCTCACCTTGCGGCCCGCGGCGCGTGACGGTGCCGGACCGCCGCCGGTGCGCCGCTCCTCGAGCAGGGTCACGAGCTACTCCCAGGGGTCGGGCTGACGGGACTGCCACCGGCAGCGCTCGCGCTGCCGGCCGCGGACTTGGCGAGGAACGCGTCGTACTCCTGCGGGCTGACGACCCGGACGCTGAAGTTCATCCGGTCGTGGTCGACGCCGCAGAACTCGGCACACCGGCCGACGTAGGTGCCTTCCTTCTCCACCGTGATCTCGAACTGGTTCTGCCGGCCCGGGATCACGTCACGCTTGAACAGGAAGGACGGCACGAAGAAGGAGTGGTTGACATCCGGTGAGCTCTCGATGAAGCGGATCTTGCGGTTGCTCGGGATCACCAGCTGCGCCGGCGTGCCGGGCCGGCCGGTGATCTGGACTCCCTTGTCGAGGTAGTTGAACTGCCAGTTCCACTGGAAGCCGACGACGCCGATCTTGACGGGCGGGTTGGCGCTCAGCTTGTCGACGTAGGTCTCGGTGCGGGCCGTGTAGACGAACAGGAAGGCGACGACGACCAGAGGTACGGCGGTGTAGAGCAGCTCGATCGGGAGGTTGTAACGCACCTGGTCAGGAACGATGTCGGTGTCCTTGCGCCGCCGGTAGACGAAGCCGGCCCACAGCATCAGGCCCCAGACGAACGCCCCGACCAGCGCGGCAGCGATCCAGGAGCCCTTCCAGAGACCGAGGATCTCGCGTCCCTGCGGGGTGATCGCGTTGGGAAAGCCCATCCGTGGGACCCGGTCACAGCCCGCCACGAGCAGCGCAACCAGCACCGCTAGGGCGCTCGTCCTCGCGCCGCGGCGCAGGCCCGATGCCGTGGACCGCGACCGGCTGGTGCGACCGGCGAAACGGCTCCGAATCACCCTGGCGGCGCCTTCCTACGTGCGGCCGCTGAGCCGGCTCTCCGTCCCGGAAGCCAAGCCCTGCGACAGCGGTCTGACCTGCGTTCTACAGGTGCTCGGGAAGACTAACGCAGCCCGTGCGGACGGTCGCGCCGGGCACGACGGACGGCGTCACCAGCCTCTCAGGCCGACCCGTCAGCCGGCCCGACTTCTGCCCAGATGAGGAGCGACAGCGGCCGCCGCACCGTCGCCGTACGCCGCCGCCAGCCGGTCGACGAACGCAGCCGGCTCGATGTCGTACTCCTGCGGGCCGACGGTCTCCAGCACGTGGGTGGCGAGCAGGCTGCCGACCTGGGCCGACCGCTCCAGCTCGAGCCCCCAGGACCGCGCGCCGAGGAACCCGGCCCGGAACGCGTCGCCGACGCCGGTCGGGTCCGCGACCCGGGCGGGCGGCACCGCCGCGACCCGGATCGGCTCCGCGCCCTGCGCCTCGATCAGCGCGCCGTCCGCCCCGAGCGTGGTCACGCGTACGCCGACCGCGGCCAGCACCTGCTCGTCGGTCCAGCCTGCCTTGGACTCGACCAGGGCCCGCTCGTAGGCGTTGCTGAACAGGTAGGCAGCGCCCTGGACCAGGGTCCGGATCTCCTCGCCGTCCAGCGACGACAGCTGCTGGGACGGGTCCGCGACGAACGCGGTGCCGGCGCGGCGGCACTCGTCGGTGTGCCGCGCCATCGCAACCGGGTCGTTCGGCCCGACCACGACGAGTTCGAGGGTCCCGACGCGGGCCGACACCGGCGCCAGCTCGATCTCGCGGGCCTCGGTCATCGCACCGGGGTAGAACGAGGCGAGCTGGTTCTGGTCCCGGTCGGTGGTGCAGATGAACCGCGCGGTGTGCCGCAGGTCGGAGACGTGCACGCTGGCGGTGTCGACGCCGTGGCGGTCGAGCCAGCCCCGGTAGTCGGCGAAGTCCGCCCCGACCGCTCCGACCAGCACCGGGCGCAGCCCCAGCTGGGCCAGGCCGAAGCAGATGTTCGCCGCCACACCGCCTCGGCGGATCTCCAGGTCATCGACGAGGAACGACACCGACAGCCGGTCCAGCGCCTCGGCGAGCAGCTGCTCGGCGAACCGTCCGGGGAAGGACATGAGGTGGTCGGTCGCGATGGACCCGGTGACGGCGATCGGCATGGCGGCTCACCCTAGTCATCGGGCGCGAAAGACTACCGACCGGTAGGGCTGGAAGCGGGCTGCCGGGCGACCTACGGTCGGACTGTGAGCCAGCCTGCGAGCGACGACCTCGACATTCTCGAGTTGATCGACGACTGCCGGTCTCTGCTGCCGGCTTCGCCGCAGATGCTCCGGATCCCCGAGCCGAGACCGTCGAGGACCGTCGTCATCGGGGACGACTCGGTCGCTCTACTGGCGGGCTACTCCGACTACGGCGGTTAGTGGAAGCTGTCGCCGCAGGCGCAGGAACCGGTGGCGTTGGGGTTGTCGATCGTAAAGCCCTGCTTCTCGATCGTGTCCACGAAGTCGATCGTGGCGCCGCCCAGGTAGGGAACGCTCATCCGGTCGACCACCACGTTGACACCGTTGAAGTCCGTGACCACGTCGCCGTCGAGCTGACGCTCGTCGAAGAACAGCTGGTAGCGCAGGCCGGAGCAGCCGCCCGGCTGGACCGCGATGCGCAGGGCGAGGTCGTCTCGCCCCTCCTGCTCGAGCAGGCTCTTCACCTTCGCGGCAGCGATGTCGGTCACGGCGACCGTGCTCGCGGGCGCTGCTGTTGTGGACGTGGTGCTGTCCGAAACTGTCATGAGGTGGGGTCTCCCTGAGGTGCTGGCCGAGTGCTCGTCCGAACCGAGAAACGGCTTCCAGGGCAAAGACATTCCTGCGCCGGTGCCGACCCCAGGATGGTCGCACATCCGGGCCGAGCAGTCAGGACGGACGCGACCACTCCCGCGCCACCTGGGCCGCCAGCGCTGCGAGCTCCTCAGCCGGTCGGGCCAGCGCCGCCTCGACGGATCCGGCGGCGTCGGCCACGGCGTACGCCGCAGAGACGCCGGCCGCCCCCATCTCGCGCCGGCCGACCGCGACCTGCCCGGCGATCACCAGGCAGGGCACCCCCTGCTCCATGGCAGCCGCGGCGACACCGGAGACCACCTTCCCGCGGAGCGACTGCCAGTCGAAGCTGCCCTCGCCGGTCACGACCAGGTCGGCTGTCGCGACGCGGGCGGCCAGTCCCAGCGCCCTCAGCACCGTGGCGATGCCGGCGACCCGGTGGCCGCCCAGGACCATCAGGCCGGCGCCGAGACCGCCGGCGGCGCCGGCGCCCGGCTCGCTCGCAAGGTCGAAACCGAGTGCGCCGTCGCGCTGATGGACCGTCGCGAACCGGCCGAGCGCCGCGTCGAGGGCTCCGACACCGGCCGCCGAGGCTCCCTTCTGCGGCCCGAAGACGGCGCTGGCCCCAACCGGGCCGAGCAGCGGGTTGTCCACGTCGCTGGCCAGCACGAGCTCGACCGAGGCCAGGCGCGGGTCGAGCTCTGAGCGGTCGGTCCGGTCGAGCCGGGCCAGCGCAGCTCCGCCCGGCTCGAGCTCGACCCCTGCCTCGTCCAGATGGCGCAGGCCGAGGGCCGTCAGCGCACCGGCTCCGCCGTCGTTGGTGCCGGATCCGCCAAGGCCGACGACGATGCGCCGGGCACCGCCCGACAGTGCCGTGCGCAGCAGCTCGCCGACGCCGTACGTCGAGGTCCGGAGGGGGTCGCGCTCCTGCGGGCTCAGGTGATGGAGCCCGCAGGCCTGCGCCGACTCGACGTACGCCGTGTCCCCGACCATCAGTACCGACGCCGCCACCGGCCGGCCCAGGGGGTCCTGCACGCGGGCAGCCATCGGCACGCCGGCGAGGGTGCTCGACAGCACGCCCAGGAAGCCGGGGCCGCCGTCGCTGACCGGCACCTGTTCCAGCTGGTCTCCGGGCGCGGCCGCGGCCCAGCCCGCCGCCATCGCCGCCGCGGCCTCGACCGCGCTCAGCGTGCCGCCGAAGGAGTCGGGGGCGAGCAGAACTCTCATCGGATGCAGTGTGGCCCGGTCGCCTTGATCAGCGCATACCCTCAGCGCCGTGATCCTTCGCCGTGGCCGACAGCCGGCTCCCCCTCCCCCCGACCCCGCCGGGACCCCCTCGACCGACCGCGGCGGGGTCGCCGGCGCGGGCAAGGGCAGGCCGACGCCCAAGCGCCGGGACGTGCAGAAGCGCCGTGGCGGGCCGCTGCCCCCACCGCCGGCGAACCGGCGGGAGGCCTACGCCCGCACCCGCGCGAGCCAGCGCGAACGCCGGTCGACGGTCAAGCAGGCCGGTCGCACCGGCGACGAGCGCAACCTGCTGCCGCGCGACGCCGGTCCGGTCCGGCGGCTCGTCCGTGACGTGGTGGACGCGCGGCGCAACATCGCCACGATCTTCATCCCGCTGGCGGTGGTCACCCTCGGCGCGACGATCATCCACAACAAGCAGCTGCAGGTGGTCGGCGCCGCGATGTTCTACTCGGCGTTCCTGATCATGATCGTCGACTCCGTGCTACTCATGCGCACCGTGCGGCGGACGGTGGCGGCCCGCTTCCCGGAGGCGCCGGCGCAGCGCGGACTCGCCTTCTATGCGATCAGCCGGTCCACGGTGATCCGGCGGCTGCGGATGCCCAAGCCGCAGGTGAGGCCCGGCGCCAAGGTCTAGCGCAGGCCGTCCGGCAAGCAGGGCTACTGACCCGGGGTAAGTGCCGCGCCGGTGTACTTCGCGCCGGCGTTCCACAGCAGGAAGCCGTTGATGCCCGCGTCCTGGGTGGCCTTGATCTGCGCCTGCACCTCGGCCGGCCCGTAGTTCACGCCGAGCGAGAAGTCCTGCAGCCACGGCACCACCGCAGCATCTGTGCCCTTGACGTCCTTGTTGAAGTCGTCGAGCGAGCGACGGACGATGTCGTAGGGCTGCGAGTTGGGATTCGCCACGTTGTACTCGCCCTTGGCCCAGTGCGACGGGTAGAGCATCGGCGCGATGAAGTCCGTGACCTGGGCCATCCGCGGCACGTCCTGCGCCACCTCGGTCGGCCGGGTTGCCGCCACACCGAAGACGGACGCGCCGACGAAGGCCCCGATCGGGCGCAGCTGCTTGCGGCTGTCGGTCATGAACTTCACGATCTGGTCCTCCGGCGTCCCCTGGATGCCGGGGAACACCATCGACTTGATCGGGCCGTCCGGCCGGCGGACGTAGTCGTAGAGGATGTCGTCCATCCCGCCCTTGCGGGCCTCGACTGCCAGGTCGATGTTGTACTGCTGGACGACCGGGTTGGCGATGTTGGTGAACCCGCCGTACCCCTTGTAGGGCTGGCCGTCGGGCTGCTGCACGACCTCGTCCCGCTTGCCCGAGGCAACCGCGGCCTTGGCCAGGACGGCGTCGCGGAAGACCACGATCCGGCCGATCACGCGGACGTTCATCGAGTGCAGCAGGTCGGTGGTGGCCTTCAGGTCGTAGTTCTTCTGCGTGGCCTTGATCTCGCGGGCCAGCGGCACCTGCGAGTCGTAGCCGACGATGCCTTCTTCGTCCTTCACGTCGAGCTCGACTGCGTCGATCTTCTTGGCCTTGATCAGGTCGAGGACGGGGTTGCGAAGGGCGTCGGCCTGCCAGGCCAGCGAGGTCATGTGCACCGCGCGCACGTTGGACGGGTAGCGGACCGGGACGCTGACGTCCTTCGCGGTCTCGTTGCCGGCGGCGTCGACGGCCACGAAGTGGGCGCCGGCCGGCGGGGTGTCGAACTTCATCGAGAAGGCGCCGTCGGTCACCGGCACCTTCTTGCCGTCGACCGTGAGCGTCGCACCGGCCTCGACCTTCCCGGTCACCGTCACCGCAGCGTTGAGCCCCGGCGCCTGCGGCGGAGCGGCGATGTCGAGCGTCGGAGCGACGGTGTCGACGGTGAAGGACTTGGAGACCGTGCTGGCGCCGAACGGGAACGTGCCCTTGCTGGTCACGGCGACCACATGCTTGCCGTCGGCCAGGCCGCTCGGACGGACGTCATAGCCCTTGGCGGCCGGCGCGACCTGGACCGGCTTGCCGTCCATCGTCACGGTGGGCTGCTGCTTCTTGTCGGAGGCCACGTGCAACGTCAGCCCCGCCATCTTCGCGGCGCCGACGACGGCACCGTCCTTGACCCCGGTGATGGCCACCCCGTTGCGGGAGGCGGCCAAGGCGGCCGGTACGGCGGCTGCGAGCGCGATGACCAGCGCCAGCGGCAGCAGGACCAACGGGCGGAGGAAGCGCCTGCGCGTGGACGAGAAGGGCGAGCGACGGCGAAGCACGGACGTCCTTAGGCGTAGGGGAAGCGATGGTCTGGGGAGGCGGATCTCGACAGGACTCTCACTCGGCCGACTAGCACGCCGCCTGTAGGGCGCCGTACCGCCGAATGGCCGAATAAGCCGGGACCTGTCTTACGGTAACCCGGTTGGCCCCATCCTCCCCATAGCAACGCGAGAAGGAATCGATGCGTCGACCCTACCCCGCCCTTTTGTCCGCTACCGCACTGGCGGCCGTGAGCCTGCTCGGACTCAGCGCGTGCGGAGGCGGCTCCGGCGCCGCGAAGAAGGCGGGCCCCGCGGCCCCAGCACCCTCCTCGGCCGCACCTGCGCCCACCACCAGCGCTCCGGCTGTCGACCCGGCCAGCGTCAAGGCCAACGAGCTGGGCACGGTGCCGGTGTTCATGTACCACCAGATCGTGGCCAACCCCAAGGGCGGGTACGACCAGTCCCCCGAGGAGTTCCGGGCCGAGATGGAGCGGCTGGTCAAGGAGAACTACCAGCCGATCCGGGCCAGCGACTACGTGGCGGGCAAGATCGACGTACCGGCCGGCAAGACGCCGGCGGTGATGACCTTCGACGACGGCACCAACAGCGAGTTCAAGCTGCTGCCCGACGGCAGCGTCGACCCCGCCACCGCGGTCGGGATCATGACCGCGGTCGCCAAGGAGCACCCGGGCTGGAAGGCCGCCGGGACGATGTACGTCAACGCCAGCCCGTTCGGCGCGGCCGACCCGACGCAGGTCTTTAAGAAGATGGCCGAGCTCGGCTTCGAGCCGGCAGTGCACACCGTCACCCACGCCAACCTCAAGGCGCTCGACGACGCCGGCGTGCAGAAGGAGCTGGCCCAGAACCTCGAGATGATCGAGAAGGCTCAGCCGGGTGTGAAGGTGACCACCATGGCGCTGCCCTTCGGCGTCTTCCCGAAGACCGTGGCGCTGGCCCACCAGGGCAGCTTCGGCGGCACGACGTACAGCTTCGCCGGGGTGATGCTGGTCGGCGCCAACCCGGCGCCCTCGCCGTACGCCGCCAAGTTCGACCCGCTCAACATCCCCCGGATCCGCTCGGCGCACCGGGTCACCCCGGGCGACATCCTCGACTCGCTGCACTGGCTGGACTACCTGGCCGCGCACCCGACCGAGCGGTACGTCTCGGACGGCAACGCGGCCAGGGTGTCGTTCCCCAAGGGCTCCTCGGCCCAGCCGGCTGCCGCCTTCGCGAGCCAGGCGAACCCCTACTAGGCTCGGCTGATGGAATTCCGACACCTCGGCCGTAGCGGCCTGCAGATCTCCGAGCTGGCCTACGGCAACTGGCTGACCCACGGAAGCCAGGTCGAGGAGGAGGCGGCGGCGGCCTGCGTGCAGGCGGCCTTCGACGTCGGCATCACCACCTTCGACACCGCCGACGTCTATGCCGGGACCAAGGCCGAGTCGGTGCTCGGCCGGGCGCTGACCGGCGTACGCCGGGAGTCCTACGAGCTGTTCACGAAGGTCTACTGGCCGACCGGGTCCGGCCCGAACGACCGCGGGCTGTCCCGCAAGCATGTGATCGAGTCCTGCAACGCCTCGCTCAAGCGGCTGCAGACCGACTACGTCGACCTCTACCAGGCCCACCGCTACGACCCGGGCACCCCGCTCGAGGAGACGTTGCGGGCCTTCGAGGACCTGGTCCGGCAGGGCAAGACGCTCTACATCGGGGTGTCGGAGTGGACGGCAACCCAGATCGACGATGCGCTCAAGATCGCCGACGAGATGGGCTTCGACCGGATCGTCTCCAGCCAGCCGCAGTACTCCATGCTCTGGCGGGTGATCGAGGCGGAGGTTGTCCCGCTCTGCGAGCGGGAAGGGGTCGGCCAGCTGGTCTGGTCACCGCTGGCCGGCGGCGTGCTGACCGGCAAGTACAAGCCGGGTGAGACGCCGCCTGCCGGCTCCCGGGCCAGCGACCCGACCGGCTCGAACTTCACCAAGCGGCTTCTGACCGACGACGTCCTCGGCCGGGTCCAGCAGCTGCAGCCGATCGCCGACGACGCCGGCCTGTCGATGTCCCAGCTCGGGCTGGCGTGGGTGCTGCAGAACCCGAACGTCTCGGCGGCGTTGATCGGCGCGACCCGGCCCGAGCAGGTGCACGAGAACGTCAAGGCGGTCGGGGTGAAGCTCGACCACGAGATCCTCAAGCGGATCGACGAGGTGGTCGACCCGGTGGTCGAGCGAGACCCGAGCAAGACCGGCTGAGCGGTCGGGCGCCCCCAGTCCCTACTCGGGTGTGTTGAGGCCCATTGGTCCGTAGACCTTCCGGTCGCCGTCGAGCAGCGAGACCTGGTGTACGCCGGCGTGCAGCAGCTCGCGCCAGTTTTCCCCCAGCCAGGTCTCCGCGTCGGCCTGGCTCGGGAACGCCTCACCGGCAGGTGCCTCGACGGGCTCGACGGGCTCGCCGCTCTCGGCTTCGTAGCGCCAGGTCCAGGACATCAGGTTCCTCTCTGTCAGAGCGGCCGAAGTCGTCGGGTACGCAGGCTACCGAGGCGGCTTTGACGCCGCGCGTCCCGGCGTGGTCGGATCGGGGCTCACAACTCCATATCCGCGTCCCACAGGGGAAGCCGGTCCAATCCGGCGCTGACCCGCAACCGTGAGGCCCCGACCCGTCGGGGACGAGCCGGGATACCTGCCGGGCGCATTGGCTCCACGAAGTTCATCCGTCGTGGTCTGCGGGGCAGGAGCCCGGGTGCACGGCACCCGTCCATCGGCCCCCTCGTGCGCGCTCATCTCGATGAGCAAGTGCCGGGGGCTCTTTCGTGGGCGGAGTCGGCCCTCGGGCGGTGCGATCGTCGACCGCCGAGGTCCAGAAGGGACCTAAGTGTCTCGCTCGTCGGCCC
>JALYXH010000117.1 GCA_030947185.1 Actinomycetota bacterium | reverse complement strand
CACCCGGCCGGCCGGCCCGTCCCCCACCACCCGGCCGGCTCGCGCAGGCCGGCCAGCGCGACGGCCACGCGCATCGGCTGGTCGGGCAGCGCAGCCGACAGGGCTGTCAGCTCCGACTCCGTCGGTCGTCGGTCCACCGGCGGACGCGGCGGCACGAACACATCCGCCCGCGGCAGGAAGACCGGGTTCACCTCGTACAGCGAGACGTCCGTCGTACCGCGGCCGACGTTGCGACCGAGCGCCGCCAGCAGGCCCGGCAGCAGCGTCGTCTGCAGCTGCGACTCGGCGTCGGTCAGGGGGTTGAGCAGCTCGACCGCCCGTCGCCGCTCGTCGTCAGCCGCCAAGCCCAGGGCATCCCAGATCGAGGGCGTCACGAACGGCGGCGAGTGGACCTCGACGTACCCGGCCGCGGCCAGCGTGCGCCCGACCAGCCGGCGCTGACGCTGCGTCCTGGTCAGCCCCCGCCCTGCCGGCGCCGGCGGGAGCACTGCCGGCACCGCGTCGTACCCCTCCAGCCGCACGACCTCCTCGACCAGGTCGATCGGCTCCACGAGGTCGGGCCGCCACGACGGCGGCTCGGCCGCCAGCTCCTCCTCGGTGCCGGTCACCGTGCACCCGACATCGACCAGCCGCCGCCGTACGACGGCCGCCGCGTACGGGCGACCGGCCACCCGGCCCGGCAGGTCGGCCCGGACCGTGATGGGCGCGCGCGGCAGCCGGCCGTCCACATCGGTGGCGCCGCCGGCGTCGCGGGCTCCCCCCAACGACACCAGCAGGCGCACCGCCGTCTCGGCAGCCGCCGCGGACAGTCCGTCGTCGACGCCGCGCTCGAAGCGACGCGACGCCTCCGACGACAGCCTGTGCCGCCGCGACGAGCGGGCCACCGTCACCGGGTCGAAGTGCGCCGACTCGATCACCACGTCGGTGCTGGCGGCATCGATCTCGGCCGTCGCCCCGCCCATCACTCCTGCCAGCGCCACCGGGCCGGTGTCGTCGGCGATCACCAGGTCCTCGGCGTCCAGCCGCCGCCCGACCCCGTCGAGGGTGGTGATGCGCTCCCCCGCCATGGCCCGGCGTACGACGATGGCGCCGGCCAGCTTGGCCCGGTCGAAGGCGTGCAGCGGCTGCCCCAGGTCGAGCAGCACATGGTTGGTGACGTCGACCGCCAGCGAGATCGACCGCATCCCGGCCAGCGCCAGCCGGCGCCGCAGCCACAGCGGCGAGCGGACCTGCGGGTCCAGCCCGGTCACCATCCGAGCGACGTAGCGGTCGCAGCCGACGGTGTCCTCGACGCGCACGTCGTAAGCCGCCCCGTCCGCAGCAGGCGCCTCGACCAGCCCCGGGTCGCGGAAGGCGACTCCGCACGCGGTCGCCGCCTCCCGGGCCACACCCCGCACCGACAGGCAGTAGCCGCGGTCGGGTGTCACCGCGATGTCGAGGACGTCGTCGCGCAGCTCAAGGGCCTCGACCACATCGGCCCCGACCGGCGCATCCCGGTCGAGCACCAGGATCCCGGCGTGGTCGTCGGAGAGCCCCAGCTCGCGACCCGAGGCCATCATCCCGTCGCTGAGCCGGCCGTAGGTCTCCCGTGCCGAGATCGCGAAGCCGCCCGGAAGCGTCGCCCCGGGCAGCGCCACCGGGACCCGGTCGCCCACTGCGTAGTTGGACGCGCCGCAGACGATCCCGCGCGCGCCCGCCCCCACGTCGACGTGCACGAACCACACCGGCTTCTTGAACCCGGTCAGCTCCTCCACGTCGAGCACCTCGCCGACGACGACGCCGCTGACCTCACGCCCGACCGGCTCGACCCTCTCCACCTCCAGGCCGGCCCGGATGAGAGCTGCCGCCAGCTCGGCCGCCGGCAGGTCGGCGGGCAGCTCGGCGTATGACCGCAGCCACGACACGGGGACCCGCATCAGGCCTCCATGCCGAAGGGCAGCGTGAACCGCACGTCGCCCTCCACCAGCTCGCGGATGTCGGAGATCCCGTGCCGCGCCATGAGCGTGCGCTCCAGCCCCATCCCGAAGGCGAACCCGCTGTAGCGCTCGGGATCCACACCGCAGGCCTGCAGCACGTGCGGGTGCACCATGCCGCAGCCACCCCACTCGATCCAGCCCTCGTGCGAGCAGGTCCGGCAGCCCTCTCCGGCGCAGTTGAAGCACTCCAGGTCGAACTCGGCCGATGGCTCGGTGAAGGGGAAGTACGACGGCCGCCAACGGCTGCGTAGCCCGTCGCCGAACATGGCCCCGGCGAAGGCGTCCAGCGTCCCCCGCAGGTGCGCCATCGTGATCCCCTCGTCGACCACCAGCCCCTCCACCTGGCTGAAGACCGGGCTGTGGGTGGCGTCGAGGGTGTCGGTGCGGTAGGTGCGGCCGGGACACACGACGTACACCGGCAGGGGGCGCTCGAGCAGCGAGCGGACCTGCACCGGCGAGGTGTGCGTGCGCAACAGCAGGCCACTGCCCTCGGGGGCAACGTAGAAGGTGTCCTGCATGGCCCGCGCCGGGTGGTCGCGGCCGAAGTTGAGCGCGTCGAAGTTGTGCCACTCGGTCTCGACCTCGGGACCCTCGGCCACCTCGTAGCCCATCGCCACGAACACGTCGGCGATGCGCTCCTGGATCGTCGTCAGCGGGTGGCGGGCGCCGACCGGCGTCCGGTCCCAGGGCACCGTGACGTCGAGGGCCTCCTCGACCAGCGCGCGCGCGTCGCGCTGCGCCTCGAGCTCGGCCTGCCGCTGCGCCAGCGCGTGGTTGACCATCGTCCGTACGCCGCCCACCCGCTTGCCGGCATCGGCCTTGGCCTGCGGCGGCAGCGCCCCGATCTCCCGGTTGGCCAGTGCCAGCGGGGACCGGTCACCGGCGTGGGCCAGCCGAGCCGCATGCAGCCCGTCGAGGTCGGCAGCTGCCGCCACCGCGGCCAGGGCGTCGACCTGGATGCGCTCGAGCGCCGCCGGCTGCAGGAGCGAGACCTGCTTGGGGTCGAAAGGGTCGTTGGGTCCGGACATCGGTGCGGCGTCACTCCAAGGGCGCGGGCGTCCCGCGCGATCGGCGGCAGGTGCGAGTCTAGAAGGCGTGGCAGCCCGCTCCGGGCGTGCGGCCGGGGTCAGGCCAGGTACGACGGCTGGCCGGCCGGCAGCATCAGCCGGAAGCTGGCTCCGCCGGCCGGGCCGGAGCCGACGTCGACGCTGCCGCCGTGCGCCTCGGTCAGCCCCTTGACCACGTAGAGGCCGAGGCCGGTGCCGCCGCGACGACCGCTGCGCCAGAACTTGGTGAACACCCGCGCCAATGCCTCTGCCGGCACACCCTCACCCTCGTCGGTGACGGTGACCAGCGCCCCGTCACCGGCCGGAGCCACCCTCACGGTCACGATTCCGGCTCCGTGCCGCAGCGCGTTCTCGACCAGGTTGCCGAGCACCTGCTGGAGCTTGTCAGGGTCGAGCCACATCTCGGGGAGGGGGCCCCGGGCGTCCAGGACGAAGCGGTCCGGCTCGTCCCCCGAGGCCACCCGGCCGGCGAAGACCTTCTCCACGGCCGCCGGCACGTCGACGACCTGACGGTGCAGCTCCAGCCGGCCGGCGTCGATGCGCGAGACGTCGAGCAGCTCCGACAACAGCCGGGTGACCCGGTCGGCGTCGGCGTTCACCGTCTGCAGCATCAGCTTCTTCTGCTCGTCGTTGAAGCGCTCCCACTTGGCCAGCAGGGTGGCCGTGAACCCCTTGACGCTGGTCAGCGGGGAACGCAGCTCGTGGGCGACGGTGGAGACCAGGTCGGCCTGGCTGCGGCCCTGCCGCTCGGCGGCAGCACTGTCGCGGAAGGCGACCACCAGGCGGACGAGCCGCCGGTGCTCGTCGCGTACGAAGCGAGCGGTGACGAGGAGCTCGCGACCCTCGTCCGCGCCGGCGGCGTACTCGTCCTGCAGGGTCAGCCGCCGCTCGGGCTGGCTGGTCCGGGTGTCCAGACCGTCGTAGGGCCGGGTGCAGGCCCACCAGTCCCTGCCGGCACCGTCGACGAGCGGGAGCACCTCGCGGTAGTCATGGCCGAGGACCTCGTCGGCGCTGCGCCGCAGGAGACGCTCGCCGGCGGGGTTGAGCACGGCGACCCGACCTATCGCATCCGCGACCAGCACGCCATCGGGCAGCTCGTCGTAGGCGGCCTTGTCCGGTGCCAGGGTTGCCGTCCGTCCCATCGGCTCCCCCGCCCCGTCCGGCGTACGTGTCGCGGTCACGATAGGGCGTCCCGGCCGAAGACCCGGCACCCACCCGGCTGACGCTGGGCGCGGGCCGAGGCATAGAGGCAGACGGCGGCGGCCGCTGCCAGGTTCAGGCTCTCGGCTTTGCCGTGGATGGGCACCCGGACGGATCCGTCGGCGAGGGCCTGCACGTCCGCGGGCAGGCCCCAGGCCTCGTTCCCGAAAAGCCACGCGGTGGGACCCGCCAGCGAGCCGTCGTCGGCGAGCTCGTCGAGATCCTGGTCGGCCGCCGCGGTGGCCGCCAGCACCGTTACGCCGGCCGAGCGCAGCGCCGCCACCGTCGCCGCAACCGGGACCCCGACCACGAACGGCAGGTGGAACAGCGAGCCGGCGCTGGCCCGCACGCACTTGGCGTTGTACGGGTCGACCGAGGAGTCGGTGAAGACCACCGCGTCGGCCCCTGCCGCGTCGGCGGCACGCAGGACGGTTCCGGCATTGCCCGGGTCGCGGACAGCGGCCAGGACAGCGACCAGCCGCGGTCCTCCCGACGCGACCTCGGGAAGCGCCATGTCGCGGAACGTGGCCACCCCGAGAACGCCCTGCGGCGTCACCGTCTGCGCCAGCGCCGACATCACCTCGCCGCTCACCCGGTGCACCGGCACGGACAGGGCCTCAGTCCGGCGGACCAGCTCGGGGTGGCGGGCGGCAGCCTCGGCGGTGACGAACAGCTCGAGCAGCGCGGTCCGCTCGCCCGCCTCGGCCAGGCGGAGCGCCTCCGTAACCCCTTGCGGTCCCTCGACGAGGAAGCGCCGGTCGGCCGCCCGGAAAGCCCGTTTGGCCAGCCGACGAGCAGCCGACACCCGCGGCGAGCGCTCGGACAGCGAGCCGGCCACCATCAGCCGTTACCCACCCGGACGCGTCAGGCGGCGGTCCCGGCGCCCTGCTTCGCCGCGCCACCGGTCGCCGGCAGCGCGGCGCGGGACAGGCCGACGAGGGTGGTGAAGGCGGCCGGGTCGCTGACCGCGAGCTCGGCCAGGTTCTTGCGGTCGACCTCGATGCCCGCGGCCTTCAGTCCCTGCATGAACCGGTTGTAGGTCATGTCGTTGGCCCGGGCCGCCGCGTTGATCCGCGCGATCCAGAGCTGGCGGAACTCGCCCTTGCGCGCCTTGCGGTCGCGGTAGGCGTAGGTCATCGAGTGGAGGACCTGCTCCTTGGCCTTGCGGTAGAGCCGCGAGCGCTGGCCGCGGTAGCCGCTGGCCCGCTCGAGGACTACCCGGCGCTTCTTGTGGGCGTTGACCGCCCGCTTGACCCGTGCCACTGGTTACACCTGCTTCTGTGTGATCGCTTCGTAGGACCTGACGACGGGCGGGCTATCTGCCTAGCAGCCGCTTGATCCGCCCCGTGTCGGCCGGCGTCGTGACGTTCTCGTTGGCCAGGCGCCGGGTCCGCCGGCTCGACTTGTGCTCGAGCAGGTGGTTGCGGTTGGCCTGGCGGTGCATCAGCTTGCCGGTGCCGGTCACCCGGAACCGCTTCTTCGTGCCGCTGTGCGTCTTGTTCTTGGGCATGGAACGCCGTCGTCTCTGGTCGGGCCGCGGTGCGGCGGATGCTCGTGCTGCGGGCGGGCTGGTGGTGCTGGCCGTGCGGGGCGTCCGGCTAGGCGCTGGCTGCCGCGTCGGCCGCCGGTTCGGGGGCCTGGCTGGCCGCCGCCGATGCCGCCTGCGCCTGTGCCTGCACCTGCCGGTTGCGGTGCGGAGCCATCACCATGATCATGTTACGGCCGTCCTGCTTGGGCGCCGACTCGACGATGCCCAGCTCCGCGACGTCCTGGGCGAGTCGCTGGAGCAGGTTGTAGCCGAGCTCCGGCCGGGACTGCTCCCGCCCGCGGAACATGATCGTGATCTTGACCTTGTCCCCGGCCTTGAGGAACCGGACGACGTGACCCCTCTTGGTCGCGTAGTCGTGCGGGTCGATCTTCGGCCGGAGCTTCATCTCCTTGATGACCGTGTGCGCCTGGTTGCGCCGCGCCTCACGGGCCTTCTGTGCCGACTCGTACTTGAACTTGCCGTAGTCCATGAGCTTGCAGACCGGTGGCCGGGCCATCGGCGCGACCTCGACAAGGTCGAGATCGGCCTCCTGCGCCAGCCGCAGCGCGTCGCCGATGGCGACGATGCCGACCTGTTCGCCGTTGGGCCCGACCAGGCGCACTTCGGGTACGCGGATCCGGTCGTTGATGCGGGTCTCGTTGCTGATGGGGCCTCCCTGATGCGGACCGACTGCCCGACCGGTCGGCGGCAGAGACCAGAACAGCCCTGCGCGGCTTGCCAGCGCAGGGCTCCCGACCGGTCGGCGACGTCAGCGCGTCGCCGCGCCCGCCACCGTGCCCGAGCCGGCCCGCGGGCCGGCACCGGCGACCGGACCCGTCGATCCGCAGGAACCGAAAGGTGGGAGGAGACCTCCGCTTGCAGGTCGATCGCCTCCGCTGACACAGCGGCTACGACCGACCGGTCGTGACGCCAGGGTAGCACCAGCGCATGATCGGAGAACCCCGCTGTGGACGACCTCAGGCAGCCGGGTCGCTCGTCCTGTTCGCGCGCGCGACCACCGCCGCCCCCAGCAGCCCGCCGACGAACATCGCGGGATAGAACGCGTCCGGGCCGCGGAACACCGCCCAGGCCGCGCTCCAGACGGCGGTCTCGACGACGGCCAGCTGGCCGAGCACGAGCGGCCGGAGCCACCGCCGCCCACCGGCGGCCGCAGCTGCCGGCGCCTCACCCGCGGCGAGCCGGCGCAGGGCAGTTCCCTCCACGACGAACGCAGCGCCGGCCACGTCCAGGACGACGGCTGCGTGGTCCTCGGCCAGCGCGGTCGCGCAGGCGGCCGCGCCCAAGATCACCACCGGTCGTACGTCGGCCCGCCACGCGCCCATCGCGGCCACCGAGGTGAAGACCGGCAGCGCGATCCGTCCGTCGGCGCCGACCAGCGTGACCAGCGACATCTCGGTCTCCTTCTCCGCCGCCAGCGCGGACCGCTCATGCTCGCTCGAGGCGAGCAGCTCGGCGACGACCGGCACCAGCACGCGGGCACCGAGGAACGCGGCGTGGACGCCCCCGCCGGTCGCAGCGGAGGGCCGGTCCACCCAGCGGGCCAGGGCAGCCAGCAGCATCGGGTCCGCCGTACCCGCGTCGGCGCCGGGCTCGCTCACGCGGGCTCGGCCGCCGTCTCCTGGCGCGGCGTCGAGCCCAACAGCCGGAACGACAGCTGCACGGCCGGCCCGATGCCGACCGCAAAAAGCAGGGTCCCGACGCCGACCGGGCCGCCCAAGAGGACGCCGACGGCCAGCGCGGCCAGCTCGACCCCCGCTCTCGCCAGACCGACCGGCATTCGGAGCCGATGGTGCACGGCGACCATCAGGCCGTCGCGCGGGCCGGCGCCGTAGGCCGCTCCGATGTAGAGGGCGCAGCCGAAGCCTTGCGCGCCGATGCCGAGCAGCAGCACGACGAGGCGCAGGGCCAGCGCGTCGTCGTGGAGCCCGGCGAGGAAGCCACTGGCGAGCACGAGGTTCTCGACCCAGCCGATCACCACGAGGTTGACGATGGTTCCCCAGCCGGGCCGTACGCCGAGCAGCAGCGAGGCGGCCAGGACGACGACCCCGACACCGATGACGACAGTGCCGAACCCGAGATGGGCCCGCGCGGACACGCCCGCGTGCAGGACGTCCCATGGCGACACACCCAGCGCTGCTTTCAGCGTCAGCACGGCACCGACGCCGATCAGGACCAGTCCACTGAACAGCGCAACAACGCGGCCGAGGTGTCCGCCCAGCCGCCGGCGGTCGACGGGCCCTGCCGTCACGACCGCCACCGCCGGCCCGAGCCGGCCACGGCGACGGCGGCGAAGGTGACCGCCGTGGCCAGGACCGTCATCAGCGTGAGCCGGTGCCCCGGCGCCGGGACGAGCGCGTCGAGCAGCACCGCCCCGAGGAGCTGACCTGCCACCGCGGCCAGGCTGATGCGCAGGACGCCGACCGTGCGCACCACAGCTGCGGTCACGATGATGAAGCAGGCGCCCCCCAGGCCGCCCAGCCATAGGTACGACGGCGGCGGCCAGTGCAGCGACGACAGCCGCCCGGCGACGGACAGCCCGACGACCACCGCCGCCAGCACCGCCGTACCGACGAGGAACGACGCCAGGCCGGCCAGCCGAGCCTCGCCGAGCACTCGCTGCAGTTGGCCGTTGACGGCCTGCTGCAGCGCGAGACCGGCGCCGGTGAGCGCGATGACGGCGAACAGCAGCGGTCGCACCTGGCCGTGCGGGGCGCCGACCGAGCTGAGCCCCAGCGCTGCCACGGCGAGCAGCGCGCCGGCGAAGCGGGTGCCGCTC
>JALYXH010000111.1 GCA_030947185.1 Actinomycetota bacterium | reverse complement strand
GCCGGTGCCGGAGCGCACTCGCCAGCGGCCGGTGGCGGATAGGCGCCGACGCCGGTCTGGGGGTCGGGGTAGTGCAGGCACTGGAGGTTGTTCGGGTCGGCGATCGGCACCTCGAAGATCGGCAGCGGGCCGTCCGGGTCGACCAGCGGTGCTGACGGGTTCTTCAAGAACGCCGTCAGCTGGGCCTCGCCCGGCACCCGGCCGGCCAGCGACGGGTCGGCCAGGAAGCCGTGCGGGTTGTTTCCGTTCGTCGGCGTCTTGTCGTTGCGGTAGTAGGTGACCCGGTCGAAGAGCTGCCCGGCCCGGTAGATGTTGCCGGCGGTGAAGTTGGGGACGGTCCCGTCGCCGAAAGCGGTCTGGAAGGCGACGGTCTTGCCAGCCGTCTCGGTGGTCGTCCGCAGCCGCAGCAGCGGGGCGAACGTCTCCGGGCTGCCGGAGCGCTCGGCCCAGTTGGCGAGCGCGAAGTACTGCTGGATGGGAATGGCCCCCGGCAGCGGAGCAGTCACCCGAGGATCGTTGGGCAGCGGGATCGACTCGGTGAAGCCCTCGAGACCCGGGCCGCCGTTGAGCAGGTTGGGCCTGCTCCTACCGAGCTGGGTGGCGAGCAGGTCACGGAAGCCCGACAGCCGGGCGATGTCGATGATCGGACCACCAGGGACGTTGAGCAGTCCTGCTTTCACGCTCGGGTCGGTGCCCATCAGCATCGTTCCGTAGATGCCGCCGAAAGACAGGCCGTAGTACTCGACGTTGGTCTTGGCCAGCTTGACGCTGCTCAACCCGCAGTTGGGCACCGTGATGCCGGCCTGGACCGAGCGCACGAGTGCCATGTTGTCGATGACCGTCTGGATCAGCCCGTCCCTGGTGCCGATCAGGGAGTTTGGCGAGGGCGTGTTGGTCGGAGCATCGCCCAGGGGCTGCACACCCTCGGCGGCGGTGATCTTGCCGTCACCGTCGACGTCGTGGCCGCGACCGTAGGCGGAGAAGGTGTCGCTGCCAGTCGGGGTCGGGACGGTGATTGTGCTCTTGTGACCGTAGCCGTGACCGAGCGGGTCGGTGGCGATGGTGGCGATGCCCTGCGAGGCGTTGAAGTCGGAGGTGACGAGCAGGTCGAAGTAGCTGCGGGTGAATCCCGGTCCGTAGACGGCGACCGGCCAGCCGTTGGTCGGCACCGGCCCGGCGGGCACGATGAGGGCGAAGCCGATCCGGGCCTTGCCCTTCGCCTCAGGCGTCTGCCGGGTCGGCACCGGCGGGATCACCGAGCCGCTGCTGTCGTAGGACGGGTCGACGAACTGCGGGCTCTCGAAGCTTCCGAAGGCGAAGCAGCTGGCAGTGTCTGGGGCGACGAAGTTGAACACCGGCGAGCTCTTCAGCGGCGCCGTGTCACTGGCGGCAACCTGGTCGTTGCGCGTGATCGCCCGCGCCGCGACCTCGGGATAGACGGTGGTCTTCCCGTCGGTGACGAAGTCCACGGCCCGGCTGGCGATCCCGGCTTTGGTGTAGGCGGTGCCGTCGTCGAGGGCCCGTTGCATCCCGCGCAGGCGGCTCGTGGCCGACTGGGTCGTGAAGGTGGTGCGGACCGTGGCCGCGATGGGGTGGCCGGTGTCATCCAGCACGCCAGCCACGCTGCCGCCGACCACGACGATCGTGTACGTCGTGTCCTCACGCAGGAACTGCTTGGTGTTGCCGGCGACCGTGTTGGTGGCCGGGTCCCAGACGATCTGGCGGAGCCCGTCCCGGCCGTCCGGCCCCTCGACGTAGACCGTCGTGCTGTTCACCGAGTCGAGCTGGATCGGACCGCTGAACGGGATGGCCACCCTCGGCTGGAGATCGAACCCGTCGAGGACGTTGACGATCCTGACGGCATCGCAGGGTGAGACGTTGACCGCGTCGCACGGCGGCATCGGCAGGTTGACCCGGCGTCCGGAGATCTGCGCGGCGTCGGGCACCGTGAAGGCGTCGTTCGGGAAGACAGTCGTCTCCGGGCTGGAGCCGGCGCGGACCGAGACCGCGCCCGCCGCTGCCGCCGACAGGGGAGCGGTCACCCCGAGCAACGGGGCGACGAGAGCCAGGCTGAGCACGGCGAGAGCACGGCGTGGACGCACTGGACCTCCGGGGCCACGGGAAACTTGTCCGGACCGTACCGCTTTGCGGCCTTGCTCGGGACTCTCACCTCACGCTGGCGCTCGACCGCCTCTACAGGGAGCGGTACAGCGCCACCGTCCGCTCGGCGACCGTCGTCCAGGAGAAGCTCTCGACAGCGCGGCGCCGGCCGGCCCGGCCCATGGCGCCGGCCCGTTCGGGGTCGGCCAGCACGGCGTTGAGCGCCGTCGCAAGAGCCAGCTCGAAGGCGACCGGATCAGCGGCGTCGTACGGAACCAGCAGGCCGGTTTCCCCGTCGTCGACCACCTCCGGAATGCCGCCGACAGCACTGGCGACGACAGCGGTCTCGCACGCCATCGCCTCCAGGTTGACGATGCCGAGCGGTTCGTACACCGACGGGCAGACGAAGACAGTCGCGTGCGACAGGAGCTGGATCACGTCGGGTTTGGCCAGCATCGCCTCGATCCAGACGACGCCACGGCGGGAGGCCCGGAGCTCGTCGACGGCTGCCGCCACCTCCGCGCCAATCCGCGGGGTGTCCGGCGCACCCGCACACAGCACGAGCTGCGCCTCCGGGTCCAGGAACCGGGCGGCCGCCAGCAGATGCGCGACGCCCTTCTGCCGGGTGTTCCGGCCCACGAAGATGACGTAGGGACGGTCCGGGTCGATGCCGTGACCGAGCAGGACGTCGACCGCGTCATCCGGGGCGTACTCCCCCGTGTCGATGCCGTTGCCGATGACATGCAGCCGGGCGGGGTCGAGGTCCGGGTAGCTGGCCAGGACGTCGTCACGCATGGCAGCCGAGACGGCGATGACCGCGTCGGCCCCCTCCAGAGCCGTCCGCTCGCAGAAGCCCGCCAGCGCATAGCCCCCGCCCAGCTGCTCGGCCTTCCACGGCCGCAGTGGCTCCAGCGAGTGCGTCGTCATCACGTGCGGCACGTCGTGCAGCAGCTTGGCCAGATGTCCGGCGAGGTTGGCGTACCAGGTGTGCGAGTGCACCAGGTCGGCACCGGCCACCCCGGCTGCCATCGCGAGGTCGACCGACATCGTCTGCAGGGCGGCGTTCGCGCCCGCCAGCGCCGGGTCGACGCGGTAGGCGGTGGCGCTCGCCCGGTCGGCGCCGAAGCAGTGGACCTCGACGTCGACGAGCCGGGCCAGCTCGCGGGCGAGGTACTCCACGTGCACGCCGGCCCCGCCGTAGACCTCCGGCGGGTACTCCCTGGTGAGCAGCGCGGCCCGCATCGGTCAGCCTCCTCGAGCAGGTGCACGGTCCGACCCGGGCACTCGGCGTACGCCGATCGAACCGCATACCCTCATGACGTGGTTGCGCCCCGCGTGTTCGCGATCGTCCTGGCCGGCGGTGAGGGGAAGCGGCTCGCGCCGCTGACGGCCGACCGGGCCAAGCCGGCGGTGCCGTTCGGCGGCATCTACCGCCTGATCGACTTCGTGCTGTCCACGCTGGTCAACGCCGACTACCTGCGCATCGTGGTCCTCACGCAGTACAAGAACCACAGCCTGGACCGGCACATCACCTACACCTGGCGGATGTCGACGCTCCTGGGCAACTACATCATCCCGGTGCCGGCGCAGCAGCGGCTCGGTCCGCGCTGGTTCGCCGGCTCCGCCGACGCGATCTTCCAGTCGCTCAACCTGGTCTACGACGACGCACCCGACTACGTGTGCGTCTTCGGTGCCGACCACATCTACCGGATGGACCCGAGCCAGATGGTGGAGCAGCACATCGCCTCCGGCGTGGGCTGCACGGTTGCAGGCATCCGGGTGCCGATCGGAGAGGCCAACCAGTTCGGGGTGATCGAGACCGGTCCCGACGGGCGTACCATCGCCGCCTTCCGCGAGAAGCCGGCGGACCCGGTCGGTCTCCCCGACGCGCCCAACCAAGTGTTCGCCTCGATGGGCAACTACGTCTTCACCACCAAGTGCCTGGTAGACGCGGTGACCGCCGACGCCGCGGACGAGTCCTCCGCCCACGACCTCGGGGCCAGCATCATCCCGGCCCTGGTGAAGGAGGGCGAGGCGGCGGTCTACGACTTCGCCGACAACGAGGTGCCCGGCGCAGACGACCGCGACCGCGGCTACTGGCGCGACGTCGGGACGCTCGACGCCTACTACGACGCGCACATGGACCTGATCTCGGTGCACCCGATCTTCAACCTCTACAACCAGGCCTGGCCCATCTACACCTCCCACCAGCCGCTGCCACCGGCCAAGTTCGTCTTCGAGGAGGGCAAGCGCCGCGGTGTGGCACTCGACTCGATGGTGTGCTCCGGCGTGATCGTCTCCGGCGGGACGGTGCGCCGCTCGGTGCTCTCTCCTGGTGTCAACGTGCACTCGTGGGCCGAGGTCGAGGGGTCGGTGCTGCTCAACCGGGTCACCGTCGGCCGGCATGCGGTCGTGCGCAACGCGATCATCGACAAGAACGTCGTGATCCCGCCTGGCGCCAAGATCGGCGTCGACCTCGACCGGGACCGGGAGCGGTTCACCGTGTCGGCAGGCGGGGTCGTGGTCGTGGGGAAGGGCCAGCACGTCGAGGTCTGAGGCCGGGACACGGGGCCGGGCGCAGGGTGTGCGGCGCGAGGTCAGCGGGGAGGGGACCGCCATGCGGCTACCCGAGGTCGATGCCGTCGTCATCGGCGCCGGACCGAACGGCCTGGTCGCCGCCAACCACCTCGTCGACGCCGGCTGGACCGTGCTGGTCCTCGAGGCGCAGCCGGAGCCGGGTGGCGCGGTCCGCAGCGGGGAGGTCACCGCGCCGGGGTTCGTCAGCGACCTGTTCAGCGCGTTCTACCCCCTCGGCTTCGCCTCCCCGGTCATCGCGTCGCTGAAGCTCGAGCGCTACGGCCTGCGCTGGGTCAACGCGCCGCTGGTGCTGGCGCACCCGACCCTCGACGGCCGGTGTGCGGTGATCTCCCGCGACATCGCGGAGACGGCTGCCTCCCTCGAGCAGTACGGCGCCGGGGACGGCGCGGCATGGCGTCGCCTCTACGCCGACTGGCAGAGCCTCGGGCCGCACATCATCCAGGCGCTGTTCACCCCCTTCCCGCCGGTCCGGGCGGGCCTGCGGCTCGCTGCTGCTCTGCGGGTGGCCGGCGCGATGCGCTTCATCCGGTTCGCGCTGCTGCCGGTCCGCCGGCTCGCCGACGAGGAGTTCGCCGGTGTGGGCGGTGGGCTGCTGATCGCGGGCAACGCGCTGCACACCGACCTGGCGCCGGAGGCCGCGGGCAGCACCCTCTACGGCTGGCTGCTGGCCATGATCGGCCAGCAGGTCGGGTTCCCGGTGCCGGAGGGCGGCGCCGGTCAGCTCACCGCCGCCCTGGTACGCCGGCTCGAGGAGGGCGGCGGCCGGGTCGAGTGCGACTCACCGGTCGCGTCGGTAGTGGTGCGCGCGGGCCGGGCGGCGGCGGTGCGCACCGCCGACGGGCGGGAGATCGCCGTCCGCCGGGCGGTGCTCGCCGACGTCGACGCACCGCAGCTCTACTCCGCGCTGGTCGGGCCCGAGCACCTGCCGCCGACGCTGGTCGAGGACGTCGCCAAGTTCCAGTGGGACTACTCGACGGTCAAGGTCGACTGGGCGCTGCGTGGCCCGATCCCGTGGACGGCGGCCGACGCCGCCCGGGCCGGCACGGTGCATCTCGCCGCCGACATGGACGAGCTGTCGCGGTTCGCGACCGAGCTGGCCACCGACCAGGTCCCTGCCGTCCCGTTCGTCCTGGTCGGCCAGATGACCACCACCGACCCGACCCGGTCGCCGGACGGGACGGAGTCGGCGTGGGCCTACTCCCACGTCCCGCAACGGGTGCGGGGCGACGCCGGAAAGGACGCGATCACCGGAAGCTGGGACGAGCGGGAGACCGCGGCGTACGTCGGCCGGATCGAAGACCGGGTAGAGCAGTTCGCACCGGGTTTCAAAGACCTCATCGTGGCGCGGTACGTGCAGGGTC
Source organism: Actinomycetota bacterium (assembly GCA_030947185.1). Lineage (GTDB taxonomy): Bacteria > Actinomycetota > Actinomycetes > JALYXH01 > JALYXH01 > JALYXH01. The sequence continues at coordinate 19,584 of JALYXH010000111.1, read as the reverse complement.
CGGGCGACCTCGAGCGACACGATGCGAACCTGCACCGGGGGGCGCTCAACGGGGGCACGGCGTCGCTGCACCAGCAGCTGGTGTTCCGTCCGACCCCGGGGCTCGGGCGCGCGGAGACCCCGGTCCGCGGTCTGTTCCTCGCGTCGTCCTCGGCACATCCCGGTGGAGGGGTGCACGGCGGGCCGGGGGCCAACGCCGCGCGGGCGGCCCTGGCCGAGCGCCGGCCCGGCCGTCGGGTCCTGTCGGCAGCGGTGGCAGCCGGCGGCCGGTTCGTCCGGGGCGACTGATCGGTCCCGTCCGCCTGGTTGCGCTCGTCGGTGCCGGCCTGGGGTAGCCGGGAGCCTCAGCCGACGTTCTGCTGGGTCTCGACGATCCGCTTGAGCCGGCGCAGCGTCTCGACGTTGCGCAACCAGAGCACGAGGTCGAACAGCGGGTTGTGCAGGGCGGCTGCCGTACCGCGCAGCGGGTGCTCCTCGATCTCCACGTCAGTGCCTGCACCGGCCGCGGTCAGCCGGATCTCCACCCGGGCGGTTCCGGCCGGCCAGGCACGCGCCTCCATCTCGAGGCAGCGGTCCGGCTCCACCGAGAGCACCTTGGTGTCGTCGCTCAGGCGGATCGGCCCCAGCCCGACTGAGTGGTGGAGCAGCGACCCGGGCGCCGGCCAGCTGTCGTCGACAGCCCGGATCTGCTTGGTGCCGACCACCCAGTCGCTGTAGCTGAAGCCGTTGCGCAGCACGGCGAACACGGTCGGCGGTGTGGCAGCCATACGGGCGCGGTTGACGGACATGGAGCAGTCGTTCCCGGCTGTCGGTGACGCCACACGCCCGCCCGGTCGCCCGGCATTGCGTTTGCGTCAGCAAGCGGAATATGGTTGCACCGTCAATAGTTCAACGATCAACAACATCCACCCACCACCAGGAGGATCCGATGAGCACGACGACCAGCGAGTCCCTCAGCACCCTGACAGGGACCTACGAGCTCGACCCGACCCACACCCGGCTCGGCTTCGCCACGAAGCACGCGATGGTGGCCACTGTCCGGGGGTCGTTCGGCGACTTCTCCGGCGTGCTCACCCTCGACGCCGAGGACCCCAGCCGGTCGGCCGCGCAGATCGACATCGTCGTGGACAGCGTCGACACCGGCAACGCCCAGCGCGACGGCCACCTGCGCACCAACGACTTCTTCGAGAGCGAGAAGTACCCGGCCATCACGTTCAGGAGCACCCGGGCGGCCGTCAAGACCGATGGCGAGAGCTACCAGATGTGGGGCGACCTGACCGTCAAGGGCATCACCCGCGAGGTCCAGCTCGACCTCGACTACCAGGGGACCGCCACCGACCCCTACGGCAACCTGCGCGTCGGCTTCGAGGGACGCACCACGGTCAACCGCAAGGACTTCGGCCTGACCTGGAACGTCGCGCTCGAGACCGGCGGCATCCTGGTCGGCGAGAAGGTCAAGATCGAGCTCGACGTGTCGGCGGTCAGGAAGACCGGCTGACCGTCCCGGCCAGCCTGGCGGCGGCCAGGCGGAGGGCCACCTCGCACAGGGTGGTCGCGTCGCCGTCGGTCTGGAAGGCGTCAACCAGCACGAACGGGCTCGGGCCCGCCGCCGAGTAGGCCACCACCGTGCACTCGCCGCGTCCTCGGGTGGACAAGGCGCCCAGCCCGGGCGGGGGCTCGGCCACCGGGTCCCCGGCGATGGCGGCCAGACCCGCCCGGTGCTGGGTCCGCAGCAGCTCGGCGTTCTCGGCCGGCACAGCGGCCACCGTGTTGCGCACCGTGATCTCGGTGTTGCGGCCGCTGCCGGTGTAACTGCAGGCCAGCGCGTCCGGGTCGGTCAGGAACTGGCGCTTCCTGGGCTCGAGGGAGGTCACCTTGCGGCCGCCGACAGCGGCGACGGACTCCCAGGAGGGGCACTGGTCGAGTGCGCTGGGGTCGAGCCCGGGCAGCGGGCTCTGCGTCGCGCCACCGGCCGTGGCCTGCGCTGCCGGTGTGGGCGCCGCGGACCGCGGCGGTCCGGATGGCGAGCCGGTGCACGACGTCGTCACCACGAGCACGCTCAGCAGCAGGGTCACCGGAGCGGACCACAGCCGGGGGACGCCAAGGCGATCTGTCACGTCGACTTCCTACCCCTGAGTGGTCGGCATCGAGCCCGTAGTGGTGTCGCGCCGCGCAGCAGGGTACGAAAGGGTGGCTACTCCCGGAGAGAGGACCTTCGCATGCGGCTGCTGATGCTTGCTGCGCCAGGAGCCGGCAAGGGCACCCAGGGCGCCCGGATCGCCGAGCACTTCCAGATCACCCACATCGCGACGGGTGACCGGCTCCGCGACGAGGTGGAGCGGGAGACTCCCCTCGGCCTGGAGGTGAAGGAGCAGACCGAGAAGGGTGAGCTGGTACCGGACGAGGTCATCATCGAGATGCTCAGGGACCCGCTGGTCACGGCGACGCGCGCGGGCGGCTACGTGCTCGACGGTTTTCCCCGGACGCTGGCGCAGGCCCAGGAGGGCCGCCGGGTGGCCAAGGAGCTCGGCGTCCAGGCGCAGGCTGCGCTCTACCTCACCGTGGACGACGACGAGCTCGTACGCCGGCTGCTGGCCAGGGCGGAGACCGAGGGTCGTTCCGACGACAACGAAGAAACGATCAAGCACCGGCTGGAGCTCTTCCACGAGGTGACCCAGCCGGTCGTCCAGTACTACGACCGGCGCGGCATGGTGATCACGGTGGACGCCATGCGTTCCATCGACGAGGTTGCCGAGGAGATCCTGGCCAAGCTCGAGGTCCTCAAGCCCCATCTCGACACGATCGAGACCAGTGACCGGACGCCGGCCGATGTCGTCGACGTGACGGCGCCGGCGGCCGCGGGGGCAGAGCGGGGGTAGGACGTCGGAGGCGAGACGGGCCGGTCAGCCGGCGACCGTCACCCCGCCGTCGATGACGACGGTCTCACCGGTGATCCACGACGCGTCGTCGGAGAGCAGGAACGCGGCCAGCTTGGCGGTGTCCTCCGGCCGGCCCAGTCGCTTGAGCGGGTAGGCGGCGGCGACCTTCTCTTCCCGCCCTTCGTAGAGCGCCTTGGCGAAGTCGGTCTTGACCACGGCCGGAGCTATCGCGTTGACCCGCACCCCCGGCCCCATCTCCTGACCCATCTGCCTGGTCATGTGGATGACGGCCGCCTTGCTGATGTTGTAGACGCCGATCATCGGACCGTTGCGGACCCCGCCGACCGAGGCGACGTTGAGCACGGCTCCGCCGTGCTCGGCCATCCACGCCTTCCAGGCCTCCTGTGCCCAGGCGAGCATCCCTGTCACGTTGACCTCGAAGACCTTGCGGACGGCGTCCAGCGGCGCCTCCATCACCGGCCCGTAGTGCGGGTTCACCGCTGCGTTGTTGACGAGCAGGTCGAGGCTGCCGAACCGCTTCACGGTCTGGGCCACGGCGTCCGCGCGGTGTGCGGCGTCATCGGCCGAGCCCCGTACAGCCAGGGCAACGTCCTCACCGCCCAGCCGCTCGACCGCCTCCGCGAGCTCGTCGGGCTTGCGGGCGGTGATGCACACCACCCCACCGCCGGCGACGATCTCGGCGGCGATGCCGAAGCCGATGCCCCGGGTGCCGCCGGTGACCAGTGCCGTCTTGCCCTCGAAGCTGGCCGTCACCGCGTCCTCCTCTGTCCACACGTTGCGGTTAGGGTGCGTCACCGTACCCAGCCACGGTGGGGTTCCTGCCACGAAGGGGTGTTCGCATGCCCGGTGCTCTGGGTGACTACCAGAACGAGATCTACCTGCAGGGGCTCGGCGGCACGACGCCCGACCTTCCGATGGCACCGGCCGAGCTGGAGGCAGCCGGGCTCGCGGCGATGTCACCGGAGGCAGTCGGGTACGTCGCCGGGGGCGCCGGAGCCGAGGAGACCGTCAGGGCGAACCGGGCAGCCTTCGACCGCTGGCGGATCGTGCCGCGGATGCTGAGGGGCGTCGACAGCCGCGACATGAGCACCACCGTCCTCGGCACCGCGATGCCCGCACCCGTGCTGCTCGGTCCGGTGGGGGTGATGGAGATCATCCACCCCGACTGCGAGGTCGCGGTCGCCCGGGCGGCCGGTCCGCTCGGCGTACCGATGATCCTGTCCACGGCGGCCTCCACCCCGATGGAGCAGGTGGCGGAGGCCGGCGGCGACGCCCCGCGCTGGTACCAGCTGTACTGGCCGCGGGACCGTGAGGTGGCTGCGAGCTTCCTGCGCCGGGCGGAGGCGGCCGGCTATACCGCGATCGTGGTGACCCTGGACACCTGGCTGCTGGGCTGGCGCCCGCGCGATCTCGCCCGCGGCTACCTGCCCTTCCTCAACGGCAAGGGGATCGCCAACTACACCTCCGACCCCGCGTTCCGGGCCGGGTTGGCCAAGCCGCCTGAGGAGGACATGCAGGCAGCGATCCTGCACTGGCTGGGGATGTTCGCCGACCCCGCGCTGACCTGGGACGACATTGCCTGGCTGCGTGACAACACGACGCTGCCGATCGTGCTGAAGGGCATCCTGCATCCTGACGACGCCCGCCAGGCGCTCGACGTCGGCGCCGACGGCATGGTGGTGTCCAACCACGGCGGCCGCCAGGTCGACGGGGGCGTGGCCGCGCTGGACGCCCTTCCCCGCGTGGTCGACACGGTGGCGGGGGCGGTGCCGGTGCTCTTCGACAGCGGCGTACGCAGCGGTGCCGACGCGGTCAAGGCGCTGGCCCTGGGGGCCAAGGCGGTGCTGTTGGCTCGGCCCTACCTCTATGCGCTGGCGCTCGGCGGCAGCGAGGGCGTGCGGACTTTCCTGCGATCGTTCCTGGCCGACCTCGACATCAACCTGGCGCTGGCCGGCTACTCCTCACCCGGCCAGCTGCGCCCCGACGCCCTGGTGCGCAGCTGAGCAGCGTCGAGACGGTCAGGGGTCCGCTGGCCCTCGAGCAGCTGGGACCGACGCTGATGCACGAGCACGTGTTCGTGCTCAGCCCGGAGATGCTCGTGAACGCGGAGCCCGACTGGAACGAGGACGCAGCCGTCGAACAGGCCGCTGCCGAGCTGACCGCGCTGTACGAGACCGGCGTACGCACGATCGTCGACCCGACGGTGCTCGGGCTCGGGCGGGATGTACGCCGGGTGGCCCGGGTGGCCGAGCGGGTCCCCCTGCAGATCGTGGTGGCGACCGGGGTCTACACCTACCGCGACGTGCCGTTCTACTGGCGGCTGCGGCTTCCCGGCGCCGACGGTCGCGACCCGATGACCGAGTTCTTCGTCCGCGACATCACCGAGGGCATCGCCGGCACGGGCATCAAGGCGGCGTTTCTCAAGTGCGCCATCGACGCCGACGGGATGACGCCCGGAGTCGAGCGGGTGATTCGCGCGGTGGCCGCAGCGCACCGGGAGACCGGCGTACCCATCACCGTGCACACCGACGTGCACAACCAGGGCGGCCGGCTGGCGCAGGACCTGCTGCGGGCAGAGGGCGTCGACCTCGCCAAAGTCGTGGTGGGGCACAGCGGGGACTCCACCGACCTGGACTACCTGCGCGGGCTGATGGATGCCGGCTCGCTGATCGGGATGGACCGGTTCGGCATCGACGTCCTGCAGCCGTTCGAGCAGCGGGTCGCCACCGTGGCCGCGCTCTGTGAGCAGGGGTACGCCGAGCGGATGGTGCTGGCCCACGACGCCGCGTGCCTCATCGACTGGTTCTCCCCGGAGCGGCGCAGGCAGCGCAGCCCCCACTGGCACTTCACCCACATCCACGACGACGTACTGCCCGCGCTGCGGAGCGCGGGCGTCACGGACCAGCAGATCGAGACCATGCTGGTCGGAAACCCGCAGCGCTACTTCAGCTGACGGGCCGGCGCGGCCGGCCGGTCGAGTGGCAGAAGCCGTCAGGCGGGGGTAGGTTCAGCGACTTCCGGCGTCGATGTCGACGCCGATGAACCCGACTGGCCCACCCGCCGAAGTTCCTCGGGAGTTCGGGCACAGACCGGCGCCGACATGCGTTTAGACGCGAGCAAGCAGACAGCAAGGGGAGGACCCCACATGGCGACTGACTACGACACCCCACGGCGTACCGACGACACCGAGCTCGGCGAGGACAGCCTCGAGGAGCTGAAGGCCCGCCGGGCCGAGGCACAGGCAGGCACCGTCGACGTCGACGAGGCCGACCTGGCGGAGGCCCTCGAGCTGCCTGGTGCCGACCTGTCCGGCGAGGAGCTGACCGTCCGTGTGCTGCCCAGGCAGGCCGACGAGTTCACCTGCTCCAGCTGCTTCCTGGTGCACCACCGGAGCCAACTGGCATCGGACAAGGGCGGCCGGCTCGTCTGCCGCGAGTGCGCTGCCTGACCGAGCCGATGACATCCGGCGAGACGCCTGTGAGCCCGGCCCAGCCGAGCACCACGCCCAGCCAGACGCCCAGCCCGAACGGCAGCCGGGAGACGGTCGCCGGGGTGGTGGCTCGGCTCTCCGACGACGACCTCGACCGCGGTGAGCGCGGCCGGCTGATCGGCCGGCTGATCCCGCTGCTCGGCGGCAGCGCGCGCCGGGCCGGTCTCGGCGCCGTCACCGGCGGGCGGTGGCTGGCCGACCTGTTGCTCGAGCTGGCGCCGCACCTGCCGGTTCGCAACGTGCACACGCTGTCCGAGCATCACCACGGCCGCACCGGCGACGAGCTGGCTGAGTCGCTCGTCCAGGCAGCCAGCCGGGCCAGCGCTGCCGTGGGGGCCGCAGGCGGCGTGCTGGCCGCGGTGGAGTTCGCTGCTCCGCCTGCTCTGCTGAGCACCCCGGTACAGCTCGCAGCAGAGACCCTCGCCGTCGTCGCGATCGAGGTCAAGCTGATCGCCGAGCTGCACGAAGTGTTCGGTGTGGCTGTTCCCGGTAGCGGCAGTGAGCGGGCCGCGGCCTACGTCACGGCCTGGGCCAACGAGCGCGGCGTCGACGTCCTGGCCCCCGGCAACCTCAGCAGCGCGCTCGGCACGGCGGCCCGCCGCGAGCTGCGTCGGCGGCTGATGCGCCGGGTGGGTCGCAACGTGACAACGCTGGCGCCGTTTCTGGCCGGAGCGGCTGCCGGCGCCGAGCTCAACCGGCGGGCCACCCGCTCCCTCGGCGACGCAGTCGTGCGGGACCTGCGCGGCCGGCGCTGACCCGAGGCTGACTGATCAGGGTCAGCCCAACGAGCCGCCCGCTCGGTGCTCTCGCGACGGAAGTGCCAGCACGAGGAGGTAGGCCAACGAGAAGACGCCCACCTCGTAGCCGAGGGCCTGTTCGAACGAGCGACTGAAATTGTGCTTGAGCGCCAGCGGGCCCGCCTGTGCGACGGCCTGGGCGACCCGCTGCCGCACCTCAGGAGGGACGGCTCCGGAACCGGTCTGGTCACGGGCTGCTCGGCAGCTGGCCGGCTCGGCCGACGGGTCGCTGGAGCGGGACCGGTCGTCGAAGCATCGGGTGAAGCCGCGAAGGACGGCGTCCGTGGCCGGCCCCGGCAGGCCGGCGGCTTGGACCGTCCGCCGCAGATCCGGCGTGACGGCGGCACTCGCCCGGCTCGAGTTGTGCCCGAGCAGACCAAAGAACAGCACCCCGATCAAAGCGATGCCGAGCGCACCACCGATCTGCTGCACGGTGGAGAGCACACCACTCGCCGACCCGGCGCCCTCCTTGCTGATGCTGTCCAGGATGATCGTGGTGACCGGTGCGATGAACAGGCCGAGGCCGACGCCGGAGATCAGCAGCACCGGCCAGAGCTGCCAGGAGTGCACCTGAGTCCCGGCCAGGTGCACGACCAGGACCAGCAGTGACATCCCCACGACCAGGGTGAGCGCGCCGATCGAGAGCACCGCGTTACCCAGCCGCTTGGCGATCCTGTCCGACTGCGAGGAGGCCAGCCCTGAGGCGACCGCGAACGGAAAGCTCGTCAGTCCGGACCCGAGTGCGCTGTAGCCGAAACCGATCTGCAGATAGACCGAGAACGTGAAGAAGAACGGCGCGATCCCGGCGAAGAAGACCAGGCAGAGCACGAGGCCGGCCCGGAAGGCCCGGTCGGAGAACAGCGACATGCGCAGCAGGGGGAACCGGTCGGCGCGGGTACGGCGCAGCTCGTAGGCGACGAAGACCGCCAGCACGGGTACAGCAGCGGCCAGCATCGCGTAGATCCAGACCGGCCAGCCCTTCTCGCGTCCCTCCGTGAGCGGGAACACCAGCAGGAACAAGCCGACCGTGACGAGCAGTGCGCCGGGGACGTCGAGCTTCGTCGCGGCCGGGGCCTTGGACTCGCCGAGTGCCCGGCGCGCTGCGACCACTGCGCCGACGCCGATCGGGACGTTGACGTAGAAGATGGACCGCCAGTCGAGTCCGGCGATGTTGAGCTGGATCAGTGCCCCGCCGAGCAGCGGCCCGGTGATCGTGGCGAGCCCGATGACGGCGCCGTAGACGCTGAACGCACGTCCCCGCTCGCGCGGCGGGAAGGTGACCTGGATCACCGACAGCACCTGGGGGAACATCAGGCCGCTGAAGAGCCCTTGCAGCACCCGCGCCGCGATGAGCACGTTCGCGGTCGGGGCCGCGCCGCACAGGGCGGAGGCGACGGTGAAGCCCACCATGCCGATGACGAACAGCCGCCGGCGGCCGTAGATGTCGCCGAGCCGGGCAGCGGTGATCAAGGTGCAGGCGAAGGCGAGCTGGTAGCCGGCGAGCACCAGCTGCACGGCGGCATAGGAGGCATGCAGCTCGCGCTGGATGGATGGGATCGCGACGTTGACGATGCTGATGTCGACCAGCTGCATGAACGTCGCGGTGAGGACGATGGCCAGGATGACCATCGGGCTGCGGGTGGGGCCGCTGCCGGCAGCTGCGGGGGTCGGTGCCGGCGGGTCGTCGAGCTGGATGGCCATTCCAGCGACGATGACCGACCGGAGGAGACCCGGCAAATCGAAGCTCAGCTCCCGATGGCGAGGGGGTCGGCCAACGACGCCTGCCAGGTCCGTGCGCCGGTGCCGCTCGCGTCGTTCGTCACGACCAGCACCGGCGGCGACCCGGCCGCGCGGGCGATGGCAAGCACCCCCGCGACGGCCTCCAGGGCCAGGAGGTGGGCGTCGTCGACCACAACGAGACCGGGCGCGGCGGCTGCGACCTGCTGCTGCACAGCCGGCTCCGCCAGCCGGTCCGCGCTCAGGAACAGGTACTCGTAGGCCGGCTCGTCCACGGCTGGTGGCAGCTGCTCCGCCGGCCGCGTGAGCTCGGACCGCCTCGACAGGGCAGCGCGCGGAGCGGCGAGGGGGTGGCCCGGCGGCGCGACCCACAGGGTCGGGCTAGGCCGCAGCAGCGACGCGAGCAGGCCGGTGGCCGAGCCCCCGGCGCCCGAGGGCAGGCTGAGCAGGACGTCTCGGCCCGTCACCAGGCCTGCCACCGCAGCCTCCTGGCCCGGCCTTGGCTCGGCGTACCCGAGCGCGCGTAAGGCCTCGGCCAGCGATGGGTCGGCGGGCCGACGGACCGGCCAGCGGGGGAAGGCGGCCGGCGGCCACACGTAGGGCAGGTCGGGCGGCACGCTCGGAAAGTGCTCCCGGTAGTGCGCCGGGTCCTTGCGCACCAGCGCCGACTGGTGACTGGCGTGCAGCGCCGGCAGGCCGAGCCACAGCGGCAGCTGGCCCCGGTCACCCAGCCGCGACAGCGACGGAGCCAGGCCATCGGTGAACTCCAGGAGCTGTGGCCGCACCGTGTCGGCGCGGCCGCGGCCGATCCACTCGTCGGTCACCGCCAGCCCGTAGCAGACGAGCGCGGGCACGAAGCCACGCCACATGCGGACCGCAGGATGGTTCTTCCAGCCGTACGTCGTCCAGGTCAGGGCGCGCAGGATCTGGAATGCCTCAACCCGCTGCTTGCCGAGCCGCTGGTCGTCGAGGACGGCAGCCGAGCGTTCGAAGTCGGCGTAGGGCAGGAAGGTCTGCAACGTCGGCCCGGTGTCGTCGGCGCGCTCAGTCGAGCGCCGGGCGATGCCCGGCCCAGTCGCGCTCTCGCTCCAGCTGGGCGCCGAGTGCCAGCAGCAGGCCCTCGTCGCCCGCGGCACCGACGAGCTGGACGGCCAGCGGCAGACCGTCGGAGTCGAAGCCGGCCGGCACCGACAGCGCCGGTGCACCTGTGACGTTCCAGGGCGAGACGTAGCCGATGAACCGGCCGGCCGCGGCCAGGGTGGCCGCCGTACCGCGGGCCCGGCCGCGGCCCACGCGGTCGGGCCGGTGCGGGATCGTCGGCAGGACGAGCACGTCGAGGTCGGCCAGGTCCGCCGCCAGGCGGCCTACCGCCTTGGCGCCGTCGCGGTGGGCCCGGGCCAGGACCCGGTCGGGCACCAGCCGCCCGAGCGTTCCCACCGCCCGGGTTCGTCGTTCGGTGACGGCCGGCTCCACCAGCCGGACCAGCTCGTCGCGGGCACCCCGCAGGTAGCGCGGCGTGAAGACGTGCGCCAGCTCGCCGTACGCCGGGTCGTGGCGGGAGACCTGGTGACCGAGCCCCATGAGCAGGTCCAGCGTCGAGCGGAGTGCGCGCCGTACCTCCGGTTCGAGCCGGCCGGGGGACCCGGCGCGATCGGTCCAGCCGATGCGTAGCGCCGGCAGGGGCCGGTCGACGGCCGCGGCCAGCCCGGGGGAGCCGTCGGCGAGGACGTCGAGCAGGAGCGCGGTGTCCGTGATCGTGCGGGTCAGGACGCCGGCGTGCGAGAGGCCGTGCCAGTGCCCCGCGTCCGGCGTGAGGGGGACCAGGTCCCGGGTCGCCTTGAGCCCCACCAGGCCACAGCAGGCGGCCGGGATCCGGATCGAGCCGCCGCCGTCGCTCGCCGTGGCGGCTGCGACCATGCCCGCGGCCACCGCGACCGCCGACCCGCCGCTGGATCCGCCCGGGGTCCGGGACCGGTCCCAGGGGTTGCGGGTCAGCCCGGTCGCGGGCGACTCGGTGAACGGGAACAGCGCCAGCTCGGGCATCGCCGTCCTGCCGAGCACGACGAGACCGGCCTGACGGAGACGGCGGACCACCTCCGAGTCGCGCCGCGCAGCCGGCTCCGGGGACCTGGTGCCGTGCCCGGTCGGCTCGCCGGCAAGATCGGCGTTGTCCTTCACCGCCACCGGTACGCCGAGCAGCGGCCGGTCGTCGCCGGCGTCCCTCGCCTGTTGTGCCGCGGCGGCTTCCCGCCGCGCGGAGTCCAGCAGCACCGTCCGGAACGCGTGCAGGTCACCGTCGAGCCGGGAGATCCGGCGTAGGCAGATCTCCAGCAGGTCGGGAGCGCTCAGGGTTCCGGCGGCCAGCAGCTCAGCCTGCCCGGCAACCCCCGCGAAGCAGACGTCCAGCTCGTTCATGGCAGGCAGGGACCGGCGCGGGTCAGTTGCCGACCGTCTCGAGCCCGGGTGGCAACGACCCGGTCGCCTTCTGCCAGCCGGCGGCAGCACCACGGGCAGCGACCAGGCGCGCGACGGCGACGGCGAACCCACTCGCTGCCGCCCACGCGATCGCCTCGCCCCAGGTGGTCTCGGCGGAGGCCGGGTTGCGCGGAGGCTCGCCACCGCGGACCGCACCCCAGGCGCGGTCGAGCGCGTTGTGCGCGACCCGGGCCGCCAGCAGCGCTGACAGCGTGGCCACCACCTTCCACGCGAGCTTCGCCACTGTGGTGTCCTCCCGGCTCTGGCCGAGGCTCGGGCCCCGGCTGGCCCAGCCTGCCCCGTCGGAGCGGCGACCATACCGGGCCGGCGGCTCGGGGTGGTCGATCGCTTGTGCGGGTAGGGACGGGCGACCATCCCTGTCCCGGAGGTAGCGCATGAGCGAGAAGCTGAGCAAGGGCGACCACGTCAGCTGGCAGAGCCACGGCGGCACTGCCGAGGGCACGGTCGAGAAGAAGATCAGCAAGGACGGTCAGGCGGGCGGCCGTCAGGTTCGAGCGTCGGCTGAGGATCCCCAGTACCTCGTCAAGAGCGAGAAGAGCGGTGGCGAGGCCGTCCACAAGCCGGTTGCGCTCACAAAGGACTAGCGCGGGTCAGCGCCTCGACCAGCTCGTCGGGGTGGCGGGTGCCGATCAGCCAGTAGGGCGTGTCGTCGTCCGGGTCGTCCAGGGTGATCAGCACGGCTGCCGGCAGCCACGGCCGGGTCACCAGGTAGGCCGCCGGGTCCGCCGCCGGGCCGAGCAGGCTCCGTACCTGGTCGCGGGTCAGCGCGCGCACGCTGCCCACGACCTCGATCGGCAGCTGGGCCGCGTCCGCGACCAGGTAGCCCTCGGCGACCTTGATGCGGCCCCGTGACAGCGTGGCCATTCCGCCCAGGAACAGGACCGCCCCGACGAGGTAGGGCACCACGGCGCGCGCACCGCCCGCCCCGGAGTGGACCTCGGCCGCGAGCAGCGCGGTGACGGCGGCGCCGAACGGCCACCACCACCACGGCACCGTGAGGCGCTCGGCGTACGGCGGTGGGCTCTGCATCGGCCAAGACTGACATCTTCCGCCGTCGCGGGCAGACCCGGCAGACCTATGTCGCCGGCTGGCCGTTCGCCCGCCGGCCGTTGGCTGGCTGACCATTCACCCGCTGACCGCTTGTCAGCTGACTGTTCGCAGGCTCGGTCCCGCCCGGGCGGGGCGCCGAGCTCTGCGCCGCGTCGACCAGCTCCTGGGCGACGATCCGGAGCTTGACGTTGCGCCGCTGCGAGATCGCCCGCAGCGTGGCGAAGGCCTCGTCGGGCGAGCAGCGGCGCTGGCCGATCACGAGGCCGATCGCCTGGTCGATGACGGCCCGCGAGGTCATGGCCGTCCGGAGCTGCTCGGCCAGCTCGACCTGGTCGGAGAAGCGCATCGCCGCGGTCAGGACGATGGCCACCTGGGCCGCGAACAGCCCGGCCAGCGCGACGTCAGGGCCAGCGTCGAAGGCGTGCGGGGTGTCCGAGTAGAAGTTCAGCGCGCCCACGTTCTTCTCCCGCACATGCAGGGGGAGCGAGAGCACACTGCGTGCGCCCGCTGCCACCGCCATGGCCGGGTAGCCGCTCCAGCGCGTCTCGTCGGCGAGGTCGGGCGAGCTGACGGCGGCGTGGGTGCGCATGGACTCCAGGCACGGCCCGGCGTCGCCTTCGTACTGCAGCTCGTCGAGCAACGAGGCCAGCGCGCCGGAGCCGGCCACCGTCAGCGGTCGGTTGTCCGGTCGCAGCGTGATGCCGCAGCCGGTGGCCGGCGCGATGGTGTCAGCGGCCACCCGTGCGGTCTGCTCGAGGACGTCCTGGACGCCCTCGTCCGAAAGCAAGAGCTCGGTGAGCTCCGAGAGCCGCTCGGTCAGCACCGTGTCGACCGCACCGTTGGAGCTGCGCTGCTGGAAAGAAGGAGGTGAGAGCTCCATTGCTACGAACCGTCCGCGGACTGTTGGCCCAGTCCAGGTTGGTCATCGCCGAAAACGGAGCGCAGAAGAGTCCACGGACACGAAAAGCCCTCGGTGACTCGAGTATCGCACGAATCGCCGTTAGCGGTCCCGTCCGGGCAGACCGGTCGGCAGCCTGCGCAGCCCGCTCGCGACTCCCTTCACGAGGTCCGTCAGGACGGTGGGAATTAGCCGCTCGGCCACCACCCCGCCCACGGCGTCCACGCCGACCAGGTAGCGGGCCAGCGGCACCGGGCTTGCGAGCGCCAGCCGGATCGCGCGCGCCACCCAGACCGGGTCCGGCATCGAGGTCGCCCGGCCGGTCACCGCGGAGGCCCGCTTGTAGGCAGCGGCGTACGCCGGGTCGGAGGGCTCCGGCACGCTGTCCTGCCCGCCGGACCAGATGTTGGTGCCGAAGGTGCCCGGCTCGATCAGGATGACCTTGACGCCGAAGTCGGCCACCTCCATGCGCAGGGCGTCGGACAGCGCCTCGACCGCATGCTTGGACGCGCAGTACCAGCCCATCAGCGGGGCGGACAGCCGCCCGGCGACCGAGGAGACGTTGACGATCCGGCCGTCGCCGCGGGCGCGCATGCCGGGTAGGACCAGGCGCGCGATGCGTGCCGGTGCCAGCAGGTTGACCTCGAGCTGGTAGCGCGCGGCGTCGTCGTCGACGTCCTCGACGGCGCCCATCTGGGCGAAGCCGGCATTGTTGACCACCGCCCAGGGACCGCCGTCGGTCATGCCGGCGATCTCGGCGAACCCCTTCTCGGTGGATTCGGCGTCGGTAACGTCGAGGAGCACGGTCCGGACGGTGAGCCCCTTCTCGCCGGCCGCCGCCGTGATCGCCGCCGCCTTCTCCTTCGTCCGCGCCGTGCCGATCACGTCGTAGCCTCCGCCGGCGAGCTCGAGGGCAGTGACGAGACCGATGCCGCTGTTCGCACCGGTGATGACGACGCTCTTGCCCACGACCACTCCTCGTTCGGGACGACTTCCCTGGCCGGATAGTCTCCGGCCGGTCGCCTCGCCGTACCCGGCCGGCGGCCGTCCACCCATCACGAGAGAAGCCGATGACCTCACTGGTGCCGCAGGCGGCGCCGGGCGCCCCGCCGCCGGGCACGGTCCTGGGTCAGCACTACGCCGGCTGCTTCGGGTGCGGGGAGGCCGTGGCCGGCGGCCTGCACCTGCGGGTGAAGGTCGGGGAGGGCGTCCGGGTCGCGGCTGAGTTCCAGGTCGGTCCGCAGCACCAGGGCGCTCCGGGCCTCGCCCACGGCGGCGTCCTTTCGAGCGCGTTCGACGAGGCGCTCGGCGCTCTGCTCTGGCTGCTGCGGACACCGGGCGTCACCCGACGTCTTGATGTGGAGTTCCTGCGCCCGGTGCCCGTCGGCGCCACCCTGCACATCGGCGCCGAGTGCCTGCGCGTCGAGGGTCGCAAGATCTTCAGCGCCGGGGAGGGCCGGCTCGACGCCGCCGACGGGCCGATCGCCTTGCGGGCGGAGGCGCTGTTCATCGCGGTCCCGCTGACTCACTTCACCGGGCACGGTGGCGACGGCACGGTGATGGCCGCCCGGTACAACCCGTGACCGGGCCGGTGCCGGCGGTGGCGCAGGCGCAGGTGCAGGTGCAGGTCTGCCGGGTCGACCCCGGTGTGCCGTTACCGGGCTACGCCCATCCGGGCGACGCCGGCGCCGACCTGGTGACGACCGTCGACGCGGTGCTCCAGCCCGGCCAGCGGGCCGTCCTGCCCACCGGTCTGGCCGTCGCCGTGCCGGAGGGCTGGGCTGCCTTCGTGCACCCCCGGTCGGGCCTGGCCGCGCGCTACGGGGTCTCGCTGCTCAACGCGCCGGGCACCATCGACGCCGGCTACCGCGGTGAGATCAAGGTGATCGTGGTCAACCTCGACTCGGACGCCGCCGTCGAGTTCCGGCGCGGCGACCGGATCGCGCAGCTGGTCGTGCAGCAGGTGGCCCGCGCCGTCTTCACCGAGGTCGCGTCGTTGCCGGCGTCGGTGCGCGACACCGGTGGTTTCGGCTCCACCGGCGGGCACGCTGCAGGGGACACTGGGACCATTCCGTTGCCCGCGGCAGACAGAGGAGCTTGACGGCGTGTTCCGACGACGGCGAGACAGCGAGGGCACGCGCGACGCCGACGACGAGCTGGTCGACCGCGAGCAGCCGGCCGAGGACGCCGAGCCCCCGGCGCCGATGCGCCCGCAGGGTCCGTGGGACGAGCAGGACGTTCCCGACGACGACGTCCCGCGGCTGGACATCGGCTCATTGCGCGTTCCCGTGAGCCCGGCGATCGAGGTGCGGCTCGAGCTGGACGAGGGCAACCAGGTGGTCGGGGCGACGTTCGTCGTCGGCGCGAGCGCCATGCAGGTCAACGTGTTCGCGGCGCCGAAGACGACGGGCATCTGGGCCGACGTACGAGCGGAGCTGCTGGCCTCGCTGCGTGAGTCGGGGGGCGGCGCGGACGAGGCCGACGGGCCGTTCGGGCCGGAGCTGCGGGCCCGGCTGGTGCAACCCGGTGGCGCTCCGGCGCAGCCCGCCCGTTTCGTCGGCGTCGACGGGCCGCGTTGGTTCCTGCGAGGAGTCTTCACCGGACCGGCCGCGAACGATCCCGACCAGGCGCGGCCGCTCGACGCGGCGATGCGGCAGGTGGTTGTCGTGCGCGGCAAGGAGGCGATGGCCCCGCGGGACGGGCTCCCGCTGCGGCTGCCCCGTGAGGCGCAGGCCTCCGGGGGGGAGGACGAGGGTGTACAGCCGGAGGGCACCCCTGCGTCGGACCAGCTTCGTCCGTTCGAGCGCGGGCCGGAGATCACCGAGCGTCGGTAGCCACGAGCGGCGGCACATCGACGGTCGCATCCTGCTCTACGCTGAGGGCACCCGAGCGGTGGCCGCTGGCCACCGGCGGGCCCGGATGCCGGACCCGGCGTCCGCCCGACTTCGACGGGGCGCAGCGATGGCAGACCGGGACCCGACGACGGCTGTGGCGACGGTGCCGGACCCCCCGCGAGGGCTGCTCCGGCGTACCTTGCATCGGCTGTCGGCCGACGAGCACGAGCTCGAGGCGGAGGACCTCCAGGACGAGGTCGTCTCGGCGGGAGCGACAGCGGTAGCCAGCTGCCCCTACCGCCAGGACGTCTGCGTCGCCGGCACGCTGCGGCAGGTGATGCTTCGCCCACGGGCCGGTACGCCGACCCTGGAGGCCGAGCTCTACGACGGCTCCGGCAGCGTCCGCCTGGTCTGGCTCGGCCGCCGCCGGATCGCCGGCATCGACCCCGGGCGCTCGCTGGTCGCCTTCGGGCGGGTGGCCCGGACGCCGTCCGGCGACGTGATCTACAACCCGCGGTACGAGCTGCGCGCTGTCGGGGCGGCCGGTGGCTGACCGGCCGACCGACGTCCTGGAGCCGCCCGCACGGGAGCCGGAGGAGCCTGCCGCCCGTCACGAGCCGGGCGGGACCGGCGAGCGAGCCGTCCGGCCGGCGCTGATCGAGGCGCTCGGCGGCCGCCGGGGCCTGCTCGACAGCGGCCTGCCGGCTCTCGTCTTCGTCGCGGTCAACGCCGCCCTGCATCTGCGGGCCGCCATCGTGGCGGCGGTGGCGGTGGGCGTGGCCCTCGTCCTGCTCCGGCTGGTCCGCCGCGAACCGCTGCAGCAGGCGCTCAGCGGCTTCTTCGGGCTGGCGCTGGCGGCGTTCATCGCCGCGCGAACCGGGCGGGCCGAGGGCTTCTTCCTTCCCGGCATCGTGCTCAACGTCCTGTACGCCGTCGGGGTGCTCGTCTCGGTGGCCATCGGCCGCCCGATCGTCGGTGTGGTGATCGCTGCCGTCGAGGGCAGCGGCGCGCAGTGGCGCTCCGACCGCCGGCTGCGCCGTGCCTACGCCCGGGCCTCGCTGGGATGGGCAGCCGTCTACCTGGTGCGGGCCGGTGTCCAGGCGGCGTTCTACCTCGCGCACCGTCCTGGCTGGTTGGCGGTGACGAAGCTGGGCCTCGGCTGGCCCGTCACCATCGCCGCTGTCGCGCTCACCCTCGCCTACACGCGTCGGGTGGCCCGGGCCGGCGCGGTGGACCAGGTCGGCGCAGCGGACTGAGGGCTCAGGACCGGCCCGACAGAAGCGCGTCCAGCTCCTTCTCCACCTCGGTGGTGGCGACGAGCAGCATCTCGTCGCCACCCTCCAGCGGGTCGTCCGCGGTGGGGGCGAACACCCTGCCGTCCCGGACGATCGCCACCAGGACGCTGTCAGCCGGCCAGGAGACCGACCCGACCCGGGTGCCGACCAGCGGGGCGTCCTCGGCCAGGGTCAGCTCGACGATGTTGGCCTCGCCCTGGCGGAGGGTGAGCAGCCGCACCACCTCGCCGACGCCCACCGCCTCCTCGACCAGGGCTGCGAGCAGCCGGGGCGAGGACACCGAGACGTCGACGCCCCACGCCTCGGTGAACAGCCACTCGTTCTTCGGGTGGTTGACCCGCGCGACGGTCCGGCCGATGCCGAACTCGGTCTTGGCCAGCAGGGAGACCACGAGGTTGACCTTGTCGTCGCCGGTCGCGGCGACCACGACCTGGCAGTCCTGCAGGCGGGCGGCGGTCAGCGACGACAGCTCGCAGGCGTCGGCGAGCAGCCACTGCGCCTGGGGAACGCTCTCGACCTTGTAGGAGCGCTCGGCCCGCTCGATGAGCAGCACCTCGTGCTCGTGCTCGATGAGCTCGGCGGCGATCGAGCGCCCGACGTTGCCGGCGCCGGCTATGGCTACCCGCATGACCGGCTCCTCGGGATCGCTTGGCTGATGGCGGTGCGCACTAGTCCTCCGGCTCGGCTGCCAGTACGGCGGCGACGGCGTCGATGCGGTCGGTCGGGAGCAGCACGTGGAGCAGGTCGCCGTCCTGGAACACGGTGCTCGAAGTGGGCAGCACCGCCTCGCCGAGGCGGGTCAGGAACGCCACACGGGCGCCGGCGGCGGACTCGAGCTTGCTCAGCCGCTCGCCCACCCAGCCCTGGTGCACGTCGACCTCGGCCAGGACGACCTTGCCGCTGGGGTCGCGCCACTCCGTCTCGGCGCCACCCGGCAGCAGCCGGCGGATCATCTGGTCAACTGTCCAGCGCACGGTGGCGACGGTGGGGATGCCCAGCCGCTGGTAGACCTCGGCGCGACGCGGGTCGTAGATGCGGGCCACCACGTTCTCGACGCCGAAGGTCTCCCGTGCCACGCGCGCGGAGATGACGTTGGAGTTGTCGCCGCTGCTGACTGCGGCGAAGGCACCGGCCTTGTCGATGCCGGCCTCCTGCAGGGTGTCCCGGTCGAAGCCGACGCCGGTGACCTGCTGGGCCGGGAAGTCGGCGCCGAGCTTGCGGAAGGCGTTGGCGTCCCGGTCCACTATCGCTACCGAGTGGCCCTGCTGGACGAGGCTGTGGGCCAGCGTCGACCCGACACGTCCGCAACCCATGATCACGATATGCACCTGACGGGTCCTTCGCGGGTCCTCGGCGGCCCCGTCTCGCGTCGGGTCCGGTAGCGACGCAGGTTACAGGAACGGGTAGCCGTCGCGGGCGGCCGATGCGGGCTCCCGACGTACGATCGTCCGGTGTCCGTCGGAGCTGGGATCGCCGGACCGCAGGCGCCGTCGCTGCTCGGTCAGACCGTCGAGCTCGACGTCGGCCAGGTCGCGCACGGCGGGTTCTGTGTCGCGCGGCTGGCCGGCCGGGCCGTCTTCGTCCGCCACACCCTGCCGGGGGAGCGCGTGCGTGCGCTGGTCACGGAGGAGCGGGCCCGCTACCTGCGGGCGGACGCCGTCGAGATCCTCACCGCCTCGCCCGACCGGGTGCAGCCGCCCTGCCCGTACGCCGGTCCGGCCAGGTGTGGTGGTTGCGACTGGCAGCACGCCTCGCTGGCTGCCCAGCGGCGGCTGAAGGCCGCTGTCGTCGCCGAGCAGCTGCAGCGGCTGGCCGGGCTCGACCGGCCGGTGACCGTCGAGGAGGTCGCGGGGACGCCGGACGGGCTGGGCTGGCGGACCCGGGTGGCCTTCGCCGTACGCCGGGACGGTGCTGTCGGGCTGCACCGGCACCGGTCGGGCGAGATCGAACCGGTCGAGCGCTGCCTGATCGCGCATCCCGGCGTCGAGGCGGCCGGCGTCGAGGGACGCGCCTGGCCGGACTCCGTTGCCGTCGACGTCGCGGCGTCCGCGGGCAGCGGGCGGCGGACCGTGCTGGTCACGCCGAGGG
>JALYXH010000106.1 GCA_030947185.1 Actinomycetota bacterium | reverse complement strand
CTGCCTGGTGGTGCGCGATGACGACTGCCGACTTGCCTGCATCGACCAGCCGGTCGAGCAGGCTGAGCAGCTGCTCGATGTCGGCAAGGTGCAGACCGGTCGTCGGCTCGTCGAGGACGTAGACGTCCCCCTTGCCGGCCAGGTGGGTGGCCAGCTTGAGCCGTTGCCGCTCGCCGCCGGACAGCGTCGTGAGCGGCTGGCCCAGGCTGAGGTAACCGAGCCCGACGTCGGCCAGCCGGCCGAGGATGGCCTGCGCGGCCGGGGTTCGTGCCTCGCCGGCGCCGAAGAACTCCGCCGCCCCGGTCACCGGCATCGCCAACACCTCGCTGATGTCCTTAGACAGGTCAGGGTCGCCGAGGCGGTACTCCAGAACGGATGGCTGGAACCGCTTCCCCTCGCAGGCCTCGCAGGTGGTGGTGACGCCGGCCATCATCGCCAGGTCGGTGTAGATGACGCCCACGCCGTTGCAGGTCGGGCAGGCCCCTTCGGAGTTGGCGCTGAACAGCGCCGGCTTCACGCCGTTGGCCTTGGCGAAAGCCTTGCGGATCGGGTCGAGCAGCCCGGTGTACGTCGCCGGGTTGCTCCGCCGCGACCCACGGATCGGGCTCTGGTCGACGGCCACCACCGCGTCCAGCTGTGACAGCGAGCCCTGCACGAGCGAGCTCTTGCCGGAGCCGGCCACACCGGTGAGCACGACGAGCACACCCAGCGGGATGTCGACGTCGACATCGCGCAGGTTGTTCGTTCTCGCGCCGCGGATTTCCAGCACCCCGGTAGGCCGGCGCACCTTGTCCTTCAGTGCTGCCCGGTCGCCGAGATGCCGGCCGGTGACGGTGCTGCTGGACCGCAGCCCCGCCACGGTGCCCTCGAAGCAGACGGTGCCACCCGCCGTACCGGCGCCCGGGCCGAGGTCGACGACATGGTCGGCGATCAGGATCGTCTCCGGCTTGTGCTCCACGACGAGCACCGTGTTGCCCTTGTCCCGTAGCCGGAGCAGCAGGTCGTTCATGCGGGCGATG
This sequence comes from Actinomycetota bacterium, assembly GCA_030947185.1. Lineage (GTDB taxonomy): Bacteria > Actinomycetota > Actinomycetes > JALYXH01 > JALYXH01 > JALYXH01. Next base: position 3,106 of record JALYXH010000106.1, on the reverse strand, counting down.
TCGTGGGGGTGCAGCCCGACCGTGGGCTCGTCGAAGACGTAGGTGGTGTCGGTGAGCGCGGAGCCGAGATGGCGGATCATCTTGACGCGCTGGCCCTCGCCACCGGACAGCGTGCCTGCGGGCCGGTCGAGGGAGAGGTAGCCCAGGCCGATCTCGACGAACGCCTCGAGGGCAGCGGTAAGCGCCGCGAGCAGCGGGGCGACGGACGGCTCGTCGAGGCCGCGGACCCAGACGGCCAGGTCGCTGATCTGCATCGCACAGGCATCGGCGATGCTGGTCCCGTTGATCTTCGACGAACGTGCCGCCTCGGCCAGGCGGGTGCCGGCGCAGTCGGGACACGTGGCGAAGGTGACGGCGCGCTCCACGAAGCCGCGGATGTGGGGCTGCAGCGCGTCGATGTCCTTGGCGAGCATCGACTTCTGGATGCGGGGGATCAGGCCCTCGTACGTCAGGTTGACGCCGTCCACCTTGATCTTGGTGGGCTCCTTGTAGAGCAGGTCCTGCAGCTGCCGCTTCGAGTAGGTGCGGATCGGCTTGTCAGGGTCGAAGAAGCCGCAACCGGTGAAGATGCGGCCGTACCAGCCGTCCATGCTGAAGCCCGGGACGGTGAGCGCCCCCTCGTTCAGCGACCTGCTCCCGTCGTACACCTGCGACAGGTCGATGTCGGTGGTCGAGCCCATCCCTTCGCACCGCGGGCACATGCCGCCGAGACGGTTGAAGGTGGCGCGCACCGCTGTGCGGTTGCCGCGCTGAACCGTGATCGCGCCGCTGGCCTGCACCGAGGGGACGTTGAAGGCGAACGCGCTCGGTGGCCCGATCCGCGGTGTGCCGAGCCGGCTGAACAGGATGCGCAGCATCGCGTTGGCGTCGGTGGCGGTGCCGACGGTGGATCGGGGGTCGGCACCCATGCGCTGCTGGTCGACCAGGATGGCGGTCGTCAGCCCTTCGAGTACGTCGACCTCGGGCCTCGCCAGCGTCGGCATGAAGCCTTGAACGAAGCTGCTGTAGGTCTCGTTGAGCAGCCGCTGCGACTCCGCGGCGATGGTGCCGAACACCAGCGAGCTCTTGCCCGAGCCGGAGACACCGGTGAACACGGTCAGCCGGCGCTTCGGCAGATCGACACTGACGTCCTTGAGGTTGTTGACGCGCGCACCGTGGACGCGGATCAGGTCGTGGCTGTCGACCATGGGCGGCCCCGGCGACTGGGTGTCCGTGCCCATGCGGGTCGAGCTCACATGCTCTCCTCGTCGGTCTTGCCGGCGCCGGGCCATAGGCACCACTCTGCCTACTTCTCAGGCCGAACGCCGCTCCGGAAGAGCCGGTGCGGGCTGCGCGTCCATCTCCGCGTCCATCTCTGCGTCCATCCCCGCGGCCATCCCCGCGGCCACGCGGCGCGGCGGCATCCGGACACCGCCCACGTGCAGGTGCGGACGTGGCGAGGAGTGCCGGGCGACGTGGACGTCGCGCCGCCGGGCGAGCAGCACCCCGATGACCACCGCTGACAGGGCCGAGACGACACCGCCGACGACGAGGGTGGACCGCGGCCCGAAGACGTCGGCCAGGTAGCCGATCAGAGGCGCCCCCACCGGAGTGCCGCCGAGGAAGACCATGATGTAGATCGCCATCACGCGCCCGCGCATCTCTGGCGCGGACGCCAGCTGGATCGAGGTGTTGGCGGCGGTGGTGAAGGTGATGGTGGCGATCCCCACCGGCAGCAGCAGAGCAGCGAAGCTGGCGTAGGTGGGCATCAGCCCGACGACCACTTCCAGTACGCCGAAGGCGAAGGCGCCGCCGAACAGCAGAGAGAACCGCGGCCGCTTGCGGCCCGCAGCCACCAGCGCGCCCAGCAGGGAGCCCACCGCGAGCATCGTCGAGAGCAGCCCGTACGCCCCGGCCCCCCGGTGGAACGTCGTCTTCGCGAGCAGCGCCATGGTGATCTGGAAGTTGAACCCGAAGGTGCCCACGAGGCCGACCAGGACAATCGGCAGCAGCAGCTCCGGGCGGGTCCGGACGTAGCGCACGCCCTCACGCAGCTGGCCGGCCGCGCGCTTGGTCCGCCCGACGAGGAACATCTCCGACTCGCGCATCAGCAGCAGGCCGGTGATGACGGCGGCGAACGAGCCGGCGTTGGCGAGGAACACCGGCGCGGTGCCCACCCGGGAGATCATCACGCCGGCGATGGCGGGTCCGAAGATCCGCCCGGTGTTGAAGGTCGCGCTGTTGAGGCTGACCGCGTTGGTCAGCTCCTCCGGCCCGACCAGCTCGGTCACGAACGCCTGGCGCACCGGGGTGTCCAGCGCGCTGGCGACACCGAGCGCGAAGGCCAGTGCGTAGACGTGCCAGAGAGCGACCACGCCGGTGATGTCGAGTACGCCGAGAAGCAGCGCGCACAGGCCCATCGCCACCTGTGCCCAGACCAGCAGCATCCGCTTGGAGTAGCGGTCGGCGAGCACTCCGCCGTAGAGGCCGAAGACCAGTAGCGGCAGGAACTGCAGGCCGGTCGTGATGCCGATCGCCGTGCCGCTGTTGTGCGACAGCTCGAGCACGAGCCAGTCCTGGGCGACGCGTTGCATCCAGGTGCCGGTCAGCGAGACGACCTGGCCCGAGGCGAAGAGGCGGTAGTTGCGCACGCGGAGGCTGCGAAAGATGGTCATGACTCGGCCAGGCCCTGCAGGATCTCGACAGCTGAGCGCAGCGTCGCGACGTCGTCGGCCGGCAGCTCGCGAAGCCGCTGGGAGAGCCAGGCGTCACGGCGTCGGCGGTCCTCGCGCAGGAGCGACCGACCCGCCTTGCTCATGCTCACCAGGACCTGCCGGCGGTCGCTCGGGTGAGGAGCGCGCTCGAGCAGACCCAGCCCTTCCAACGAGGCGATCACCCGCGTCATCGACGGTGGCTGGACCCGCTCGTGGGCGGCCAGCTCGCCCGGCGTCAGCGAGCCGTGCCGGTCGACGGTGGCGAGCGCCGCCAGCTGCGTCAGCGTCAGCGCGTTGTCGGCCCGCTCACTGCGAAGCCTCCTGGCCAGTCGCATCACGGCCAGCCGCAGCCCGCTCGCCAGGGCGGCATCGGTGCTGACTGCGGTGGGCATAGTCGTTAGCATACCTTACGA
>JALYXH010000081.1 GCA_030947185.1 Actinomycetota bacterium | reverse complement strand
CCTCACGGTAGGACCCCGCGTGCTGAAGCGGGGGCAGAACAACAGGCATGACGGTCGCTCGGAACGACTGCTCCATGCGCGTCCTGGGACAGGACGGTCACCTCACCACCCCTTGGCACCTGTACGGAGTCACGTCAATGACGATTCATCCACGACCGAGGCAACCGCGACTCGTCAGCACGTCATCAATTGGACCTGCTTGGTTGCGCAGCCAGGCGCAGGCACGGTCGTCCCATCCGCCACGGCCGTCCCGCCGGCTGAGCCATTTGGCACACGAGTCGACACCAGATGGCCGGTGACACCGGGCTCTCCTCACTCGATGCTATGACGAGGTAACGGAGCGTGACAGCGCTCCGGCTGAGCGGTGGAGCGTTACACCAGCTCCACTCAGCCGGGCGAAGTCGGCTTCCGCCACCACATCACGTCATGGGATCACGGTGTGCGACTGACCCTCGACTCACCAGCCGGGCGGCTGCCCGGTGACCAAGAGGAGGACCAGTGCTCCGTGGCCGACGAGCAAGCCGACCGCCGCGTGAGCTCGGCCGCCGACTCGGCGTCCTGCTGACCATCGCCGGCCTGGCCGCTGTGCCAGCGGGGGTGGCGAACGCGGACCTCATCGGCAGCTCGGTCGGGCTCGTGACCGGCACGGTCGACGCGACAGTCAACACGACGACTGCCTTGCTGGGCGGCCCGAGCTGGCAGTACACCTCCGGTACGACAGTGATGGGTGATGCGGCCGCCTCGGTCGGGGCCGACAAGCTGTGGACTCTTGGCTACACGGGCAAGGGCGTCGGCGTTGCCCTGGTCGATACCGGGGTCGTGCCGGTCACCGGGCTGACCGCCGGCAACGTGAGCAACGGACCGGACCTCTCGCTGGACAGCCAAGCTTCGAACCTCGCCTACCAGGACTCGTTCGGCCACGGCACGCACATGGCCGGCATCATCGCCGGTCAGGACCCGCCGGGTGGCCTGCTCAGTGGGCCGAGCTGGCACGGCATGGCTCCCAACGCCAACTTGCTCTCGGTCAAGGTCGGGGCATCCGACGGCGGGGTGGACGTCTCGCAAGTCATCGCTGCAATCGACTGGGTGGTCGAGCACCGCGCTGACAGTGGCCGCAACATCCGCGTCCTCAACCTGTCCTACGGAACCAGCGGCGTGCAGAGCTCCCAAGTCGACCCGCTCACGCACGCCGTTGAGAACGCCTGGCGGCACGGCATCGTCGTCGTCGTCGCCGCCGGCAACTCAGGCACCAGCAACCCCAGTCTGGACAACCCGGCGTACGACCCATATGTGCTTGCAGTCGGTGCCACCGACCTGCAGGGCACCACCAATCCGAGCGACGACGTGGTGACCAGCTTCTCGAGTCGGGGCAACGCCGCTCGTCGGGTGGACGTGGTGGCGCCGGGTCAGTCGATCGTGTCGTTGCGCGACCCCGGCAGCTACGTCGACACCAACTACCCGGGTGCCGTGGTCAACTCGCGGTTCTTCAAGGGCAGCGGTACGTCGCAGGCCGCCGCGGTCGTGTCCGGGGCAGTCGCCCTGCTCCTTCAGGAGCGGCCCAGCCTGACCCCGGACCAGGTGAAGGCGCTGCTGCGCTCGACGGCCACGCCGCTGCCGAACGCCGACGCCGCGGGCAGCGGGGCCGGGGAGATCAACGTCTTCAAGGCCGGCAGCGCGATTGTCCCGACCACGGTGCAGACCTCACCGGGCTCGACCGGTCTCGGCTCGCTCGAGTCAGCTCGCGGCTCGGCGCATGTGGTCATGAACAAGGTCGCGCTGACCGGAGAGAAGACCATTCTCGGCCCCTGGAATGCCAAGGCCTGGGCACCCGCGAGCTACAACGCCCAGGCCTGGACCGGAGGCACCTGGAGCGGGCAGGTCTGGACCGGATCCTGCTACTGCACAGCAACGTGGTCCGGCAACTCCTGGTCCGGCAACTCCTGGTCCGGCAACAGCTGGTCCGGCAACAGCTGGTCGTCGGACGGCTGGCTCAGCGGGCGTTCGTAACTCAGCGGGCTACGAAGGGCCGCACGAACCCGCCGTCGGGGCCGCAGGCCGCGCCCCCCTCGCTCTACCGACGAGGCGCCGACGTGCGTCTTCCATCCCACGCCGCGACCTTCCACATGCGAAACTAAGAGACCCTTGACTTCCTAACGATGTTAGGAAGACAGTGCACCCATGACCGCAGAGCCCGTCCGTCTGGACCGTCGCCACCGGCGCCGGCTCGAGACGATCGAGGAGATCGTCGACGTCGCGATCGAGGTCATGACCGAGTACGGCGTCGGCGGCCTCTCCCTCGGTGAGGTGGCCCGCCGGATCGGCATGCGGACGCCGTCGCTCTACGTCTACTTCGACTCCAAGCACGCGGTGTACGACGCAGTCTTCGCCCGCGGCTGGCGGGCCGTCCACGAGACGATGACCCCGGCGTACGCCGGAGTGCACGACGCCGCCGACCTGCCGGCGTACTTCCTGTACTGCGCCCGGCTGTTCGTCGGCTGGATGCTCGAGCACCCGGTCCAGGCTCAACTGATGGGCTGGCGGCCGGTCCCGGGTTACGAGCCGTCTGCTGAGGCCTACGAGCCGGCCATCGCTGTGCTCGCCGCGGCGCAGGTCAGCTTCGAACAGCTGCGGGAGCGCGGGCTTTTCCGGGCCGACGCCGACGTCGAGCTGCTGCTCCGCACCTGGACGGTCCTGACCAGCGGCGTCATGACCCAGCAGCTGGCGAACGCCCCCGACGCCACCTTCGACGAGGGCGCCTTCACCGCCACCCTGCCCGATCTCGTCTCGATGTTCCTGACCCAGTACGGCCCGCCCGCTCGCCCACGACTCAAGGGGAAGTCATGAACACCAAGGTCGACCAGATCGCCGATCGGATCTACCGCCTGTCCACCTGCATCCCGGAGCTGGCACCCGGCGGCTTCACGTTCAACCAGTTCCTGGTCGACGCCGAGGAGCCGCTGCTCTACCACACCGGGATGCGCCAGCTGTTCCCCCTGGTCCGCGCGGCGGTCGAGCAGGTCATGCCGGTCGAGCGGCTCCGCTGGATCGCCTTCGCCCACGTCGAGGCCGATGAGTGCGGCAGCGTCAACGAGTTCCTCGCCGCCGCCCCGCATGCGCAGGTCGCCCACGGCGCGCTCGGCGTGATGCTGTCGCTGAACGACATGCTCAACCGGCCGCCCCGGGGGCTCGCCGACGGCGAGGTGCTCGACATCGGCGGCGCCGGGCTGCGCCGGACCGTGCTGGAGGTGGCCACGCCGCACGTCCCGCACAACTGGGAGTCGCACGTCTTCTTCGAGCAGGAGACCCGCACCCTGTTCTGCGGCGACCTGTGCAGCCAGCTCGGCGACGGCGCCGCCGTCACCGACGCCGACCTGCTCGACGCTGCCATCGCTGCCGAGGAGATGTTCTGGCAGACCTCGATGGGTCCGGCCATCCCGGCTGCCTACCGCCGTCTCGCCGACCTCGAACCGACCACGCTGGCCGTGATGCACGGCTCGTCGTACAACGGGGACTGCTCGAGACTGTTGCGCGACCTGGCCGACGTCTACGAGACGCGCTTCGGCTGCCAGAGCGCGGCCATCCCGGCTCAGACGCTTCCCGGCCACGCCGCCCCGGTCGGAGCCGGCCGATGACCGCCACGACGACGACGAGTACAGCGCCGGCCCGCCGGTCCGCCCTCGAGCGGGCTACCGCGATGCAGCTCGCCGCTGACGAGTACGACCGGTTCCTTGCGCAGCTCCGCAGGCTGCAGCCAGGTGACTGGGCGAAACCGACCGAGTGCCCCGGCTGGGACGTCCGGGCGCTGGTCGGCCACGTTGTCGGCATGGCGGAGATGGCGGCTTCGCTTCCCGAACAGCTCAAGCAGATGCGCGCCGCCGGGAAGGCCGGGGGTGAGTTCATCGACGCCCTCACCGCGCTCCAGGTCGCCAAGCACGCCGGCGACAGCACCGAGCAGCTCGTTGCGCGCTTCGCGTCGATCGGTCCGAAGGCTGCCAAGGGCCGCCGACGTGCCCCCGGTTTCGTGCGGGGGAGGAACATGCCGATGACGCAGCTGGTCGGGTCGTCGCGCGAGGTGTGGACCTTGGGCTTCCTCGTGGACGTGATCCTCACCCGTGACACCTGGATGCACCGCATCGACGTCGCGCGGGCAACGGGACTCGACCTCGAGCTGTCAGGCGAGCACGACGGCGTGCTGGTCGCGGACGTCGTCGCCGAGTGGGCCGGCCGCCACGGACGGCCGTGCACCGTGGTCCTGACCGGTCCGGCCGGCGGCCGCTGGACGTTCGGCGCCGGGGGGGCCGAAGTGTCCGGCAACGCCGTCGACTTCTGCCGTGGCCTGTCGGGCCGCGGCGAGGCCGCCTTCGGGACCGTCGTACCGTTCTAGTCGCGACTCCCTGCCCGGCAGCCGCACTACCGGAGGCAAGCGTCATGACCGCGCTGTCAGGTCGACCCCACACGGCCTTGCTGGTGATCGACGTCCAGACCGGCGTCGTGGCCGAAGCCCACCGACGCGACGCGGTCGTCGCCAACGTCGGCATCCTGGTCGAGCGGGCTCGCGAGGTTGGTGTCCACATCGTCTGGGTCCAGCATCACGACGAGCTGCTGGAGAGGGGGAGTCCGGCCTGGGAGTACGTGCCGGAGCTGACCCGCCAGGAGTCCGAGCCAGTGGTGCACAAGACCTTCGGCGACTCGTTCGAGGGGACGCACCTGGAGGACCTGCTGGCCGAGGCCGGCGTCGGATGCCTGGTCGTGGCCGGCGCCCAGACCGACGCCTGCATCCGCTCCACGATTCATGGCGCCTTTGCGCGTGGCTACGACGTAACGCTCGTCGGCGACGCGCATACGACGGAGGACCAGAGCGCATGGGGCGCCCCACCGCCGGAGCAGGTCATCGCCCACACCAACCTCTACTGGCAGTACCAGACAGCGCCGGGCCGCACTGCCCGCGTCACCGAGACCAAGGATGTGGCGTTCGACGGCTGAGCCGTCCGCGAGTTCAGAAGACGGCGAGAGCGTTGTCGGGAGAGCCCATGCCGCCTGGCAGGTTCAGCGGCTTCGCCAGGAAGAGGAACTCGTACGTGCGGGTTGCCTGTATGCCTGGGCCAGCGCCGACAGGTCGAACAGCTCGCCCAGCCGCAGGCCGATGAGCGCCGGATGCAGTCTGGTCAGTGGCCCGCGCGGGGGCGTCACCTCCACAGCGATGTTGTCTGCGCAGATCGCCGCGATATGGCTGTTCCACAGCCACTCGACGGTGGCGTCCTCCTGCGCGAGTCCGGGCGACTCATAGCTCATGTCGAGGGAGCCCGGGTCGTCGTAGCGACGGCGCAGGAAAGAGTCGACCCCGAACCGGACGAGCAGCACGTCGCCGGTGCGGATGTTCGAGCCCTGGCAGGCGGCCACCCCGCCGATGCCCAGCGGTCCCGACGTGCTCGTGGCGTCGGCCGGTGGCACGCCACGATGGTGGGCGTGAGCAGGCGATTCGAGGAGCTCGACTGGAGCCCCACACCCATCGGTGAGATCAGCCTGCGCCGGCGGCGCGACCCGGCGACCGGGCAGGACATCTTCGAGGTCCGGCTCGGCGAGCAGTTCCTGATGTCGAGTCTGTTCACGGCGGCCGAGGCCCAGCTGGCCCTACTGGCGCTGGCCCGCCTGGACCGGCCCCGGCTCGATGTCGCGGTCGGCGGGCTCGGGCTCGGCTACACCGCCCAGGCCGTCCTCAGCGACGAGCGCGTCCGCGAGCTGGTCGTCGTCGAGGTACTCGCACCGGTGATGGAGTGGCACGCACGCGGACTGGTCCCGGTCGGTCCACTGCTGACCGCGGACCCGCGCTGCCGGCTGGTGCACGGCGACTTCTTCGCCATGAACGACGCGGCGGGCTTCGACCCCGAACAGCCGGACCGGCGCTTCGACGCCGTACTGCTCGACATCGACCACTCGCCTCGGGACGTGCTCGCGGCGGGCAGTGCCGGCTTCTACACGGTGACGGGGGCGCACCGGCTCGCCGGGCACCTGCGCGCGAGGGGCGTCTTCTCGCTGTGGTCCAACGACCCGCCCGACGACGCCTACCTGGCGGTCCTGTCGGAGGTGTTCGACGACGTCGCCGCGGAGGTCGTCAGCTTTCCCAACCCGCTCCAGGGGAAACCGGCCTCCAACACGGTGTACCTGGCCACCGCCCGCTAGGAGCAGCCACACGCTGCCGGCCGCCGCACCGGCCAGGCCGCCTGGCATCCTGTGACCGGTTGAGCACGCGCACGTCATCCGATCGCCCGGCACCGAGGAGCATTCACGTGGTCGCCAAGACCTGGTTCATCACCGGCACGTCCCGCGGGTTCGGGCGGGAGTGGGCGCAGGCCGCCCTCGAACGCGGGGACTCCGTCGCCGCCACCGCCCGCGACGCCGGCAGCCTCGACGACCTGGTCGCCGAGCACGGTGACAAGGTGCTGCCCATCGCCCTGGACGTCACCGACCGGGAGGCGGTCTTCGCGGCGGTCGCCCAGGCGCACGGCCACTTCGGCCGCCTCGACGTCGTGGTGAACAACGCCGGCTACGGCCAGTTCGGCATGGTCGAGGAGCTCAGCGAGACAGAGTGCCGCGAGCAGATCGAGACCAACCTGTTCGGCGCCCTGTGGGTGACCCAGGCGGCGCTGCCGTTCCTGCGCGAGCAGGGCAGCGGTCACTTCCTCCAGGTCTCCTCCATCGGCGGCATCTCCGCGTTCCCCACCGTCGGGATCTACCACGCCTCGAAGTGGGCGCTGGAGGGCTTCAGCCAGTCCCTCGCCCAAGAGACGGCCGGCTTCGGCATCAAGGTCACGCTGATCGAGCCGGGTGGCTACTCCACCGACTGGGGAGGCAGCTCGGCCAAGCACGCGACCAAGCTGGCGGCGTACGACGCCGTGCGCGAGGCGGCCGCGAACCGGCCCAGCCGGCGGGGCACCCCGGGCGACCCGGTGGCGACACGGGACGCCGTCCTCACCCTGGTCGACTCGGACAACCCGCCGCTGCGGGTCTTCTTCGGGCGGGCGCCGCTCGCCATCGCCAAGGCGGACTACGAGTCCCGGCTGGCCACCTGGAACGAGTGGCAGCCGCTCTCGGAGGCCGCGCACGGCGGCTGAGCCTGGTCGCCGAGGGCAAGGTGCGTCACCTCGGCCTGAGCGAGGTGACCGAGGACCAGCTCCGGCGAGCCCACGCAGTGCACCCGATCAGCGCGGTCCAGAGCGAGTACTCACTGTGGACCCGCGACCCCGAGTCGATCGCCCCGGTGATGGCCGAGCTCGGCGTCGGACTGGTGCCCTACTCCCCCCTCGGCCGGGGCTTCCTTACCGGCTCGGTCGACCGTTCGTCGCTAGGGGCGAAGGACTTCCGCAGCCAGAGCCCGCGCTTCCTCGGCGACGCGGGCGACGCGAACGAGGGCATCGCCCAGACGGTTGGCCGGGTGGCGGACCGGCTCGGCGTCGCGCCGGCGCAGGTGGCGCTGGCCTGGGTCAGCGCCCAGAGCGAACGGCTCGGGATCCCTGTCGTACCCATCCCGGGCACCAAGCGGGTTGCCCGGCTGGAGCAGAACGTCGGGGCGCTCGAGGTCGTTCTCGACTCCGACGCCCTGGCCGAGCTCGACCCGCTGGGAGACCAGGTCGTCGGCGCCCGCTACTGACCGCCCGCCCGCGCGGACCGGACGCCACACTCAGCCCCGCAGTGCCACCAGCAGGTTCTCCCCGTCGGGTACGCCGAGTCCGGTGCAGGCGTCCCAGCCGGGCCGGGCCTGGTACGCCCCGTTGTTGCCCTGGGTGATGTCGCGGAAGCCGGGCGCCGGGTGGCCGGGTGAGCTCCCGGCGTACAGCGCCGGCTGCAGGAGGCCGAGCCGCCGCCCGAGGGCCTGGGCCAGCCGGCAGGTCAGCGCCGCCCAGAGCGGCGCGACGGCACTGGTGCCACCGATCACCAGCCGGCTGCCGTCGACGAGCACCTGGTAGCCGGTGGCCGGATCCGCGTCGCCGGCCACGTCGGGGACGCCTCGGCCGCCACCGGGCGCCGGTCCGCCGACCCGGGCCGGTACGCCGGCAGCGCGCTGCCAGGCCGGCAGCGGGAAGGCGTTGCTGACGCCGCCGCCGGTGGCCCCTCGTCCTGCCCCGTTGTTCCAGACCTGCTCCGAGCGCACCGTGGCGCCGGCCGGGTCGGCCGACAGCGTCGTCCCCCCGCAGGCCAGCGCATGCGGGCTGGCTGCCGGGAAGTCCACATGGGCCCGGCCGTCGGGAGCCCGGTCGGTGCTGCCGTCGTCACCGGCCGCTACGCACACGGTCACCCCGAGCGCCGCCCCGTCGGCGAAGGCTGCGTCCAGGGCGTTGCGCGCCTGCGCGGTCCAGGCGTCCTCGGACTGGCCCCAGCTGATGCTGACCGCGGTGGGCGTCGGGCTCGCGTGCACCGCCGTACTCACGGCGTCGAGGAAGCCGCGATCGGAGTTCGGGGCGAAGTAGACGACCAGGGCGGCCTTCGGGGCGAGCGCCCCGGCCACCTCGATATCGAGCAGCACCTCGCCGTCGGCGCCGGACGGGTCGGCGCCCGCCTTGTTGGTCCCGCCGTCGACGCCGACAGCCCGCACCGACGGGGTGGGCAGCCCCAAGCCGGCGAAGTAGGCATCGAGGTCGGCCGCGGCGAAGCCGCCGCCCAGCTCGACGATCGCCAGCGTCTGTCCGGTGCCGTCGGTTCCCGCCGGGAACCGGTAGATCGTGCCGAGCTGGACAGGGGTGAAGGACGTTCGCGCCGCAGCCGACGCGGCCAGGTGGAAGTGCGCTCGCGCCTGGGGCCGGTCGTCCAGGCCGAGGACGGCGACCACCACCCCGGCCAGCTCGCCGGGCAGGCTCAGCTCGCCGGCTCGAGCCCGGTGCTCGACCGGTGCTCCGGAGACCGGGTCCGGGGAGACGACGTCGGTCAGCGCCGTGCCGAAGACAGCGCTGAGCCGCTCGGCGGTGCCTGCCACGCTCATCCGCCGTGAGCCCAGGTCGACGTCGAGCACCTCGAGACCGGCCTGGCCGAGCACCCGGCGGACCAGGTCGGCGTCGGCCGGCGTAGCGCCATGGGCTTGCCGGAGCTGGTCCGCGGTCAGCATTGACCCACCGGCAACGACGGCCTCCGGCAGCTCGGCCTGCCGCCGCAGCACGAGGGTGACCTCGATGCGCGTCGCCCCGTCCACTGGCACGCCGGCCGCCCCGGCCGCCCCGGCCGCCCCGGCCGCCACCGGCTGACGGGCACTGCCGGGCAACGGCTGACGCGCGGGGCTGCTCATGCGAACGATCCTGTCTCCTGCTTACGCTCAGGTGTCAACAGTGACCGACTCGCCACGGTGGACATCATGGAGCCATGGGCCTCTACCGCGAGCACGTGCTTCCTCGGATCATCAACGTCGCGCTCAACGGCGAGGAGCCGCGCGCGATCCGGGCCCGGGTCTGCGGCGGCCTCGCCGGTGACGTCGTCGAGATCGGCTTCGGCAGCGGGCTGAACCTGCCCTTCCTGCCCGCCGGCGTGCTGCGGCTCCGAGCCGTGGAGCCGACCGGCCTCGGCGTACGGCTGGCCCGCGAACGCATCGAGGCGGCCGCCGTGCCGGTCGAGGTGGTCGGCCTGGACGGCCAGCGGCTGCCGCTCGCCGACGGCTCCGTGGACGCCGTGCTCTCGACGTGGACCCTGTGCACGATTCCGGATGCAGTCGCCGCCGTTCGCGAGGTACGGCGGGTGCTGCGGCCCGGCGGGACGCTGCACTTCGCCGAGCACGGGCTCGCCCCCGACGAGTCGGTCCGGACCTGGCAGCACCGGCTGGACCGGGTCCACGGATGGGCGGCCGGTGGCTGCCATCTCGACCGTGACATCCCGGCCATCCTGGAGGCCGGCGGGCTGGCCGTCACCCGGCTGGAGCGGTACTACAACCAGAGCGAGCCCAGGGCGTTCGGTGCGATGTACGAGGGGGTCGCGGTCGCGGCCTAGGCAGGCCGCACCAGCTCCTCGGCGAGCAGGTCGAGCATGAGCCCGTCGTGCCACTCGCCGTCGAGTCCGCGCTCGTAGCGCCGCATCACGCCGACCGGCCGGAAGCCAACCGCCCGGTAGCTCCGGATCGCCCGCTCGTTGGCCACGGCGGGATCGATCGTCAGCCGGTGATGGCCGCGCACGTCGATGAGGTACGCCGCGAGCAGGGCGATGGCCTCGCGACCGAGTCCGGCATCCTGGTAGCGACTTCCGAGATAGATGTCGATGCTGGCGTGCCGGTAGTCCGGCTCGTTCTCCTCGAGGAACTGGATCAGCCCCGCGGCTCGGCCGTCGATCTCGATGACGAGCACGACCTCGTCGTCGTCTCCCCTGAGGGCGGCCGCAAGCTGCTCCGCCGGCTCGGGCCGGCCCCACCATTGCGTCACCGACGCCTCCTCGCGGATCAGGCCCAGCGCGGCGACGTCGGCCGCCGCTCCGGGGCGCAGCACCAGCCGGGCGCCTTGCAACGTCGGTACGGCGTCACTCACGGGTCACCCCTCGCCTCGGCACGGAGGCAGCATCGTCTAGCCCACCGGACAGGTTCGAACCACCGCGCCCGGGCAGGGTTGGGCCGTCCGGCCGCTGCATGTGATCCTCATGACGCCCACCGACCTACTCGGACCTGGCCCCACGGGCGCGGTCCTCCGACATCAGGAGTGTTCGTGGTCCTCGCCCCCGACCCGCAGCCCGACGCGCCGGGCGGTACCAGGACGGTGCCACAGCAGCGGCCCTCCGACGCCACCTGGACGATGCCGGCCGGGCACGCGGCGCGCTACGGCGGCCGCCAGCATGCTGACGCCACCCCGGACCGGTCCGGGGCAGCCGGACAGCGGATCGTGCTGGCCGAGGACGTCGAGCTGCTGGGCCGGTCGGAGGGGTCCGGCTACATCGACGAGCACCACCTGGCGCGCACGGCCAGCGGTCGGGTGGTCCAGCTCACCGACCTGCTCTTCCTGGTCGCCGAGGCTGGCGGCCGGGACGGGGCCACTGACGAGGAGGTGGCCGCCAAGGTCAGCGAGGGCTACGGCCGGGCGGTCAGCGCGGACAACGTGCGGGTGCTGGCCGACAAGCTGCGCCCGCTCGGCATCCTGGCCGCGGCCGACGGCAGCATGCCCGACGTCGTCGAGCCGGACCCGTTGCTCGCGCTCAAGCTGCGCAGCACGCTACTGGGCCCGGACGGCGTACGCCGGCTGACCATGGCCTTCCGGCCGCTGTTCTTCCTGCCCATCGTCGCCACAGCCCTGGTCGGCCTGGTCGGCATGGACCTGTGGCTCTTCCTGTCCCACGGCCTGGCCCAGGGCGTGCGGGAGGCGCTCAACAAGCCGACGCTCTTCCTGCTGGCCTTCGGGCTGGTGGTGATCTCCGCGGCCTTCCACGAGTGCGGCCACGCCACGGCCTGCACGGTCGGCGGCGGCCGGCCCGGCCGGATGGGCGCCGGCATCTACCTGATGTGGCCGGCCTTCTACACCGACGTCACCGACGCCTACCGGCTCGACCGCAAGGCCCGGCTGCGGACCGACCTCGGCGGCGTCTACTTCTCCTGCCTGCTCGTGCTCGGTCTGGGCGGCGCCTACCTGCTGACCCACTTCGAGCCGTTGCTGCTCATCGCGTTCCTGATGCAGATCGAGGTCGTCCACCAGCTGCTGCCGTTCCTGCGGCTCGACGGCTACTACGTCGTCAGCGACCTGGTCGGCGTACCGGACCTGTTCAAGCGGACCGGCCCGGTGCTGAAGTCGATGGTGCCCGGGCACAAGCCGGAGCCCTCGGTCCTCGAGCTGAAGCGCTGGGTCCGCACCGTCGTACGGGTCTGGGTGCTGGTCGTCGTACCGATCCTGCTGCTCAACGTCGGCATGATCCTGCTCAACTTCCCGCGCCTCGTCGGCAGCGCCTGGGACTCCGGCGCCAAGCTGGTCGGGGAGATCAGCCACGCCAGCGTGGTCATGGTGGTCATCGACGTCATCCAGCTGGTGTTCCTGGTCATCCCGCTGCTCGGCCTGGGCTGGACCTTCGGCCGGCTCGGCATGCAGCTCGCACGCAAGGGCTGGGCTACCTCGGCCGGGAGCGGGCCGAAGCGGGCCGGGTTCCTCGCGGCAGCTGCCCTCGTCCTGGGCGGGCTGGCCCTGGCCTGGTGGCCGGACGCGCGCTACACGCCCTACCGGCCGGGCGAGCGGGGCACGGTCGAGGACCAGGCCCAGGCGCTGGCCTACGTCGGACAGGGCACGCCGCTGTTCCGCTCCCCCACCGAGGCGCAGCAGCCGCTGCCCCCCTTGCCCCCGAAGCTCGCCGACGCCTACGGGACAGCCGGGCACCCGATCGGGGAGACGCCGGCAACGGGCACCTCGGGCGGCCCTGCTCCGTCGGGACCGAGTGGCGTCGCACCGTCGGCGGTGCCGTCGGTCGTGCCGACGGCGTCCGCCTCGGCGACCGCCACCGCGACCACGTCACCGCGTCCGTCCGCGAGCGCCAGCGCCACTGCTTCGGTCAGCCCCACCCGCTGACCCGACCGGCCGGTCAGCGGCGTACGTCGGCCGGCTCGCTCGACAGCGGCAGCCCGGCAGCGAGCCACGCCTCGACGCCCCCGACCATGTCGGTCGCCCGCCACAGGCCGATGGACCGCAGGCTCGCGGCCGCGAGGCTCGAGCTGTAGCCCTGCCGGCAGACCACGACGATCTCGACGTCGTGGTCGGTCGCCTCCGGGATGCGGGCCTCGCTGGCCGGGTCCAGCCGCCACTCGAGCACCGTGCGGTCGATGACGATGACGCCGGGCAGCTCGCCCTGCTCCGCCCGCTGCGAGTAGGTCCGGGTGTCCACGACCAGCGCGCCGCGGGCGATGGCTGCCCGGGTCTGCTCTGGGGTCAGCCGCGCCAGGCCGGCGCGGACCTTGTCCAGCAGCTCGACGATGTCAGCGCTCTCGGGGTTGTCGGGGCTCGGAGGGGTCACGCCGGCATTGTGCCGGGCGGGCGGCGGCGAGGCTTCCATCGGGTCCGACGAGCCGGCCGCCTTGGGCCCTAGGCTGGGCAGGTGAGCCGCACCGCCATCGTCACAGGAGGGGCATCCGGGATCGGGCTTGCCCTCAGCGCCGCACTCGCCGGGCAGGGCTATCGCGTGGTCGTGGCCGACCTCGACGTGGACGCAGCAGGCCGGGCCGCTGCCGGGCTCGGCCCGGACGCGACAGGCGCAGGTCTCGACGTCCGGGACGAAGGGGCGGTGCACGAGCTGGTCCGGCGTACCGAGGCAGCGCACGGACTGCACCTCATGGTCAACAACGCCGGCATCTCGGTCCTGGGCTGGTCCGAGGAGCTCACTGGCGCCCACTGGGCCCGCCAGCTCGGAGTGAACCTGTGGGGTGTGATCCACGGCGTCAACGCGGCGTACCCGCTGATGAAGGCCCGCGGCTCCGGGCAGATCCTCAACACCGCCTCGATCGCCGGGCTGATCCCGAGCCCGGGACTCAACATGTACTCGACCAGCAAGTTCGCCGTCGTCGGGCTGACCCTCGCCCTGCGGGCCGAAGCTGCCGGCTTCGGGGTCAAGGTGAGTGCGCTGTGCCCGGGCTTCGTCGACACCCCGCTGCTCGACCAGACCAACCCGGCCGACCTGCCGGCGACCGGCGTCACGGTCCCGTCGCGCGGCCTGGTCGCCACCTTCGGGGTGGGCCGGCCGACGACGCCGGAGGCGGTCGCTGCGGCGGCCGTCGCCGGCCTGCGCCGCAACCACGCCTTGATCGTCACCCCGGCCAGCGCCGCGC
>JALYXH010000075.1 GCA_030947185.1 Actinomycetota bacterium | reverse complement strand
CCCTCGGCCTCGGTGTCCCGGCCGCTGAGGGTGAAGACGAGCCGCGGCCGGCCGCTTCCTGCCTCGATGTCTGCGCCGCGCTCGCGTAGGGCCATGTACTGCATTCGGTCGGCCCACCCGCGCGGATGTCCGTCTGACGAAATCGGCAGGCATGCGGCGCGGCGCTTCCGGCCTAGCCTGCACGAGTGAGCGCGCCGTACGCCGACCTCCTCGATACGCAAGGGTTCCTCATCGTGACCGGCCTGATCGGCCCGGAGGAGGTGACGACTGCGTGGCGGGCCTGCGCGGCGGCCCTCGGCGGGCTCGGCGAAGGTGCGCGCACCGGTGACAAGACCGCCTCGGGCACTCGGCGGCTGGTCGAGCTCACCGAACGCCTTCCGGAAGTTGCCGATCTGGCCCGCCGTCACCCGCTGCTGGAGGTGGCCGCACACGTCCTCGGCGGTCCGGCCGAGCTGAGCGCGTTGACCTACCGGGCGCCGCAGCCGGGTTTCGGAGCGCAGAAGCTGCACGCCGACGCGGGCTTCCCCGCCGGGCCGGGGCACTGGACGGGGGTGACCTCCATCCTCGCGCTGGTCGACTTCACGGCCGACAACGGCGCTACCCGCTTCGTGCCGGGCAGCCACCTGCTGCCGCACCTGCTGCCCCGCGCCGCCCGGCTGGAGCATCATCCGGACGAGCAGCTGTTCGCGGCTCCGGCGGGCAGCGTGCTCGTCTTCAACGCACACCTGCTGCACAGCGGTACGCCGAACAGGTCCGGCCAGCCGCGACATGCGCTCCAGGCGACGTACCGGGTCCGGTCCTCTCAACGCGCAGAGTCGGGCGGCGGGTTCACCGCTAGGAAGGGCAGTCCGGCGTAGACCAGTGCCTCGTCGTAGGCCTGACCTGGGGGCAGCGCCCCGGTGGGCAGGTGCCCGTTGAGCTCGAGACGGACATCCCGTGCACGACCGACCACAGGTGCAGGGCTATCCGCGCCGGCTCCCGGCCGGTGAACGAGCGCGGCTACAACCTGATGCCTGTCCCCAAGGGCGACCGTGCGCATCGGCTGGTCGGCCGCATCTGGGTCCTGGCGATGTACTGGACCGTGCTCAGCTCGTTCCTGATCATCGAGCTTCGGCCGGGCCACTACAGCTGGATCCACGGCCTGTCGCTTTTCACGTTCGGCACCCTCTCGACCGGGCTCTGGGCTGCTCTGACCGGTCGCATCCGGCTGCACCCTGGCCTCATGACCGGTTCGTACTTCGGCCTGTTGGGTGCCTTTGTCGGCGCAGTCGCCGTGCCCGTGCGACGGGCCTCAGCTGGCGGTGCACCGGCCGCTCGCACTCGCCGCCGCCGCGCTGGGCTGCCTGCTCGTGGCCGGGGCCGTCGTCCGGCTTGCTGCGCGCGAGGGCGCGTCGAGCCGACGGCAAGTCGTCAGTGGCTGACCTACGTGCAGTCTTCGCCCTGCACGTGGGTGCTCGGCAACTCCGATCGAGGGGAGAGGGCTGACCAGTGCGTCCCTGCCGCCGTACCCGCACGATAGGGGCATGACCGCCGCCGAACGCCTGGGGCTGCGGGGGCTGCTCCGCCGGCCTGGCTACCGGCGGCTCTGGACCGCCCGGACGATCAGCCAGGTCGGGGACGTCGCGCAGTTCACGACCCTCGCGCTGCTCGTCGTCGCCCTTACCGGCTCCGGCCTGGGGGTCTCGGCGGTCGTGCTCGCCGAGATCGTCCCCGTCCTGCTCCTCGCCCCGCTCGCGGGCAGCATGGTCGACCGCCTGCCGAGGGTCCGGGTGATGGTCGCTGCCGACGCCGCCCGCGTCGTGATGGCCGCGGCCCTTGCCCTCTGGCACGGCCAGGCACTGGTCGCCTATGTGGTTGCGTTCGGTCTCGCCGCCGGGCAGGTGTTCTTCAGCCCGGCGGCCCAGTCGTTGCTACCGGCGCTCGTCGATGACGACGACCTGGTCGCCGCCAACAGCAGCATCTGGACCGCCGCTGTCACTGCACAGATCGTCGTCGCCCCGCTCGCTGCGCTGCTCGCCGTCAACGTCGGCTTCGGGCCGGCGTTCGGGCTCAACGCCGTCAGCTTCGCCCTCTCCGCCCTGATCCTGCGCGGCCTGCCTGAGCCCGACCGGGCCGCCCAGGTGAGGGTCACAAGCCCGTTCGTGCACGCCCGTGACGGCCTCAAGGCGCTCGCTGAGATTCCGCTCCTCAAGGCGCTGGCTGCCGGGCAGTTCCTCGCCTCACTCTCGGCCGGCGCCACCAGCGCGCTGCTCGTCGTCCTCGCGAAGGACCGCCTCGGCGGCGGCAGCGGCTTCGGGCTCCTCGTGGCCTCGATCGGCCTCGGGGCCGCGCTTGGGCCGGTCCTCCTCCTGCGGAGGATCACCGACCCCCGGCGCCCGTTGTTCGTGTTCGCCCCCTACGCCGTCCGCGGTCTCGTCGACCTCGCCCTCGCCGTCGCCACCGCCCTGCCGCTCGCCGCCGGGGCGCTCGTGCTCTACGGCCTATCCACTTCCACCGGCAACGTGACCTTCAGCAGCCTCGTCCAGTCCCGCGTCCCCACCGCCCTTCGCGGCAGAGCCTTCGCCGGCTTCGACATGCTCTGGCAGGCCGGACGGCTCCTGTCCCTGGTCGGCGGCGGCGTCCTCGCCGACCAGGTCGGCATCCGTGCCGTCTACCTCCTCGGCGGGCTCCTCCTGCTCGGCGCAGCCGCCGTCGGAGCCCTCGGCTCCTCCGGACCGGCTACCCGCAGGCCGCGCACTGCCGCCGATCAGCAACAGTCCTGACCGCGCCAGGCCTCCCGGCCTTCCCGGACGGCCCAGGCGGCGAGGGCGAGTGCGATACCTGGGTCTACCCAGTCGACACCGGTGACGGCATGGATGCCCAGGCCGACGAGTACGGCGGCGGCCTGCGCGGCGCACAGCAGGTTCTGGGTGCCTTCGCCGGCGGTCGCGTCGCTGTCGAGGTGACGAGCCAGGCGGGTCTTTGCGATCCCGAGCGCGGGCATGACGAGCAGGCTGGACGCCGTTACGCCGATGCCGAGGAGGCTCGTCCGCACGTGGTTGCCGCCGAGCAGATCACGGACCGCCTCGACCGCGATGTACGGCGCGAGGAGCCAGAACGAGACGGCGACAGCTCGCCGCGCCCGGCGCTCGGACGTGAGTGACAGCCGTCGGGTGCCGGTGAAACGCCAGATGACGATGACGCTGGCGAGACCCTCGAGGACCGATCCGAGGGCCCAGCCGACGAGGGAGACGCTATGAGCGGACAGCCCGGCGAAGAGGCCTAGGCCACCCTCGGCTGTCATCCAGGCCAGCGACAGCACCGACAGCAGCAGGACCTTGCGGACGGCGGGCCCATGCGCTTCGACGCCGGTGCCGGTCTCGGTGCTGCAGCCGTCTCCGCAGGGGTTGACCGAAGGCGTGGTCGTGGTCGTGTTCGTGGCCGGGGCGGTCACTTCTGCGTCCCGTAGGCCGGGCAGAGGGCAACCGCATGCCCCGTGGCGGCAAGGACCCCCTCAGCGGCGCGGAGCAGGTCGATCAGCTCGGGTCGGGCGAGGGAGTAGTAGGACGACCGGCCTTCGGGCCGCACGTCGACGAGCCCGCAGTCCTTCAGACAAGCCAGGTGAGCGGAGACCGTGCTCTGGGCCAACCCGACGTGTGCGACCAGGTCGGTGACCTTGTGCTCCCCGTGCCGAGCCAAGTGCCGAACGACGGCCAGCCGGGCCGGATCAGCCAAGCCTCTGAACAGAGC
>JALYXH010000063.1 GCA_030947185.1 Actinomycetota bacterium | reverse complement strand
CCCGGCAGCCGCGGCTGCCACGGGTCGCAAACGTCGAGTCATGCGCAGTCCTCTGTCTGAGCCGACAGGTGCCATCGGCGCCCCCATAGGACCCGCGATGCGGGCATCCTGCCGCAAAACGCACCCGGCCGGGAAGGGCGGTCCTCAGACCGGCGCGGGGAGCCAAGTCGCGACCAGGTACGCCACGCCGTATGGCGCATCGTCATGGAGCAGCTCGGCGTGCCAGCCGCTGCCCTCCGCAGCGCCCGCGAGCACCTGCCAGCTGGCCCGTCCGGCCACCATCAGCTCGACCGCCAAAGGGCCCTCGAGTCCGAGCAGCGCCTCGGTATCGGCCGATCCCAGCGCGGCGGCGACCCGTGCGTCGAAGGCGGCTGCCCGATCGTCGAGATAGCCCGGTGCCTTCACAGTGCGTCGCGCGCTCCCATCACCCATGACCAGCAACGCCACCCGGTCGTCGAGGTCGGCGACCTCCCGGCCGATGCCGGCACACTCGGCGGCCGAGAGGCCGGCCGGTACGCCGTAGCCCTGCCGGTCGCCCGTCCAACCGGTCCGGGCGACGAGCCAGGCGCCGATCGTCAACGAGAGCGGCAGGATCGGCTGTCCAGCACAGGCGCCGCTGCCGAGCCGGGCCGAGACCGCCACGCCGTAGGCCGAGAGGTCGCCCCAGTCGGCGCCGGTGTAGGCCAGCCGGGCCGGAGCGTCGCCCACCACGAAGACCAGCCCGGGATCGGCGTCGAGCAGTCCCCGGAGCGCCACGTCGCAGCCGGCGCGCAGGTCGTCGAGCTCCTCGGCGGCGCCGGCCGCCACCTCGGGGACGAGCAGGGGCGGATGCGGGCAGACCGCAGCGGCGACGAGGGCCAACGTCAGGCGGGTTGCGGTACGCCGACCCGCGGCAGACCGAGCAGCGTCGGGGCCGTGGCCGGCGCGGCGCTGCCGGCCGCCCGGGCCTCCCAGGCGTCGCCGCCGCGGGTCCGGCGTACCGACAGCAGGGGCCCGTCCGCGACCAGGTGGTGCGGCGCGGCGTAGGTCACGATCGCCTCGACCACGTCACCCGGCCGCACATCCGGTCTCCCGGCGACATGCACCAGCCGGTTGTCGCGCGCGCGGCCGGAGCGCCGCAGCGTGGCCGCGTCCTTGCGCCCCTCCCCTTCGGCGACCAGCACCTCGACGGTGCGCCCGACCTGGGTCCGGGCCTGCGCCCAAGCCACGTCCTCGACCACCTCGACGAGCCGCTCGTAGCGCTCCTGCACGACTGGCTTGGGGACCTGGTCGGGCATGCTCGCCGCCGGCGTGCCGGGCCGGGGTGAGTACTGGAAGGTGAACGCACCCGCGAAGCCGGCTGCCCGGACCACGTCCAGGGTCGCGGAGAAGTCGGCCTCGGTCTCGCCCGGAAACCCGACGATGACGTCGGTGGTGATCGCCGCGTCCGGGATCTGGCTGCGGACCCGGTCGATGATCGCGAGATAGCGGGCCTGCCGGTAGGAGCGCCGCATCCGCTGCAGCACGGCGTCCGAGCCCGATTGCAGCGGCATGTGCAACGACGGCATGACGTTCGGCGTCTGCGCCATCGCCGCGATCACGTCGTCGGTGAAGTCGCGCGGGTGCGGGGAGGTGAAGCGGACCCGCTCCAGGCCCTCGACGTCGCCGCAGGCGCGCAGCAGCTGGGCGAACGCGTCCCGTACGCCGAACGACCGGCCGTAGCTGTTGACGTTCTGCCCGAGCAGCGTCACCTCCAGCACGCCCTCCTCGACCAGCGCCCTGACCTCGCTCAGGATGTCGCCGGGACGGCGGTCCTGCTCGCGCCCACGCAGGCTCGGGACGATGCAGAACGTGCAGGTGTTGTCGCAGCCGACGCTGATCGACACCCAGGCGGCGTACGCCGAGTCGCGGCGGGTCGGCAGCGACGACGGGAACGTCTCCAGGGCCTCGAGGATCTCGACCTGGGCCGCGTCGTTGTGCCGGGCCCGCTCCAACAGCACCGGCAGCGAACCGAGGTTGTGCGTGCCGAACACGACGTCGACCCATGGCGCGCGGGTGGCGATGGTGGCGCGGTCCTTCTGCGCCAGGCAGCCGCCGACGGCCACCTGCATGCCCGGGTGGCCGGCCTTGACCGGGCGCAGGTGGCCGAGGTTGCCGTAGAGCCGGTTGTCGGCGTTCTCTCGCACTGCGCAGGTGTTGAAGACCACGACGTCAGGTGTGTCCCCGTCGGCCACCGGCCGGTAGCCCGACTCCTCCAGCACCCCGGCCAGCCGTTCGGAGTCGTGCACGTTCATCTGGCAGCCGTACGTGCGCACCTCGTAGGTGCGGTCGGCTCCCGTGAGATGCGCCGGCTCGGTCATGCCTCCAGGGTAGTTGGCGCCGAGACCGGATCGTTGTCGATCATCGCGCCCTCCTGGCTGTTCGCCGGATACACTTCGGCTCCGCTACGGAGGGCTGGCCGGGATGTCTGCACAGCCGCTCGAGCGGCCACAGCCGGCCGGGGCGCCGCTCGTCGACATCGAGGGCGTCAACAAGTCCTTCGGTGCCAACCACGTACTGCATGACATCAACCTGTCCGTCGGGCGTGGCGAGGTGGTGGTCGTCATCGGCCCGTCGGGGTCGGGGAAGTCCACACTGTGCCGCTGCGTCAACCGGCTCGAGACGATCGACAGCGGCCGCATCACCATCGACGGTCAGCCGCTGCCCGCGGAGGGCAAGGCGCTGGCCAAGCTGAGGGCCGACGTGGGCATGGTCTTCCAGTCCTTCAACCTGTTCGCGCACAAGAGCGTGCTCGACAACGTGACGCTCGGCCCGATCAAGGCACGGAAGATCTCCAAGAAGCAGGCCGAGGAGCGCGGTCGCGAGCTCCTGGCCCGCGTCGGCATCGCCCAGAAGGCCGACGCGCAGCCGGGCGAGCTCTCCGGCGGCCAGCAGCAGCGCGTGGCCATCGCCCGCGCGCTGGCGATGGACCCGAAGGTGATCCTGTTCGACGAGCCGACCTCGGCGCTCGACCCAGAGATGATCAACGAGGTGCTCGACGTGATGACCGGCCTGGCCGAGGACGGGATGACGATGGTCGTGGTCACCCACGAGATGGGGTTCGCCCGCTCGGCCGCCAACCGGGTCGTCTTCATGGACGAGGGCTGCATCGTCGAGACGGGGACGCCGCAGAACTTCTTCGCCAACCCCGAGTCCGACCGGGCCCGCGACTTCCTGTCCAAGATCCTGACCCACTGATGTGCTGACCCACTGATGTGCTTGACCCACTGACGTGCTGACTACTCGAACCCACTGACCCAGACTGACTGAACGACATCGATGGAAGGACCCACCATGCGTGTTCGTCGACTCGCCGTCACCGCGTCCCTCGCAGCGGTAGCCCTGGGCGGTGCCGCCTGCGGCGGCGGCAGCAGCAGCAGCCCCGGGGGCAGTAGCAGCAGCGGTGGCAGCGGTGCCGGCTACGCCATGACGCAGGTCAAGGCGCTGCCGAGCAGCCCACAGCTCGACGCGATCAAGGCTCGCGGCAAGGTGATCGTCGGCACCAAGTTCGACCAGCCGCTGTTCGGCCTGAAGAACCCGACCAGCAACAAGCTCGAGGGGTTCGACACCGAGATGGGGCGGCTGCTGGCCAAGCGCATCTTCGGTGACGAGAACAAGGTCGACTACGTCGAGACGGTGTCGAAGAACCGCGAGTCGTTCCTCACCAACGGCAACGTCGACGTGGTCATCGCGACCTACACGATCAACGACGCCCGCAAGATGCTCGTCGGCTTCGCCGGTCCCTACTACGTCGCCGGCCAGGACATCATGGTCAAGAAGTCCGACACCTCGATCAAGAGCGTCACCGACCTCAACGGCAAGAAGGTCTCCTCGGTGCAGGGCTCGACCTCGGAGAAGAACGTGCGGGCACAGGCTCCGCAGGCGACGGTGCTGCTGTTCGACACCTACACCGCTGCCGCTGAGGCGCTCAAGGACGGGCGAGTGGACGCGGAGTCGACCGACAACGTCATCCTGCTCGGCCTGGTCGGCAAGAACCCGGACGACTTCAAGCTGGTGGGCAGCCAGTTCACCAAGGAGCCCTACGGCATCGGGGTGAAGAAGGAGGACACCGTCTTCCGTGGCTTCGTCAACGACATGCTCGACGAGTCCTACAAGAACGGTGACTGGAAGAAGGCCTACGCGAAGACTGCCGGCACCGTCGACAAGAGCAACCCGACCCCGCCGGCACTCGACCGCTACTAGTCGCCGAGACCAGGCTTCCTAGCTCGACGTGAGCGTCGTCTTCGGCCATCTCTCGGCGTACGGGCACGGGTTCTGGCTGACCGTGCAGCTCACGGTGCTGTCGTTCCTGCTGGCTCTGGCCGTCGGCACCCTGGTTGCCACGATGCGGATCAGCCCGGCCGCGCCCGCGCGCGCGGCCGGGCTGGCATACGTGGAGAGCATCCGCAACACCCCGCTGCTGGTGCTGATGTTCCTGTTCTTCTTCGGGCTGACGAAGATCGGCCTGCGCTACTCGATCTTCGTCACCGGCGTGATCGTGATCGGGCTCTACCACGGCGCGTTCGTCGGGGAGGCGCTGCGTTCGGGCATCAACTCCGTCGCCAAGGGCCAGGCCGAGGCGGCCCGCTCGATCGGGCTCACCTTCGGCCAGAACCTGCGCTACGTGATCCTGCCGCAGGCGTTCCGCACCGTCGTACCGCCGCTGGGCAACATCTTCATCGCCCAGACGAAGAACACCTCGCTCATCGCAGTGATCGCCGGCGTCGACCTGCTCGGCGCGGCTGACCGGCTCAACACGACGTACGCGCAGGCGATCCCGATCTTCTTCGGGGCCGCCGTCGGCTACCTCGTCCTGACGATCCCGGCCGGCCTGGTCTTCGGGCTGATCGAGCGCCGGGTGGCGATCAGCCGATGAGCCAGCAGACGGTGCTCTACGACGCCCTCGGGCCGCGCGGCCGACGACGGGTCACCATCGGATCGATCGTCGCCGGCCTGGTGATCGCGGCGCTGCTGGTCGTCGCCGGTAGGCGCTTCGCCAGCGCCGGACAGTTCCAGGCAGCCCGCTGGAAGCTGTTCACGCAGGCGCCGATCCAGCGGTTCCTGCTCTACGGCCTGCTCGCGACCGTGAAGGTCGCGCTGGTGGCGGCCGCCCTGGCCGTCGTCGTCGGCATCGTGCTGGCGCTCCTTCGGCTTTCCCGGCGCTCGGCTGTGCGCTGGCCCACCGGGATCTACATCGAGTTCTTCCGCGGCATACCGCTGCTGCTGCTGATCTTCTTCTGCGCCCGCGGACTGCCGCAGTACGGGCTGAAGCTCTCGGCCTTCTGGTTCCTCGTTCTCGGCCTCACCATCTACAACAGCGCTGTCTTCGCCGAGATCTTCAGGGCCGGCATCCTGTCGCTGCCGAAGGGCCAGACCGAAGCGGCGTACGCCGTCGGGCTCAGCTATCCCCAGGCGATGGCGTTCGTGGTCGTGCCGCAGGCGGTCCGCCGGATGGTGCCGACGATCGTCAGCCAGCTGGTCACCCTCCTGAAGGACAGCTCGCTCGGCTTCGTGATCCCCTTCGAGGAGCTGCTGCGCCGCGCCCGCGGGCTGGGCGAGTTCGAGCCACGCTCGATCCTGCAGGCCTACATCGTGGTCGCGCTGATGTACATCGCGGTCAACGTAACGCTGTCGCGCGTCGCCGTCCGGCTCGAGCGTCGGCAGGCCAGGCGGTACGGCGGAGCGCCCGCCGTTGGCGGCACCGAGGACCTGGCCGTGATGGCGGCCGAGACCGCGGCTGCTGCGCCGCCGGCGCGCGCCTGACCGGCGCCGCGTCGGAGGGGCCGGCGCTGTCGCTGTGGCGGCACCGCAGCTTCATGCTGCTGTGGACCGGTCAGGCGGTCAGTGAGGTCGGCTCCCAGGTCACCCTGCTCGCCCTGCCGTTGCTCGCCGCGCTCACGCTGCACGCGTCGACCTTCGAGATCGCTGCACTGTCGGCGGCAGGCAGCGCAGCATTCCTGCTTGTCGCGCTGCAGGCCGGTGCGCTGGTCGACCGGCTGCGCAAGAAGCGGGTGATGGTCTGGGCCGACATCACCCGCGCGCTCGTGATCGCGACCGTGCCGGCGGCGAAGCTGGCCGGCGTACTGACGATCTGGCAGCTCTACG
>JALYXH010000056.1 GCA_030947185.1 Actinomycetota bacterium | reverse complement strand
GGCCGGTCGCGCCAAGTCGGGACCGGCGAGCTGCCGGGTCTGTGGCCGGCCGCTGCTGGCCGGCGCGGAGCGCAAGCTGCGTCGCTGCCTCGGCTGTCCGGCCGAGCTCGACGATGCGCTCTACGAGCGGCTCCGGAGCTGGCGGCTCGACCGGGCGCGCGAGCTGAGCCAACCGGCCTTCTGCGTCTTCACCGACGCCACGCTGACCGCGATCGCCGAGGCCAAGCCCACGTCGGTGGCCGAGCTGGTGGCGATTCCCGGCATCGGGCAGCGCAAGCTCGACAGCTTCGGCTCCGACGTGCTGGCCCTCGTCACCCAGACAGCTTCTCCGGACGCCGGTTAATTCGGTTGCCCCGCTGCGGGCAGCGATCTAGTCTGCCGACGAAGGCAGCCGGCGCATGGGCGTCGGGGCAGGAGCAGGGAGGTGTCCGGTGGCTGGTTTCCCGTTGACCGCGGCACTGTGCGCTGCCCGTCCGGCTCTGGCTGCGCCGAACGCTGGCCGCGGTGCAGCAGGCATGTCCGTTCTCGCCGCCGCCATGGGTGCTGCGGTGACCGCAGGTGTCCGCCTTCGAGGTGCA
Organism: Actinomycetota bacterium; assembly: GCA_030947185.1. GTDB lineage: Bacteria > Actinomycetota > Actinomycetes > JALYXH01 > JALYXH01 > JALYXH01. Next base: position 3,678 of record JALYXH010000056.1, on the reverse strand, counting down.
CCGGTCTGATCTCATCGACCGGCACTCCTCGAGGCCGCGGCTCCCTACCGGGAACCGCGGCCTCTTCGTTTGTCCCGTCCACAAGACATCGCTCCACACCTAGCACGAGGAGATGACCCTCATGAAAGCGGTCTTCGCGGCCCTGTTCCCGGCCGCCGAGTCCCTCACCACTGCGGTCGACCCCGCCCCGGCCGACCCAACCGCGGCCGAGCTGCCCTGCTGGCGGTGCGACCCGGAGCTGTTCTTCGCCGAGTCGCCGGCTGACGTCGAGCTCGCGAAGTCGCTGTGTCTGGGTTGCCCCCTCCGCTCGGCCTGCCTGGCCGGCGCCGTGCAACGGCGCGAGCCCTGGGGTGTCTGGGGTGGCGAGCTGTTCGTGCAGGGGGTCGTCGTACCCCGCAAGCGCCCGCGCGGGCGCCCCCGCAAGGAGGTCGCTGCGTGAGCAGAGCGAGCAAGAGAGGAGGAAGTCGATGACCGTGCTGAGCGAGCAGCTGGCGCGGGAGCGGGTGGCCGAGCTCCGTCGAGAGGCCGAACGCTCGGCGCTGGCCGCCCGGCTCGTGGTGGCGCGACGGTGGCAGCGCCGAGCCGAGTCGGCGTCCAGGCGGGCCAGGCTGGCACTGGCGGCTGTGCGCTGAGGCGGCCGGCCTGCCGCTAGGGTCGACCGGTGCCGTTGCCGGACCGTGTACTGCGACCGGTGACGGCAGCCGGCTCGACCGACCGCGCCGAGGCACTCCGCGCCGCCGTCAACGTGCTGACCGACGTGGCCCTGGCGCACATCGTCGACCTGGTTGCCTTCCCCGACGGCGCGGGGATCGTGGTGGCGAACGCCGAGGGTGCCAGCCGCATCGACCGCGACTTCCCGGACCTCCCGGCTGTCCTGCTCCGAGGCCGGGACCCGATCGGCTGTCAGGACCCGCTGGCCTTCGCGTCGGCCGACCTGGAGACAGCCGACCCGTCGCCGCCGAACTCCCGGCAGAGCTACCCGTTCGCCGGGCGCCGGCTGGTGTCGGCGTTCGCCGACCCGCGGGCACCGGACCTCGTCGTGGTGCACAGCGCCGGTCACCACTGGCCGGAGCGCGGGGGTCACCTGGGCGAGCACGGTTCGCTCAACGTGGTGCAGTCGCGCGCGCCGCTGCTCGTCAGCGGTGCCGGCGTCAAGGGCCGGGGGGTCCTGCCGCGGGCGGCCAGGGTGGTGGACGTGGCGCCGACGCTGGCGTGGCTGGCCGGCGTACCGCTGGCCGGGCTGGCGGGGCTGGACGGGCAGCCGCTCATCGAGCTGGTTGGGCCGGGCGCCACGCGGGTGGTCGGGCTGCTCTGGGACGGCGCCAACTGCAGTGACCTGCTGAGCCTGGCCGCGACCGGACGGCTCCCGGCTGTGGCGCGACTGATGGAGCGGGGGTGCGCGCTGGCCGGTGGCGCGGTGGCCGAGTTCCCGAGCGTGACCCTGGTGAACCACACCAGCGCGCTCACCGGCGTGGGGCCGGGCCGGCACGGCATCGTCGGCAACGCCTTCTACGACCGGGCCACCGGGCAGCAGGGGGTGCCCAACGACGCCGCCAACTGGCATCGGGCGATGGACTGGCTGCGGCCGGGTGTCTCGACGGTGTTCGAGTGGGTGTCGGCTGGCCGCCCTGGGGCCAGGACCGCCTGTGTGAACGACCCGGTCGACCGGGGAGCGACGTACTCGACGTTTGCGCTGGTGCGGGCGGCGGGGGCGCAGGGGAGCGCCCCGCAAGGCGCCTCGTCACTGCGTGCGGCGCTCCCCGACGCGGCGCTGGACCCGCACGCGAGCCAGGCCTTTGTCGCGGCCAGTGACGACTACCGGTGGGGCACGCAGGTGGACGGCATGGGCCTCGCGCAGGTCCTCGAGCTCTGGTCCGACCCGCCGGCGGCACCGGCGCTGCTGTGGTGGAACACCACGTTGACCGATACCGGCCATCACGGCGGCGGCCCCCGGTCGCCGATGGCACGGGCCTCGCTGAGCGATGCCGACCGACGCCTCGGGGTGTTCCTCGACAAGCTGGACGCCTCCGGGCAGGGCGAGGACACCGTCGTCCTGCTGACGGGCGACCATGGCTCGGAGGCGGCTGACCCGGGCTGCCGTGGGGACTGGGATGAGGCGCTGCGCGCGGCCGGCATCCCGTTCCGGGACGAGGGCTACGGCGCGATCTACCTCGGGGTCGAGGAGTAGCGCACGCATGGGCAGGCTTGCCGGCGCTCCCGCGCGGGCACTGTCCTGGCCATGGTGGTCTTCTGGTTGCGTCGATTCCTGATCATGACCGTGCTCGCGCCGCTGGCCGGCCGGGTGCTGCATGTCGCGGCAGCGAAGCTGCGCGAGGGCCGAGGTCCGAGCCCGACGGCCGACCGGCTCGAGCAGGTCGGCAGCTACCTTCGGACGTCGCGCCGGCGCCGGCGCCGCTACTGAGCCTCAGCCAGTTCGAGCGATGACCTGCAACGGCTGCGGGGCGACGGCGCTCGAGGCACCGCTGACCTGGTCGACAGAGGTGAGCGAGCGCGGACGGACGTGGCTGTGCGAGGGCTGCACCCGGGAGCAGCTGCGTGCCATCGAGGGCCGCCTCGGTGCCGACTGGTGGGAGGCGCGGGGCTAGTCGACGTCCGCCGCCTGACCTCCACCGAGCCGGCGCAGGCCGCGTGCGCAGACTGCGGACAGCCCGCCCGGGGCGTAGCGGACGACGGCGATGAGCGCCAGGCCGTAGGCCGCGGGCGGCAGGTTCGCGCCGGCGGCGACGGACAGGTGCAACGGGTCCGCCAGCGCCGCTGCGAGCTGTGGCAGCAGCACCACGAAGCCGGCACCTGCCACTGCGCCGGACAGGCTGCCGGCGCCGCCGAGTACGACGGCCGCCAGCAGCGTCAGGGACAGGCTCAGCGGGAAGCCGTCAGGGGAGGCGACGCCGACCACCGTGGTGAGCAGGGCGCCGCCGAGGGCTCCGCAGGCGGCGCTTGCCGCGAACCCCGTCGTCCGCACCAGCCGGACCGACAGCCCGCCGAGCTCAGCGGCTTCGGGGTCGTCCCGCACAGCCCGCAGCGACCGGCCGAAGGAGCTGTCGACGAGGTTCGCCAGCGCGGTCAGCACCGTGACCGCGACCACGCAGCACACGACCGCCGGCCACCACTGCGTGGCGACGCCCGGGGCCGAGGGCAGGAATGGCCGGGCGGGCAGCCCACCGCTGCCGCCGAACGCAGCCGGCAGCCCGGCCGGCAACGACGGCACCGTCACCGCCAGGACCAGGGTGACCACGGCGAAGCTGGAGCCGGGAAGTCGCGCGGTCAGCAGCCCGAGCGCGGCACCGGCGACCCCGCCTACCGCGACGGCCAGGACGAGGGCCGCGAGCGCAGGGACGCCGAGCAGTGTGGTCAGGGTGGCCTGGCTGTAGGCGCCTACGGCCATCAGGGCGCCTTGGCCGAACGAGGCCCTCCCGCCCTGCCCGACGAGCAGGCTGAGCCCGGCGACCGCGACGGCGTACGACGCTATCGCCGCCAGCTGGAAGTCCGGGTACGGCCCGAGGCTGCCGGCGACGGCGACCAGCAGGCCGGCGACGACGGCGGCTGTCGGCCATCGACCCACCCGGTCCCCACGGAGCCGCCAGGGTGGCGAAGACGTCCGGTCAGGGATCCCGATCCGGTCCGGCCCGGCGGACGGCGCCGCGGTCAGCTCAGGAG
>JALYXH010000048.1 GCA_030947185.1 Actinomycetota bacterium | reverse complement strand
CGATGGTGCCGCGGTAGTCGGCGGCGGTCCGGTCCCGGATGCCGGAGAGCCCCGAGAGCCAGTACTCGGCCCACCGGCTCACCGTGCACGGCAGATTGCCCAGCGGCCGGGCCGGGCGGCCCGGCTCCTGGTGCAGCGTCTCCGGTCGGCGCCCGCCGGCCCGCTCGAGGAGGTCCTGGTAGATCTTCGCCTCGGTCTCGGTGGCGAACTTCTCATACGCCTTCGTGTCGGTGTCGGCGTCGCGCCAGACCACCCGGACGTGCCCCTCGCGATGCTCCAGCCAGGCCATCCCGGCCCCCCATCCTGCCCCGCAACGAGGGACTCTGCCCCCAGAAAATCATGGTTCTGCCCCCAGAATCAAGCCCCCAGAACCTGTTTTCGCAGGTCAGAGGCCTACTACCTTGGGGTGAGTGACGGGACTTGAACCCGCGACATCCGGGACCACAACCCGGCGCTCTACCAGCTGAGCTACACCCACCATCGCGGCTGACGACGATGCACCGCCGGCCGCCTCGGCAGTCTACCGGCGTACGCCGGACGCTTCCCGACCCCGCGCCTCAGCTGCCGGCCGGTGCGCTCACCGTGACCGGCTTGCCGACATCGGTGAGCTTGAGCCGGATCGACAGGGTCAACGGCAGCAGACCGGCTAGCGCTGGGCCGACGTTGCCGTTGGCCTTGCCGAGATCGGCGCGTCCTTGCAGCGAGCGCAACACATGGTCCCGCCGACCGGACACCACCGTCGCCGAGCTGCTCGTCACTGTCGCGTTGAGCTGCTTGAGCTGCTCCGGCGTCAGCTTGGACACGCCCAGCGGGTCATCACTGCCGCTGCCCACGAGCGCATTGAGATCGCTGAGGAAGGCACCGAGATCGAACCGGCCGGTCACCTGGTCCGTCTTCTCGCTGCCGTCGTCCGGGCCGTCGGAGCGTTTCGCGCCGGTCACCCAACGGTCGACATGCAGGCGGCCAAGGCCGTTGGTTGCTGCCGGCTGCTTGAGAAGGTCAGCCTGCGACTGAGGCAGCCGCTTCAGCTTGCCGCCCTGCCCGGCGTACACAGCCGAGCCGGTGGAGACCACGCGCACGATCTGCGGGGCAGCCGAGCCCCGGAGCTGGGTGTAGGTCAGATCGGCCGTCGGCAGCCCACCGTCCGGCGGCAGGGAGAAGGGCCCGGCCACGGTGAAGCCGACGTCGCGGGCATCGCCCTGACCGGCCGTGTGCGCCGCCAGCGTGAGGTCCAGCTTCGCGCTGTGTACGTCGCCCAGCTGGCGCGACACCGACTGCAGAACCGTGCCCGAACCCGATCCCGAGCCGCAACCCGTCAACAGCCCCAGCGTGACGGCCGCGGTGATCGCGATGACCAGCGGAGCCGGTCGTCGGGTCACGGCGTGCTGCTCGCCGTCGCAGTCGGCGTTGGTGTGCTGGAGCTGCTCGACGTCGGCGTGGCCGAGGAGGAGCTGGTGGGCCGCGACGTGGCTGAGCCACTCGGGCTGGCGGTCGGCGCCGTCGTGGCGGCACTCGTGCTCGCCGGGTTCGGGTCCTTCGCCGGCACGGCGACCAGGTCGGTGGTGAGGATGGTGCGGAGCTGGCCGTAGATCGCGGTCAGCTGGTCCTGCAGCGGCTGTCCGGTCAACCCGCTGTCCTTGAGGTCCCGCAGCTGCTTGCGCAGGTCGGCGAGGGCCTGCTTGCCCTCCGGGGTGAAGCGGACCGGCCCGCCGGCGTCGACGACGTACTGGATGGCGCTGGCGAAGGTGTCGCACAGGTTGCAGCCGATGTTGGCAGCAACGGCGACGTTGGTCGGCGTGAAGGTGTTGGGGTCACCGGTGACGATGACGACCTCGATGGCGATGGCAACCGTCGTGCAGTCGGTGCAGCTGGCGATGGCGATGGCGGCGTTGGTGTTGTCGACCACCGGGCCGGCGACCCGCTTGATGTCGAAGGCGAGCTTGAAGATGCTCGAGCCGTCCTTGGTGTTGGTGGCCACGACGACGGCCGCACCCGCGGGCACCGCTGCGCCGATCAGGACGGCCGCGCAGGTCGCGAGTACGGCGAGTACCCGTGAGGGGCACTGCCGAAGGCGTGCGGACTTCCTCGTCATGAGCCACCCCTCTCCGTCGTCGGCCGGCGCTTCGAGTCCTGAGCAGCGACGAAGCCCGGCCGGGGGGGACCGGGCTTCATCGCTGCGAATCGGGATGCTAGTTGCTCTGGGTGATCGGGGCCGTCTGCGTCGCGTTGGCGTAGGCCACCGAGTTGTCGGACAGCACGTTGGCCGCCACGGCGGCGTTGACCGGTGCGGCCAGGTTGGCGTTCACCAGCGACATCTGCTCGCGGTCGGGCAGCTGCTCGCCGTCCTGAGCCTCCAGCTCGGAGGTGCTCAGCCCGTCGCGCATCTCGACTGCGGTGTCCGGGGTCTGCTCGTCCATGCTCGTCTCCCTCGTGTTGGGTGTGGCGCGGCCCGGTCGGGACGCGTTGTTAGTTGCTCTGGGTAATCGGGGTGTCCTGTGTCGCGTTGGCGTAGGCCACCGAACCGTCGGACAGGACGTTGGCCGCCACGGCTGCGTTCACCGGGATGGCCACGTTGGCGTTCACGAGCGACATCTGCTCGCGGTCGGGCAGCTGCTCGCCACCCTGGGCGTCGAGCTCCTGGTCGCTGAGCTCGACGGGCGTGCGGTCCTCGTTCGACATCTGCTCCTCCTTCGTCGGGCGAGCCCCCGGAGGTGACCCACACCTGTGCGCTGGCAGGTCAGGCCCCCCGAAAGGCGGGCCGACCGCGGTGCCGATGTTCGACTCCGTCGGCATGGTTGCCGAACCCCGCCGGAGGTTCCCGGTTTCGGGTCGCGTCAACCACCTGCCCTGACGATCGGTGAGCAGAACGTGTCCGACAGTGACACAGGGCTTGGCGGCCGGGTAAGGCGTTCCTGACCTGGCAGTCAGCGGGTCCCGGCTAGGTAGCCACCGGTGCCGGCTCGCCCGGCACGTCCGCTGCGCCGGAAGCCGACGGCCCGGTGAACACCGTCGACCGGTAGTAGCGCAGCTCTTCGATGCTCTCCGTGATGTCGGCCAGCGCGCGATGTCCGCCCTTTTTCTGCGGGGCCGCGAAGTAGACCTTGGGAAACCAGCGTCGGCACAGCTCCTTGATGCTCGAGACGTCCACCATCCGGTAATGCAGGTAACCGTCGAGGTCCGGCATGTCCCTGGCCAGGAATCCGCGGTCGGTGGCTATCGAGTTGCCGCACAACGGCGCCTTGCGTGGTTCGGGCACATGGGTCCGGATGTAGTCGAGGACGATCCGCTCCGCCTGTGCCATCGACACGACGGACGCGGCGACCGCGTCCGTCAGTCCCGACTTTGCGTGCATGTCACGAACCACGTCGAGCATGCCGGCCATCTTCTCCGCCGGCGTCGCGATGACGACGTCCACACCGGCATCCAGCACCTGCAGCTCGGAGTCGGTGACCAGAACCGCCACCTCGATGAGCGCGTCCGCGGACAGGTCCAGTCCGGTCATCTCGCAGTCGATCCACACCAGTCGGTCCAGCACCGTGCCAGCCTACTTGGCACCGACCGGAGCCGGTGCACCGAAAGAATGCAGGTAAGTCGTGCAAAAAGGGGTCGGCGCTCACTCACCGGGCATTCTGAATAGATGGAGTCCGCCTCGATGTCCGTCCCCGGCTTGCCGGGGTCGGTCAGCGACGCCCGGCATTTCGTCGCCGACCTGTGCCGGGACTGGGGGCTCGGTGCGGTCTCTGACACGGCCACCTTGCTGGTGAGTGAGACCGTGACCAACTCGATAGTGCACTGCCGCTCCGAGGTCGAGCTGACCCTGGAGTTCAGCCCGCCGACGCTGCGGGTCGGGATCGCCGACCACGACACCACCCTTCCCCGGCAGAGGCCCCTCGGCGACGAGGAGGAGGGCGGCCGCGGGCTGGCGCTCGTCGACGCGCTGGCCGACTCGTGGGGTGTCGAGCCGGCATTTGACGGAAAGACCGTCTGGTTCCAGCTCGGGTCCACCTCGGGGCGCTGACGGGGCGTTCGCTGGCAGGCTGCCGAGATGATCGACGTACCGCGGGAACGCTTCGAGGCGCTGGTGGCCTCCGCACTGGACGACCTGCCGCCTGCGCTGGGCCGGGCGATGAGCAATGTGGCAGTCCTGGTGGCGGACTCCTCTCCCGACGGCGACCTGCTCGGGCTCTACGAGGGCACCCCGCTGACCGAGCGGGGGGACTGGTACGCCGGGGTGCTCCCGGACCGCATCACGATCTTCCGTCGCCCTATCTGTGCGCGCTGCCGCACCGAGGCCGAGGTGATGGCCGAGGTCCGGATCACGGTCGTCCACGAGGTCGCCCACCACTTCGGCATCGATGACGATCGCCTCGACGAGCTCGGCTGGTGAGGCAATCGGGTGATCGCCCCCAAACGCCCGCCGCCCCGGGCCTTTCAGGTGCACGCTGAGCCGGTGACGACGAGCGCCCGCCTGTGCAGCCTGGTCGTGGCCTCGGTCCTGAGCCTGGCCGCGAGCGGCTGCTCCTCCGCCCAGCAGCCGACAGCCGCGGCGCCGGTGGGTGCCCGACCGACAGTGTCGGCTCTGGCGCCGGCCGCAGCAGGGCCTTCGCCGTCGCTGTCCGCAGGGTCCCTGGCGGTCGCGGAGCCCCCGATCACCGCTTCCCTGCCACCGGCTTTGCCCACCGCGACTCCTGCGGAGTCGGTGCCCACCACGACCTCGTCACCCGGCCGGGTGGTCCTGCCGGGCGGCCCCCGCGCCAGGGTGGTGGCCCGAGGCCGCAGCGACCGCCCGCTGGTGGCCCTGACCTTCGACGCCGGGGCTGACACCGGCAACACCGCGCGCATCCTCGACGTCCTGGCCGCGGAGCGGGTGGCGGCAACCTTCGGCCTGACCGGCCGCTGGGTCGAGGCCAACCCGGCGCTGGCCCGCCGGATCGCTGCCGAAGGGCACCAGCTGGTCAACCACACCGACGACCACTCGTCGTTCACCGGGGTGTCGACCCACACGGGCGCCTTGAGCCAGGCCCGGCGCAGCGAGGAGGTCGCCCGCGCCGAGCAGGCCATCCAGCGGGTGACCGGCACCGGTACCGCCGGCTGGTTCCGTCCGCCGTACGGCGACCGCGACGCCGGCGTGGACGCCGACGTGGGGGCGGCCGGCTACGGGGTCGAGCTGATGTGGAGCGTGGACTCGCTCGGTTGGGCCGGCCACTCGGTCGACGACATCGTCAACCGGGTGCTCGCATCCGCCGGTCCAGGAATGATCGCGCTGTTCCACGTCGGAGCCGCCTCCGCCGATGCTGCGGCCCTGCCTCGGGTCATCTCCGGTCTCCGCTCCCGGGGCTTCGGCTTCGGTACGGCGGCCCAGGTGGTCGCGGGCTGAACGCCCCGCCCGTCATCACCGGGCTGTGGCTCAGTGCGTGGACAGGAACGCCGCGAGCCCGGTGGCGATGGCCGTCGCCTCCTGCTGGCGGTACGCCGGGTCGGACAGCCGCGCCGCGTCAGTCGCGTTGCGCATGTTGCCGCTCTCGAGGAACACCTTCGGAACGAGCGAGAGGTTCAGCCCGCCGAGGTGCGCGCGAGCCATCAGCCCGCTGCCGCCGGCCAGGTAGCTGGCGAAGGGCTCGCCGGTGCCGGCGGCGAACGCCGACCGCAGTGACAGCGCCAGCTCATGCGAGGGCCCCACGATCGTGTCGTTGTAGCCAACTCCCACCGGCTCGATGACGTGGAAGCCACGGCCGCCGGGGGCTGCCCCGTCTGCGTGGATCGACAGCGCGACCGCGGCGTGCGCGGTGTTGCCGATGGCCGCCCGCGCGGTGATGCACGGACCCACCCCGCCGTTGTCGTCGCGGGTGAGCACCGCCCGCGCCCCGGCTGCGCGCAGGATGGCGGCGGTCCGGGTGGCCAGGTCGAGGTTGTACGCCGCCTCGGTGTACCCGCCTGCCGTCTCTGACCCGGTGGTGTCGCACTCCTTCTTCTGGGTCAGCACGTTGACCAGTGCGTTGACCACGCTCGGGTGGGCGAAGTTCTGTCCGTTGTGGCCCGGGTCCAGCAGCACCACCCGGCCACGTACTGCCGCCAGTGAGCCGGCGCCGGCAGGCGATGATGCGGTCGCCGGTGCCGGCCCGGGAGCAGCGGCTGGACCGGCCGGCGGCACGGGCGTCGGCACAGCGGGCGGGCCGGTGGGCGGGACCTCGACTGCCGGCCGGAAC
>JALYXH010000030.1 GCA_030947185.1 Actinomycetota bacterium | reverse complement strand
CTTCCAAGCTGGCCATGCCGGTTCGATCCCGGTCACCCGCTCCAGGTAAAGGCGCAGGTCAGCGCGACTCACATCAGGTGCCGGGTGAAAAACCGGGCAGCGTCGTCCACCTCGAACCAGGGGGCACCGGCGTGCCCGCCCAGGTTGGCGTGCAGCGTCTTCTCCCTGGAGCCGAAGGCGTCGAACAGGTCCAGGGCCTGCTTCCGGTCGTTCCCCTCGTCATCCCACTGCAGCAGGAACTGCAGCGGAATGGTGACCTGGCGGGCCTCCTCGCGCTGGGCCCGGGGTACGAAGCCCCCGGCAAAGAAGCCGGCGGCCGCGATGCGTGGTTCGACCACCGCCAGCCGAATGCCGATGGCGGTCATCCCTCCGTACCCGACCGGGCCGCCGATCTCGGGCAGCGACATGAGGGCGTCCAGGGTGGTCCGCCATTCAGGGACCGCCCTCTCGACCAGCGGGACGATGAACGACTCGAAGATCTCGTCGACCGGCTCGCCGGCCTGCATCGCCCGGCGGAGGTCGGCGCGGGCCTGATTATCGACGGCCGAACGCCCCCGGCCACCGTGCCCGGGGGCGTCGATGGCGGCCACCGCGAAGCCGTACCCTGCCGCCAGGTACCGGGCCCTGGCCACCAGCCGGGACTCCCGCTTGTGCAAGCCGCCGTTGTGACCGCTCAGGATCAATGGGGTCGGTGCGGATCCAGGCGTCCACAGGACCCCGGGGATCTCGCCGAGGGTGAACTCGCGTTCGAGGACGCCGTCGTCGAGGCGCTGTTCAGAAGTGAACTGCATTGGTCGTTCCTTTCGAGAGCTCGAGAACGGCGCTCCCGGACGACCTATCGCCCGACCGTGACCTCCGCGAGGAGCACCCATGTGGTCACTTCGTTCACGGGTACCACCTCCTCGTTCTGGCGCACGGCCTCGGGAAAAGTAGCAGCGGTCGCTTCGGTCCGGCCACAGGTTATTGCGCCGGCACCGTGGCCAGGGCGTCGGCGTAGGCCTGACCACACCGCAGATTGCAGGGCGCCCGGGGTGAGCCGCAAGTCGGCGACCCGTCCACCTACACCAAACAGGCGGAAATGCCGACCCACTGAGGTGGCAACGCCGTTGCGCGTAGCCGAAGGTCGCACAGAGAGGAGACCGCAGCGTGTCAAGGACACCGCCGGGCTCGCCCGTGTCGCGACCCGTCGTGGTCACGTGGTGTCTCATCGTCGCCATGGCGGCCGCGGGACTGCTGCTCTTCCGCATCCTCGGGCGACTGCCCGGCGCCGGCCCCCTGCCGGGCCCCCGACTGGCGTGGTGGTTGCTGTCCATCGCCTTCATCGTCGGCGACATGTCAGGGCTGCCTTACCAGATGCGCAAGCACGCAGGCGTGGTCGCGCTCAGCGGCGTACCACTCGTCGTCGGGCTCTTCCTGGCCTCCCCGGGCGACGTCGTGCTCGCTCGGCTCGTCAGCGGCGTCGTCGTCTTCGGCGCCGTGCAACGGCGGTCTCCGATCAAAACCTGCTTCAACATCGCGGAGCAGTTCTGCGAGTCGGCGGTCGCCCTTATTCTTTTTCGTCTCCTTGCCCACGGCGGGGCGACCGGACCGGGGAGCTGGGCGGCCGCCCTCACCGCCGTGACGGTCGCGGCCACCTTCAGTACGGCGATGGTCGTCGCGGTGATCGCGGCCTACGACGGCTGGGACCGGTCGCGGATCAGGTCGGCCTCGTTGCTCGCCGTCGTTGCGATACACGCGGCTGTCGGCGTGGTCGGCGTGCTGTCGGTGGGCGTGCTCACCTGGGACACCAGAGCTTCCGCGTTGCTGGTTCTGTTGCTGGGCATGCTGGTGATCGGCTTCCGCCAGCACGCGGCCCTGACGCAGCGCCACCTGAGCCTCGACCGGCTCTACCAGTTCAGTCGCGCCGTGACGAGCTCGCCCGAGACCGAAGAGGTGCTCGTGCAGCTCCTGCACGAGGCCAAGGACATGCTCCGAGCCGATGTGGCCGAGGTGGTCTTCGCGGCGCCGGCGACGAGTGACGGGCCGGCCGGTTCGATGGTCGCGCGGATCACCTCCGACCGCGAGAACACGGTGCATCGGGAGGCCTACGCCGAGGCCGATCCGCACGACCCGGTGCTGGCCGGCGTCTTCGACCGGTCCACACCCGTTCTCGTGTCAGCGACGACCCGCGACCCGGCCCTGCGGGCGTGGCTCGCCGCGCACGGCTATCGGGATGCCCTCGCAACACCGTTCAAAGGCAAAGCCGGCGTGGTCGGCATGCTGCTGGTCGCGGACCGACTCGGCGAGGTGCGCACCTACGGCGAGGACGACCTGCGCCTGCTGGAGACCGTGGCCAACCACGCCAGCTTCGCTCTGGAGAACGGTCGACTGGTCGACCAGCTGCGCCATGACGCCATGCACGACTCGCTGACCCTGCTGCCCAACCGGGTGATGCTGCGACGCCAGCTGCTGAGCATCCTGCACGCTCGAGCCGAAGGCGCCGGCAGCACCTGCGCCGTGCTGCTGATGGACCTGGACGGGTTCAAGGAGGTCAACGACTCCCTTGGTCACCAGGAGGGCGACGAGCTGCTTCGGGAGGTCGCGAGGCGGCTTGCCGCGACAGCCCGTCCGGGCGACACGGTCGCCCGGCTGGGCGGCGACGAGTTCGCCATCCTTGGAGTGGACATCAGTTCGCCGGACCAGGGCGCGGACTACGCACGCACCTTCGTCGACGCGCTACGGGCACCGTTCGTCCTTGCCGGCAGTGCCGTCGACATCAGGGTCTCGATCGGCGTCGCCTTCCTGCCCGACCACGGCGAGGATGCCGTGCTGCTGCTCAAGCGTGCCGACGTCGCGATGTACGCAGCGAAGTCCTCCGGACGCGACGTCTACATCTACGAGTCCAGTCTGGACGGCTCGACGACGCAGACACTCGCGCTGGTGGCTGAGCTGCGACATGCCCTCGACACCGAGACCGGGCTGTGCGTCTATGTCCAGCCCAAGTCGAGCGCGGACGGCCAGAGCATCGTCGGGGCCGAGGCGCTGATCCGCTGGATCCATCCAGAGCAGGGCATGATCACGCCCGACTCGTTCATCCCCGTCGCCGAACGGTCCGGGCTGATCGAACCCCTGACAACGTTCGTGCTGGAGACCGCGGTCCGCTATGCGGCGAGCTGGCGGTCGATGGGCGAGAACATCGGCATCGCGGTCAACCTGTCGCCACGCAGCCTGCTGAACCCCACCATCGTCGACGAGGTCAGCTCCCTGCTGCGGCGCTACCAGCTCCCGCCGGAGCTGCTGACCCTGGAGATCACGGAGTCGACGGTCATGTCCGACCCCGAGCGCGCGATCGAGATGCTGCACGAGCTCAGGGAGATCGGCACCAAGCTCTCGCTCGACGACTTCGGCACCGGCTACTCCTCACTGTCCTACCTCCGGCGGCTGCCGGTCACCGAGGTGAAGATCGACAAGAGCTTCGTCGGCGGGATGACGACCAATGCGGAGCAGGCGGTGATCGTCAACTCGGTCATCCAGCTCGGGCACAACCTCTCGCTGGACGTCGTCGCCGAGGGCGTCGAGGACGAGGCGACCTGGGTCCGCCTGCACGAGATGGGCTGCACTGTCATCCAGGGCTACTACCTGGCGCGGCCGATGCCCATCCAGGAGTTCCCGTCCTGGCTGGAAGCCTCGGCGCCGACCACGGCGCTGCGCTCGCCGAGGGCCCTGTCCGCCTGAGCCGGGGCCAACCGGAACGCAATGCTCGTGCTCCCAGAAACGCGAGGGGGCAGCGCGGCCGCGAGGCCGAGCTGCCCACTTCCCCCACGATGCGGCGATGACGCCGCTGCATAAGCCTTCTCGGTTTATCCCCAGTGCATATCGAGCCCCCTCGCCGTAAAGACGCCTGCCGATGTGCGCACTCTTGGTCACCCTGCTTAAACCACGGCTGCGGGCTGCTTAATTGGGACTGAAGGGACTACCGTGCTGGCGACGGCGGGGAGGAGTCCGGTGCAGTACCAACTGCTCGGTGCACTCGAGGCGCTGCGCGACGGCAGGCCCGTGCCGCTCCCCCAAGGCAAGCCACGCGTAGTCCTGGCCGCCCTGCTGATTGCCCGCGGTCAGCCGGTCTCGGTCGAGCGGCTGATCGACTCCCTCTGGGCGGAACAGCCCACCGCCAGTGCTCAGAACGCCCTGCAGGTCTACGTCTCCTCGCTGCGCAAGTCCCTCGACCCAGGGGCGCTGCGCACCGGCCAGGGCGGCTACTCACTGCTGGTCGCGGACGACGACCTCGACAGCGCCCGGTTCGAGCGCCAAGCCGCGGCGGGCCGCCGTCAGCTGGCTGAGGGGGAGCCCGGGCCGGCCGTGGAGACGCTGAAGGCAGCACTGCAGATGTGGCGCGGCCCCGCACTAGCCGACTTCTCGGCGTACCGCTTCGCCGAGATCGAGGCAAGCCGGCTCGAAGCCGCGCGACTGGGGACGGTCACCGGCCGGATCGAGGCCGAACTCGCACTGGGACGCCACAAGCAGCTAGTCGGCGAGCTGGACAACCTCGTCTCGAGCCACCCGCTCGACGAGGGGCTGCGCAGCCTGGCGATGCTGGCCCTCTACCGCAGCGGCCGGCAGGCCGATGCCCTGCGGCTCTACGCCGAGGGCCAGCGCCTGCTCGGCGACGAGCTCGGCCTGGACCCTGGCCCCGGTCTCCAGTCGCTGCACGCGCAGCTGCTCCGTCAGGACCCGGGGCTGCTGCACCACGGTGGAACTTCCGCTAAGACTGGGCCTCCAGCTGTGCCGACCGGCGCGCTGCGTGCTGTCGGAGCACCGGTGGCTGCGGCCGCACCGAGCAGCGTGGTCCGCCCCCCTCGGAGCCTCCCTGTCGAGATCACCGAGCTGATCGGCCGGCGCCGTGAGGTGGCGGACGTCGTCCACCTGCTCCGACGGCCCGGCGTTCGGCTGGTGACCCTGGTCGGACCCGGCGGCATTGGCAAGAGCAGGCTGAGCCTGGCGGTAGCCGCCGCCCTCGTCGGGGACTTCCCGGACGGCCTCACCGTGGTCGGGCTGGACGCCGTGCGGACCCGCCACGACGCGGCCGCCGCGATCGCCCTGGCGGCCGGGGCAACGGGGACGGAAGCTCACAGTGCGCTCCGCGACATCGTCGCGGCTTTGCAGGACCGCCATGTCCTGCTCGTGCTGGACAACACCGAGCAGATCCCGGAACTTGCCGTCGACGTGGCGGCGCTGCTCCACGAGCTACCCGGTCTGGTCATCCTGGCCACCGGCCGCAAGACGATGGGGCTCAGCGCCAACCACGACTACCTGGTGCCGCCGCTGACCGTGCCGGACGCCGACGAGAGCCCGTCCGTCCTGCTGGCGAGCCCTGCCGTACGCCTGTTCGTCGAGCGGGCCAGGTCCGCGGACAACACGTTCTCAGTCGGCGCGGCGAGCCTGCGAGACGTGGCCCGCATCTGTGCCCGGCTGGACGGCCTACCGCTGGCCATCGAGCTGGCCGCCGCCCGGGTGCGCATGCTGAGCCCGGCCGAGATCCTGAGCCGGCTCGACCATCAGCTCGAGCTCCTCGCCGGTGGCAGTGCCGACCGGCCGGAGCGACATCGTGCGCTGCGCCTGACCATCGACTGGAGCCACGCGCTGCTCGCCGGTGCGGAGGCAAAGGTCTTCGCCCAGCTCGCCGTCTTCGCCGGTGGCTGCACGCTGGAGGCTGCCGAGAGCGTCTGCTTCGTCGACACCCCCGGTCCCGGCATCGATGACGAGGTGCTGGCGGCGGTGGCGGCACTGCTGGACAAGAGCCTGCTGGTTCGCGAGCGCCGCGACGGCACCGCCCGCTTCCGCATGCTGGAGACCGTGCGCGAGTACGCCCTCGAGCGGCTCGTGAGAAGCGGCGACGAGACGCTGCTCCGGCAGCGCCATGCGGCGTACTTCGCCCAGCGAGTCGAGCGGGATGCGGTCAAGATCCATGGCGAGTTCGACGCCGGCGTGATCACACGCTTCGACCGGGACTGCGACAACTTCGTCGCGGCGCTGGCCTGGGCCCGGGACGCCGGCGCGGCCGAGCTGCTCGGCCGGCTCGCGGCCGGGTTGAGTGACTACTGGTACATCGCCGGCCGGATGCGACAGGGAGTCCACTGGACCCGACAGGCACTGGCCCTGCCTGTCCGCCCGCAGGAGCGCGGGATCCTGCTGCACGCGGCCGGCAACCTCAGCATGAACATCGAGCCCGATATGGCGGCGGCGCGCGACTACTACACCGCCGCCCGGGAGGTCTTCGTCGAGCTCGGTGACGCGGCGCGGGCGGCTCGCAGCTACGACGGGATCACCATCGCCGCGCTCTACCAGGGCGACATCGAAGCGGCCGAGTCGGCTGCCTCGGAGGGCATCGTGCTGGCCCGCCGGGCCGGCGCCGACGCGGTGCTCGGCCACCTCCTCGGGTGGCTCGGCGAGATCTCGCTCTGCCGCGGCCAGCTGGCTGAGGCCGACGAGGTGTGGACCGAGGCGCTGGCGCTGGCCACCTCGAGCGGGCTACCCAACGCGCTGACCGAACCGCTGAGCAACCTGGCGCTCGGTGCGCTGGCCCGTGGCGACGTCGCCGCTGCCGCCGACCTGGGCGACAGGTCCCTGGCGGGCGCCCGCCTCGCCGGCTCGCCGCTGGAGATCGGAATGGTCCTTGTCGTCTGCGGCCTGACCCGGCTCAGGCAAGGCCGCCTGGACGACGCCCGTGCCTGTTTCGCCGAGTCCCTGGAGCTGCGCCGGGGTAGCGGTCAGCTCGCGCGCGTCGCGGAGTCGATCGCCGGCCTCGCCGTCGTCGACGTCGCGGACGGCCGCCTCGAGCGCGCGGCGGTGCTGCGGTGCGCTGCGGCCCGGCTCAGCCGGGACAACGGGACGGTGCTGGCGCTGCCGGGGATCAAGACGCAGTACGACCCCTACTTCGACCGGCAACACGTCGCCCTCGGGGCCGCCGAGCTCGAGACGGCGGGGGCCGCCGGGCTGACGATGACGCTGAACGAGGCTGCGGACTACGCCCTCCTCGCCGTGGCCACGCACTGAGTCAGCTCACCCTTCTACGGCCAGCGCGACCGGCAGCACCGGACCACTACCCGCCGCCCGCAGCAGCCCCGCGGCCAGCGTGACCGTCCAGCGGCTGTGGACGACGTCGTCGACGAGCAGCACCGGCT
>JALYXH010000029.1 GCA_030947185.1 Actinomycetota bacterium | reverse complement strand
TGCTGCTGGGAGTCGCCGACCGCGCCAACTGGCTTCCTGAGGACTTCCTGTGCACGGGCGGGCTCGCAACGCCTGCCGCGTGAGAGGTACGGACGGATCTGCGTGACACCCTGGCCGCGGCATGACGCGCGGTGACCAGCGTCGAGTGCGGGAAGCATTTGCGGACCTGCCAGATGGCCAGCACGAGATGCTGGAACTGGCCCAGCGCGGGCTGAGCTACGCCGAGATCGCGGCTGCCCTGGACGTGCCCGTCCACACGGTTCTGGCTCTTGGTCTTGCCGCCACGCGCGGACTGCTCGCCGCCGTCGACGCCGAACCGGCCGTCTCGGCCGTACCACTGCCGACCTCGGCAAGGTGGGGGCGGGTAAGTGCCCTCTTCCGGCTGCCGAGCAGGCCCGACTCCGCGGCCACCTAGCTCCGTGCACCCAGGAGCGTCCCCGACCCGACGCTCCTGGGTCCACGGCCGGACAGCCATCCGGCGAGCCTGTGGACAACCATCCCCCGGTGCGCGTTCGCCCGACGCTGCTCCGGCGGCCGCCCAGGAAGACAGCCCGTCTATTTGCCCACTGCCTCCCGGCGTACCCGCCAAGCCTCAACGAACGAGGCAGCCATCCGGCCGTCCTGCTCGACCTCGGCCCGGTCGACATCGTCGCGCATGCGCGGTGCCAGCGCCCGGGTGTTCATCATGATCCCGCGGAAGTACGGACTCTGCGCCTCCGGCCGGAAGGCCTTCGCCGAGGGCTGTGGCCGCACGCCCGGCGGAGTCCATGGCGGCGGGGTGGGCACCGCGCCCAGCCGCAGTGACCGGACGGCCGCGAGCAAGTCATCGTCGTCGGGGCGGTCGGCGAAGTCGCGGGACCGGTGCCGATAGACCTCCCGTCCGTCCGGCGCAACCAGCAGGACCACGGGATAAAACAGACCGTCTCGCTCGGCCGCGTTCCACACACCCAGGGGTGTGGCGAACCGGTCGCCACCCGGGTCGCTCACCCAGGCAAAAGGCAGGTGCCAGGTCTGGTTCATCGCCAGCTGTTCAGCCGGCGAGTCAACCGAGGCAAGCACCACCTGGGCGCCGGCGGCAGCGATGTCCGCAAGCTCGTTGGCCAGACGGACCGCCTGGCTACAGCAGTACGGTCACCAGTCCCCCCTGAGCCCGACGAAGACGAGGGCGGCGCGGGAGTCGTTCCGGAGGTCCAGCAGCTCGGCAGCGTCCATGCGCGGCTCCTACCCTCTGTGCGGCCGATGGCACCACAGGCGCCCCACGTCGGCGTCGGGCGGTGAGGCATCGGCGGAGGCGGACGGGAATCGAACCCGCCTGACCGAGATCCTCGGCCACACCGGTTTTGAAGACCGGGAGGGCCACCAGGCACCCTTACGCCTCCGCCGGCAACCTTAGCCAGGCCGACCCGACGGGCCGGACGTAGGGTCCTCGCCATGACCGCCACCGCCGCCGCCCGTACCTACCGCCTTACCCAGTACGCACACGGCGGCGGCTGCGCGTGCAAGATCCCGCCGGGCGAGCTCGAGCAGATCGTCGCCGGCCTGGTCGGTGTCGAGCTGCCGCGAAGTGAGGCCGAGCTGCTGGTGGGACTCGACGACGGGGATGACGCCGCAGCGGTCAGGCTGACCGCCGACACTGCCGTGCTCTCGACGGCAGACTTCTTCACCCCGGTCGTCGACGACCCTTACGACTGGGGCCGAATCGCGGCCGCCAACGCCCTCAGCGACATCTACGCGATGGGTGGTCGCCCGCTGCTCGGTATCAACCTGCTGTCCTGGCCGCGCGACGTGCTGCCCTTCGAGCTGGCCACCGAGGTCCTCCGTGGGGGTCTCGACGTCGCTCGCGAGGCCAACTGCCACGTCGCAGGGGGGCACTCCATTGACGACCCCGAGCCGAAGTACGGGATGGCCGTCACCGGCGTCGCTCACCCGGACCGGCTGCTGCGCAACGATGCCGGCCGCGCCGGCGTACCGATCTCGCTGACCAAGCCGCTAGGCATCGGCGTCCTCAACAGCCGGCACAAGGCGACGGGCGAGGTCTTCACGCAGGCAGTCGATGCGATGACCACCCTCAACCGGGACGCCTCGTCGGCCGCCGTCGCGGCCGGCCACACCTGCGCCACCGATGTGACCGGGTTCGGCTTGCTGGGTCACCTCTACAAGCTCGCCCGGGCCAGCGGCGTCAGCGCCGTCATCGACGCCGCGGCCGTGCCCTACCTCGCAGGCGCCCGCGACGCCCTGCGCGACGGCTACGTCAGCGGCGGCACCCGGCGCAACCTCGAGTGGGTCCTACCCCACCTGTCGTCGGCCGTCAGCGAGGACGAGCTGCTGCTGCTCGCGGACGCCCAGACCAGCGGCGGCCTGCTGGTCGCCGGCGAGATCCCCGGCGCCCCGGTGGTCGGCGAGCTGGTCGAGCGCCGGGATGCCGTCCTGCTGGTGCGCTAGGGACTCAGGCCTTGGCCCCGGCCGGCGCGCCGATCATCCCCTCGTCCGACGACTTGCGGGTGCGCGGCATCTTCGTGATCAACGGCAACGCCAGTGCCACGAAGGCGATGATCGCGATCGTCGTGTACGCCGTGCCGTAGTGCAGCGGCTTCTTGTCGCCCAGCAGTGCCGCGACGATCTGCGGCCCCAGCACCCCGCCGAGGCTCCAGCCGACGATCATCAGACCGTAGATGGCCCCCGCGTGGCGAACGCCGAAGTAGTCGCCTGCCGTGGCCGGCATGGTCCCGAAGCCGCCGCCGTAGCAGAGGTAGATGACCGCGCCGAGGAGGAAGAACAGCGCAGTGCTGTGGGCGCGGGGCAGGAACAGGAAGCAGACGCCCTGCAACCCGAGCATGGCCATGAACGCAGGCATCCGGCCGACCTTGTCCGACACCGCGGCCCAGAAGATCCGGCCGCCGCCGTTGAAGATGGCCAGCAGACCGACGACGCCGGCTGCCGCTGTCTTCGAGTAGCCGGCGATGTCAGTCGCACTGGCGGCTGCCTGGGAGATCAGCGCAATACCGCACGTGACGTTGAGAGTCAGAATCGCAGTGAGGAGGTACCACTGCGGAGTCTTCAGCGCCTCGTTCTGCTCGTAGTCCTTGCCCGAGTCGACGACCCGGCCGGACGTCGGTGGCTCGTAGCCCGGCACCCTGTAGCCCTGCGGAGGGTTGCGGAAGAACGACGCCCCGACCACCGCCATGACCAGGTAGGCGATGCCGAGCGGCAGGAAGGACTTGGTCGGCTGCTCCTTGTAGTGGTCCACCAGCCGCTGGGCGATGGGCGACGTGAGCACCGCCCCGAAGCCGAAGCCGCCGACCGCGAGCCCGGTGATCAGCCCGCGCTTGTCAGGGAACCACTTCTGGAGCATGGCGATCGGCACGATGTAGGCGACGCCCAGGCCGAAACCGGCGATGACGCCGTACCCGAGCACGAGTAGCCACAGCTGGCTGCGATTCTGGCTGAACGACGCCAGGATCGTGCCGATGGCGTAGATGACCCCACCGGCCAGCGCGACGAACTTCGGACCCTTGCGGTCCTGGATCCGACCGCCGATGTACGTGCCAATGAAGATCACGCCGATCGTCACCTCGAACGGCAGCGCTGCCTGGGTGGCCGTGAGGTGGAATCCATTCGTCTTCAGCTTCAGCGCCTTGGAGAAGATGCTGTAGGCGTAGACGGCGCCGATCGAGAACTGCAGCAGCAGCGCCGCGGCCACCAGCCCCCAGCGACCCTTGGTGGGGTTGTCCCCGGCCGCACCCTCGTTGCCTCGCTCCGTCGTCGTGCTGGCCATCGCGGTGCTCCGTTTCCGTGCAGAACTCCGGTACCGACGCCGGTTGATCAGCGCTCGGCGCGTGCAGCCTTCCCCGAATCCAGACGCTCACGCTGCGGGACCACTGTGTACTTCGGGTCCCTGGCCGACTCGACCCCGGCGGCGAACACCCCGAACCTGGTGCAGGCGGAGCCCGCGACCAGCGCGGCTCCGGCTGCTATCGCTGCGGTCCGGCTGCGCCGGCCGGCTACGGCACCCAGCAGCGCGCCGCCGGCGGTGAGGCCCTTGGACGTCTTCAGCAGCCGGCCGGGGCGACCGAGGTGCAGCGGCTCCCCCACCAGTCCCATCCGGCGCTCCATCTTCTCCATCGCGGTCAGCTCCAGCGCGGCGCCCATCAGCGCGAGCCGCCGGGCCGGCCCAGCCTCCCCCACCGGTACAGCGAGCAGCCCTACCCCCGCACCGGCGGCCGCTGCGCTGCCTACGAACACGAACGGCAGCTCCGGAAAGGCCTCGTGCCAGGTGGGCACGGCGGTGTCGCCGATCAGGACCGCCGTATAGCTCGCCACCAGCGGCGCAGCGCCGGCCGCCGCGAACCCGGCCAGCCGCCCGAGCCGCGGGAAGACCTTGAGCACGTCCGTCCCGGCTGCGATCCCGGCCATCGGCCCGTAGGCCATCAGGATCCAGGTGCCCATGCTCATCGGCGAGGTCACCTTGACGACGCGCAGCATGTGCAGGAACCGCAGCGGCTTGCCCAGGTCGTGCACGAGCGCCACGAAGCTGACACCGATACCTGCCAGCCCGGCCAGCCGGCCGACCCGCCGAAGTTGCGCGTTGCCGGTGGCATCGGCGCCCGCCGCCAGCATGGACGAGCCGGCCGCCAGCCCCCCGAGGAACAGGTAGCCGGCGATGTCGCGCTCCTCCCACTGCGGCGCGCGCACCACCGGGCGGCCGTAGTAGGAGCCGAACTCCGCGTCGGGCACCATCGCGTGCTCGTCCCGGCGGCGCCGTCGGCGACCTCCGCCGCGGGCCGGCGTACCGATGCTGCCGCCGCCGGCGGACCCGATGGCCGCGGTGGTCACCGCCGGCTCCCCACGAAGGCTGCTGCCACACCCGCGACCATCGTCAAGGCGGCTACCCCGGCCGACTTCCACATCGCGGCCAGGTCGCGCGTGGTGACGACCGGGTCGGGCGGCAGGCCGTAGACCTCCGGCTTGTCGAGGAGCAGGAAGAACGCACCGTCCCCGCCCACCCCGTCGTTGGGGTCGTGACCGTAGAGCTCGGCCGAGGTGACCCCCGCGTCATGCAGCGCGGCCACCCGGCCGGCAGCTCGCTCGCGGAGCTCGTCGAGCGGCCCGAACTGGATGGACTTGGTCGGGCACGCCTTCGCACACGCCGGCTCGAGGCCGTCGCCGAGCCGGTCGTAGCACAGGGTGCACTTCTGGGCGAGGCCCCCGTTCTTGTGGATGCCCTGAGGGCGCTGCTCGATGACGCCGTACGGGCAGGCGGGGATGCAGTAGCCGCAGCCGTTGCAGATGTCGTCCTGCACCACCACCGTGCCGAACTCGGTGCGAAACAGCGCACCGGTCGGGCAGACGTCGAGGCAGGCGGCGTGCGTGCAGTGCTTGCACACATCAGACGACATCAGCCAGCGGAAGTCGGTGCGGGTCTCCGCACCGGTGGCCGCACCGGGCAGCGTGGACCCGGGCATGCCCAGGTCCACCGACGGACGATCCACGGTGGGAGCAGCGGCGGCGGCCAAGCCGGACTCCTGGTGGCCGAGTGCAGCCGGCTGCTCGATGAAGGCGACGTGCCGCCACGTGCTCGCGCCGAGGCCGCCGGTGTTGTCGTAGGACAGACCCAGGAAGTCCAGCCCGTCCTCGGGCACCTCGTTCCAGGTCTTGCAGGCGACCTCGCAGGCCTTGCAGCCGATGCAGATGCTGGTGTCGGTGAAGAACCCCATCCGCTGCGGCGGGTTCTCGTAGCCGGCGTTGGCCGCCGGGTCGTCCAGCGGTCCGTAGAGGCTGTTCTGGTGCAGCGGCGTCATGCCGACGTCGCCTGCATGCCGGTCTGGGCGGTGATCCCGGCCCGCTGGCGGTACTCCTCCACGTAGGCCAGCAGGGCCGGCCCGCGCGGGCGCCGTCCGGGCTGGATGTCGCAGGTGGCCACCTTGCTCTCCTGGATGTGGACGTTGGGATCCATCACGATCGCGAGCAGCTCGTTGGCCGCGTCACCGGTCACCAGGCCGTTGGGGCCCCAGTGGTAGGGCAGCCCGATCTGGTGCACGGTGCGGCCGGCCACCCTCAGCGGGGGGATCCGCTCGGTGACCATCACCCGCGCCTCGATCGCTGTCCGCGCAGTCACCAGCGTCGCCCAGCCCTTGTGCTGCAGGCCGCGCTCGGCCGCCAGTTCCGGGCTGACCTCGCAGAAGAACTCCGGCTGCAGCTCGGACAGATAGGGCAGGAACCGGCTCATCCCGCCGGCCGTGTGGTGCTCGGTCAGCCGGTAGGTCGTCCAGACGTACGGGAAGACCTCCGCGCCGGGCTCCCGGCCGCTCGGGTTGTAGCGGTTCTGCGGCTTGGACTTGGTCTCCCGCACCGGGTTGCTCTGCTGCTTGTAGAGCGGGTTGTCGAACGGCGACTCGTGCGGCTCGTAGTGCGTCGGCATCGGCCCGTCCATCAGCCCGGTCGGCACGTAGAGCCAGCCCTTGCCGTCGGCCTGCATGATGAACGGGTCGGCCCCGCCGATGGCGTCCTCAGCCTTGGCGTCCTTGGGCGCGACGTAGTCGGGCCGCTTGGTGGCCTGGAAGTCCGGTACGTCGTGGCCGGTCCACTTGCCCTGCTCCTCGTCCCACCAGACGTAGGCCTTGCGCTCGCTCCACGGCTTGCCCTCCGGGTCGGCGGAGGCCCGGTTGTAGAGGGTGCGCCGGTTGGCCGGCCAGGCCCAGCCCCACTCGGGGGCCACCCAGCTCTGCTCGCGCCCTGGCTTTCGACGGGCCGACTGGTTGACCCCGTCGGCGTAGACCCCGCAGTAGATCCAGCAGCCACTGCTGGTCGATCCGTCGGGCCTGAGCTGGGCGAACGACGAGAGCAGGCCGTCCGGCCCCGAGCCGTTGATCTCGCGGAGCACGGCGTCCGAGCTGGGGTCGTCGTACCTGCCCTCCAGTGGGTAGTCCCACGTCAGGTCGAGCAGCGGGCGGTCACGCTCCTCGGTCGAGCCGGCCAGCTTCTCCCGGATGATCCGGCCCAGGTGGTAGTAGAACCACAGCTCGCTGCGGGCGTCGCCCTCCGGCTCGACCGCCTGGTGGTGCCACTGCAGCAGCCGCTGGGTGTTGGTGAACGTGCCGCTCTTCTCGGTGTGGGAGGCCGCCGGCATGAAGAACACCTCGGTCGGGATCTCCGACGTCGTCAGCTCGCCGGTCTCGATCTCCGGGCCGTCGAGCCAGAACGACGCGGTCTCGATCACCGACAGGTCGCGGACGACCAGCCAGTCCAGGTTGGCCAGGCCTAGGCGCTGCATCTTCGGGTTGGCCGAGCCGACGGCGGGGTTCTGGCCGAGGATGAAGTAGCCCTTGGTCCGGCCCTCCATCTGGTCCACGACTGTCGTGTAGGTGCCGTGGTCGCCGGTGACCCGCGGCAGGTAGTCGAAGCAGAAGTCGTTCTCCGCCGTGGCCGCGTCTCCCCAGTAGGCCTTGAGCAGGCTGACCAGGTAGGACTTCATGTTGCCCCAGTAGCCGGTCTCGGCTGCGTTGCCCTTGATGAAGTCGTCGAGGCCCTCGGCGTCCTTCTTCGCGTGCCGCATCGGGATGTAGCCGGGCAGGATGTTGTAGAGCGTGGGGATGTCGGTCGAGCCCTGGATGCTCGCGTGCCCGCGCAGGGCCAGGATGCCCCCGCCCGGCCGGCCGATGTTGCCCAGCAGCAGCTGCAGGATGGCCGCGGTCCGGATGTACTGCACCCCGACCGAGTGGTGCGTCCAGCCGACGGCGTAGCAGATCGCCGTGGTCCGGTCTCGCCCCGAGTTCTTGGTGATGGCCTCGGCCACCTTGTGGAACAGCTCCGGGGGGATGCCGCAGGTCTCCTGCACGGCCTCAGGCGTGTAGCGGGCGAAGTGCCGCCTCAGGACGTTGATCACGCAGCGGGGGTGCTGCATCGTCGGGTCGGTCTTGATCTCCGCGCCCTCGCCGAGCGACGCGCCACCGCTGCCGTA
This sequence comes from Actinomycetota bacterium, assembly GCA_030947185.1. Taxonomy (GTDB): domain Bacteria; phylum Actinomycetota; class Actinomycetes; order JALYXH01; family JALYXH01; genus JALYXH01. The sequence continues at coordinate 10,285 of JALYXH010000029.1, read as the reverse complement.
CTGGTGTCCCTGCTCGGCCTCGCCGCTGTCGGATGCCTCCTCGGAGCTGCCCGCCGTACCGACCTCGCGCTGACCGCCGGCCGACGGTGTCTCCACCCCCTCGTAGGACCAGCTGCTCGGGTCGTAGGCCTTCTTCTCCTCGTCCCAGCCGGAGAACAGCCCCTCGAGGTCCTCGGTGTCGCGGAACTCCTCGCCCACCAGCGTCGAGGCGTTGGTGTACGCCGCGACGTACTCCTTGAAGTACTTCTCCTCGGTCAGCACGTAGTTGACCAGCGCACCGAGAAAGGCGATGTCGCTCCCGGCCCGGATCGGCACGTGGACGTCGGCCACCGCGCTGGTCCGGGTGAACCGCGGGTCGACATGGACGATCGTGGCGCCGCGCGCCTTGGCCTCCATCACCCACTGGAACCCGACCGGGTGGCACTCGGCCATGTTCGAGCCCTCGATCAGGATGCAGTCAGAGTTGGCCAGGTCCTGCTGGAAGGAGGTGGCGCCGCCACGACCGAACGAGGTCCCCAGACTGGGGACGGTGGAGCTGTGTCATATGCGGGCCTGGTTCTCCACCTGCACGGCGCCCATGGCCGTGTAGAGCTTCTTCATGAGGTAGTTCTCCTCGTTGTCGAGGGTCGCTCCTCCGAGGCTCGCGATGCCCATGGTGCGACGGGTGCGCATCCCGTCCTTCTCCTCCTGCCAGTACTCCGCGCGACTGGCGATCACCCGGTCGGCGATCATGTCCATGGCGGTGTCGAGGTCGAGCTCCTCCCACTCGGTGCCGAACTTCCGCCGATACTTGATCTTCTGCTCGCGGGCCGAGCCGGTGACCAGCTGCAGGCTCGCCGAGCCCTTGGGGCACAGCCGCCCGCGCGAGATCGGGCTGTCCGGGTCGCCCTCGATCTGGATGATCTTCTCGTCCCGCACGAACACGTTCTGCCCGCAGCCGACCGCGCAGTAGGGGCAGATCGACTTCACGACCTTGTCGGCGGTCTTCGTCCGCGGCGTGAGCTCGAAGGACCGGCGCGACTTGGCAGCCGCGCCACGACCGAGCAGGTCGCCGTCGCGCACCTGCCGCACCAGCGGCCACGACTCCAGGCTATGGCGCAGGTCCACGCGCACGACTCCTTCTGCTGGTCCTTCGGCCGGACTGACGGGCAGGGCCTCAGCCAAACCGGACCTGCCTCGGCACGCAAGTGCTGGCCGGACTCTGTCACGCTGGTGTCACCTGCAAACGCCCGGGTGCCCCCACTGCGGAAAGGAACTCGATGGGCCGAGTGACCACTCGCCGCCGGATCGTCCATCTCGACGGCGACCGCCGCGTCGAGCGACCGGACACCCTGGTGGCCGAGGAGCCGTTGGAGATCCGGGTCGACGGCCGCCCGCTGGCCGTCACCATGCGTACGCCGGGCGACGACTTCGACCTGGCCGCCGGCTTCCTGGTCAGCGAGGGCGTCATCAGCAGGGCCGAGCACCTGCGCTCGATCGTCTACTGCGCCGGCGCGACCGCTGAGGGCGTCAACACCTACAACGTGCTGGACGTGGCGCTCGCCTCCGGTGTGCCGGCCCCGGACCCGTCGGTGGAACGCAACTTCTACACGACCTCCTCCTGCGGCCTGTGCGGCAAGGCCAGCCTGGACGCGGTGCGTACCTCGGCGGTGTGGGACGTGGCCGACGACCCGATAGCGGTGGACCCGGCGGTGCTGGCCGGCCTGCCGGACACCCTGCGGGCGGCCCAGCGGGTCTTCGAGCGCACCGGCGGGCTGCACGCGGCCGGGCTGTTCACACCTGCCGGTGAGCTGCTCTGCCTGCGCGAGGACGTCGGCCGGCACAACGCCTTCGACAAGGTGGTCGGCTGGGCCCTGCGCGAGGGACGGCTGCCGCTGCGCTCGACAATCCTGCTGGCCAGCGGGCGAGCCTCCTTCGAGCTGGTCCAGAAGGCGCGGATGGCCGGCGTACCCGCGCTGGCGGCCGTGTCTGCCCCGTCGAGCCTGGCTGTCGAGCTGGCCGAGGACGCGGGCATGACGCTGGTCGGCTTCCTGCGGGGGAGCTCCATGAACGTCTACGCCGGGGCGCACCGGGTAGTGGCTCCAGCGGTCCCCATCCCCTGAGCCCGGGAGCACGAATGCAGCAGCGCACCATCGGTGGCAGGTCGGTCAGCGCGATCGGCCTCGGCGCCATGCCGATGTCGATCGAGGGGCGCCCGGACGAGGAGCGCTCGGTCCGGACGATCCACGCGGCACTGGACGCCGGCGTCACCCTCATCGACACCGCCGACGCCTACAGCCTGGGTGCGGACGAGGTGGGTCACAACGAGCGGCTGATCGCCAGGGCGCTCGCGACGTACGCCGGCGACACCAGCGAGGTCCTGGTCGCCACCAAGGGCGGCCACACCCGTCCCGGCGACGGTTCCTGGGCGCTGGACGGCAGCCCGGCACACCTGCGACATGCCTGCGAGGCGAGCCTCAAGGCACTGGGTGTGGACGTCATCGGGCTCTACCAGTTCCACCGGCCGGACCCGGGCGTCCCGTACGCCGAGTCGGTCGGCACGCTCAAGGAGCTGCAGGACGAGGGCAAGGTGCGGCTGGTGGGCATCAGCAACGCTTCGGTCGAGCAGATCCACGAGGCCATGGGCATCGTGGATCTGGCGAGCGTGCAGAACCAGTTCTCCCCCGCCTTCCGCTCGAGCGAGCCCGAGCTGGCGCTCTGCGCCGAGCACGGGATCGCCTTCCTGCCCTGGAGCCCGCTGGGTGGGATCGCCAAGGCCGGCCAGCTTGGTGGCAGGCACGACGCCTTCGCGGAGGTGGCGCGGGCGCACGGCGTCTCGCCTCAACAGGTGGCGCTGGCCTGGCACCTGGCCAAGGCTCCGGTGGTTCTCCCGATCCCCGGCGCCAGCCGTCCGGAGACGATCGTCGACTCCGCCGCCGCCGCCGACCTGGAGCTCACGGCTGCGGAGCTGTCCCGCCTCGGCGATGGCTGATCCGCGCGGCTTGCCGGCACGGCTCGGTCACTGCTGGTTGGGCTCGTCCGCGCCCAGGTAGGACGGGTCCCTCTGCAGGCAGGTGTAGAGCGCCGCGCGCTGCCGGTCGCTGGACTTGCTGATGTCGAAGCGCACCTCGTTGCGGATGGTGGCGGGCAGCGTCGAGGTGGTCAGCGGCTCGGCTACAACGCCCGGAAGGTCCTTGCACGCCTCTCTGATCCGGGCATGGTCCGCCCTGGTGGCGCCGGGCTGGAAGACGACGACCAGCTCGCGCTGGCTGAACCCGCGGGTCACCGCGGCGCAGCCGGACCCGGCGCCGACGAGCCCCAGAACGCCGAGACAGACTGTCAGCGCACGCACGTGCCGCACCACCCGCCTCCGTCCCACCTCAGCAGACCCCCCTACAGGGTGAGCCACCGGCCGGGCCCCTGCTCGCCGGGCCGCTCGACGGAGGCTCAGCCGACCCGGACGGCGCCGATGAAGTCGCTGCGGAAGGCCGGCTGGACCTTGACGACGTCGCCCGTCTGCGGCGCGCTGATCATCATGCCGTCGCCGACGTAGATGCCGACGTGATGGATGGTCGACGGGTCGCTGAGGTTGGTCGCGAAGAAGACCAGGTCACCGGGGCGCGTCTGCTCCCGGGGGACGTGCGGGCCGGCCGTCCACTGGGTGCCGGTCCAGTGGTCGAGCGAGACCCCGGCCTTGGCCCAGACGAAGGCGGTAAGCCCCGAGCAGTCGAAGGTGTCGGGCCCGGAGGCGGCCCAGACATAGGGCTTGCCGAGCTCGGCGTAGGCCCACTTCACAGCGACGGCGGCACCACCGGAACCACGGACTACCGGTGGCTGAGCGGGGGCCGTGGGAGCCGCTGCGGCGGCCGGTTGGTCCCTTCGCGCGGGGGTCTCCGGTGTCACCTCGACCGGGGGCGCCACCGCCGCGCTGCGGGGGCGAAGATCGGCCGCTCGCACCACGACCAGCGCCGCCGCCTCTGCTGCCAGCCTGGCCGCGTTGTCCGCCTCCGCCTTGGCGACTGCGTCCGCGCGTGCCTTCTGCAACGTGACAGCTGTGCCTTGCGCTGCGTCCAGCGCGGCTTGCAGCCGCTGCTGCTCGCCGTGCAGGGCGCCGACCTGCTGCTGCTGCGCAGCGAGCTGGGCCTGCGCCCGGTCCTTGGCGGCCGTCACCGCCGCAGCCGCCTTCCGCTGCGCCTCGAGGGCCGCCTTGGCCCCGGCCGCCGCGACGCTGCGCTGGGCCCGGGCCGTGCGGACCACGGTCAGTGCCGCGTCCTGGCGCCGGGACAGCACGTTGAGCGAGCTGGCCTTGTCGAGCAGGGCCCGGGGCCCGTCGGCGCTGACCAGAGCGGCCACCTGGCTCATGTCGCCGCCCGACTTGTAGGTCGCCGCGACGAACCGGCCCATCTGGGCCTGCGCATCGCGGACGCGACCATCACTGGCGCTCAGGTCGGCGGCGGCGACCCCGGCCATCCGGCTCGCCCCGGCGAGCTGCACCTGCGCCCCGTTGAAGCTCTCGAACGCCGCCTCGGCGTCACCGTTGACCTTCGCCAGTGCCGCGTCGGCCGCCACGACCTGGGCGGTCAGCTGGCCGACCTGGACAGCGCGCTGGCCGACGACCGCCTGGCTGGCGTCGACCTCGGCCTGGCTGGGCGCGCTGGGGCTGGCCAGCGCCGGGCTGGCACCGAAGACGGTCAGGGAGACCGCGGTCAGCGACGCCGTGATCAGAGACAGCCTCACCAGGGACGGCCTCACAGGCGACGGGGCGGTCTGGCTGACAGCGCGCACCCGGCCTCCTCGGGATCTCGACGGTGCCTGCGGCCACCTTCACGGTCTGCGTCGAGCAGTGCGTAAGCGGAGTCCGGCCCGGCAGCCCTTCAGCACCACTGGACCACAACTGTCACACGTGTCGCAACAGAAACGCGACATTCTCTCTGTCACAGGCTCGACCGGCCGGCATCGGCACTTGAGCACCGAACTGCCGCCGAGGGGTCGCTCAGGCGCGGCGGAACAACCGCGAGATCAGGCCACCGACCACCAGGTAGATCAGCGCGGCCAGTCCCCAGTTGACCAGGATGGCGCGCTTGGGGTCCTTGGGCGTGAACAGCCCGTCGAACGGGCCGACCAGGTCACGGGCCGCTCGAACCGTGTGCATGACGATGGTGTTCGCCTTGTTGGCGTCGAAGAGGGTGAACACGATGCCCAGCACGATGATCAGAGCGATCACGGCGAACACCACACCCACGATCGTGGCGAGCGCGCCGGCGACGTCGCCACCGCGGCCCCGTCGGCTGCGTGCCATCAGTTGACCTTCCTCTCGGAGTCGCGCCAGTAGTCGGCGCGCAGCTTGAACTTCTGCACCTTGCCGGTGGCCGTGCGCGGGATCGCGTCCCGGATCTCGACGGAGGTCGGGCACTTGTAGTGCGCCAGGCCCTCCCGGCAGTGGTCGATCAGCTCCCGTTCCGTCGCGGTGGCACCGGCCGCCAGCACGACCAGCGCCTTGATCGTCTCCCCCCATTTCTCACTCGGTACGCCGATCACGGCCACTTCGCTGACGGCGGGATGGCTGAACAGCCGGTCCTCCACCTCGATGGAGGAGACGTTCTCCCCGCCGGTGATGATGACGTCCTTCTTCCGGTCGGAGATGACCAGGTGGTTCTCCTCGTCGATCCGGCCGCCGTCACCGGTGTGGAACCAGCCCGCCTCCAGCGCGTCTGCACTCTCGTCGGGCTGCGCCCAGTAGCCCTCCATCACCACGTTCGAGCGGACCAGCACCTCCCCGGACTCCGCGGTGGCCAGCCGTACGCCGAGGGCCGGCGCACCCGCCCGTGACAGCCGCTTCGCCTGCTCCTCGAGCGGCAGGTCGTCCTCCTCCTGGCGCTGGCGGTTGATGGTGACCAGCGGCGAGGTCTCGGTCAGCCCGTAGATCTGGATCAGCTCCCAGCCGAGCTCCTCCTTGATCCGCGCGATCGTGCGCGAGGGCGGCGGCGCGCCCGCGCAGACGATCCGGGCGCGGCCGCGACCGGGGATCTCGCCGTCCCAGGTGGCGGCAGCATCGAGGATCGCCGTGACGACCGCCGGCGCGGCGCACATCAGCGTCACCCCGTGCTGCTCGATCCGGCGCAGGATCTCGGCGCCGTCGACCTTGCGCAGCACGATCTGCGGCACCCCCATGCCGGTCGTGGCGAACGGCATCCCCCAGCCGTTGGCGTGGAACATCGGCAGCGTGTGCAGGTAGACGTCCCGGTCGCTGACGCCGATGTGCAGGCCGAACGTGACGGCGTTCACCCAGTTGTTGCGATGGGTGAGCTGGACGCCTTTGGGCCTAGCAGTGGTGCCGCTGGTGTAGTTGATCGTCGCGGTGGCGTCCTCGTCGGCCTCGGCCCACGGCTCGGCCTCACGATCGGGGCGCAGCAGCGCCGCGTCCGACTCGGCTCCCAGAACGAACCGGTTCTTCGCGGTCACGCCGCTCAGGGCCTCGTCGTACTCCGGGTCGACGAGCAGGACCGAGGCGCCGCTGTGCTCGACGATGTAGGACACCTCCGGCGGCTGGAGCCGGAAGTTGATCGGGACCAGCACCCGGCCGTAGGCGGTCACGCCGTACAGCAGCTCGAGGAAGCGGGTGGCGTTGGGAGTCACCAGAGCGACCCGCTCGCCACGGCCGATGCCCAGCTCGTCGAGACCGGCAGCGATCGAGTGGGCGCGGGCAGCGAACTCGCGGTAGCTGAGCCGGCCGAGTGTGCCGCCGGGCGGGGTCGGCTCGTCGACAACTCCCAGCCGGTCGCCGTAGACGAGCTCGGCCCGGTCGAGGAAGTCGGCAGTCGTCAGCGGCACGCGCATCGCTTGGCTCCCGTCCGCAGTGGCTGTCCGCAGGCTAGCGCGGCAAGCCCGCGAGAACAGCCCTGACCAGGGCGGGCAGCGCCGTACCGATCGGCTCCCGGACGACCGCCGCGGCCAGCCCGTCGTACGGCGTGGGCTCGGCGTTGACGATGACCAGGCGGGCGCCGGCCGAGAGTGCGAGCCGGGCGAGCCCGGCGACCGGCTGCACCGTCAGCGAGGTGCCGACCGCCAGGAACAGGTCGCAGTCGAGCGCGGCGGCCCGGGCCCGGTCCAGGACGCCCGGCACCAGTGACTGCCCGAAGGAGATGGTGGCCGACTTCAGGATGCCGCCACAGACCAGGCAGGGCGGGTCCTCCTCGCCGGCCCGGACCCGGTCGAGCGCCTCCGCCATCGGGGTACGCCGGCCACAGCCCAGGCACTCGACCTGGAAGATCGTGCCGTGCACCTCGACGACCAGGTCGGGGTCCGAGCCGGCGCGCTGGTGCAGCTCGTCGATGTTCTGGGTGACCAGGGCCCGCAGCCGGCCGGACCGCTCGAGCTCCACCAGGGCCCGGTGGCCGGCGTTTGGCGCAGCCGTCCAGGCGGCGTGGTCGCGCCGGCCCTGCCAGGCCCGCCGGCGTACGTCGGGATCGGCCACGTAGTCGCGCAGGCTAGACATCCGTTGGGCAGCGGGGTTGCGCGTCCAGAGCCCGTCGGGCCCGCGGAAGTCGGGGATGCCCGAGTCGGTGGAGATGCCGGCGCCGGTGAGCACGGTCACCGCCCGGGCGTGCCGGAGCCAGCCGCCGACGGTGTCCAGCGAGAAGGTCGTCACGGCCACCAACGGTAGTTGCCGGGACGCTGACCCCGCCAGCCGAGCCAGGGTCGGCCGGCACCGGGCCGGACGTCCCTTAGCCTGCTCCCGGCCCCGGGGCAGTCTCGGCGGCATCGACGTCGAGGAGCAAGCGTGGTGCGAGCAGCTGTGTTCACGGAGGCCGGCGCGCCGATGACCATCGGCGAGGTGCAGCTGGACGGTCCGGCGGCCGGACAGGTCCGGGTGCGGCTCGCGGCGACTGGCGTCTGCCACTCCGACCTCTCTCTCGCGCGCGGCCGGCTGCGCCAGCAGCTGCCAGCCGTCCTGGGGCACGAGGGAGCCGGCGTCGTCGTGGAGGTCGGTGCCGGTGTCACCTCGGTGGCCGAGGGCGACCGGGTGGTGCTCTGCTGGGCTCCCCCGTGCCGCGAGTGCTGGTACTGCCGGGCCGGCGAACCGTTCCTGTGCGAGCACGCCGCCGACCGGGCGACCAGGCCGTACGCGACGACCGGCGGGACCCCGGTCTACCCAGGCCTATCGACCGGAGCCTTCGCCGAGGAGACCGTCGTCGGCGAGAGCGCCGTGGTGCCGCTGCCCGCCGACGTACCGCTGGAGCAGGCAGCCCTGCTGGGGTGCGCGGTGATGACCGGCGTCGGCGCGGTGCTCAACACCGCCCGGGTACGCCGGGGTGAGTCGGTCCTCGTCATCGGCCTCGGCGGGGTCGGGCTGTCGGTCGTGCAGGGAGCACGGATCGCCGGTGCCACACCCGTGATCGCGGTGGATCGCTCGCCCGAGAAGCTCGAGCTGGCGGCCGAGCTCGGGGCGGACGAGACCTTCGTGAGCGGCGACGACCTGGTCAAGCAGGTGCGCGGGCGTACCGGCGGTCGCGGCGCCGACCACGTCTTCGACTGCGTGGGCCTGGCCCAGACCATCCGCGGCGGGTGGTCGGCCAGCAGGCGCGGCGGTCAGCTCACGATCGTCGGCATCGGTGGTGGCAAGGAGGACCAGGTCTCGTTCAGCCCTGTGGAGCTGTTCCACTTCGCCCGCACGATCCGGGGCTGCGTGTACGGCTCCACCGACCCGGCTCGCGACTTTCCGCTGCTCTTCGAGCACCTGCGCTCCGGGGAGCTCGACGTCGAGTCGATGATCAGTCGCCGGATCTCGCTGGACGACGTCGAGAGCGCCTTCCAGGAGATGGAAGCCGGCGTCGGGGCGCGCAGCCTGGTGGTGTTCTAGCCGGGGGTTTTGGGCTCGGGCCGCGGGTCGTCTGACACCATGGCGGCATGACGAGCACGGTCGCGAAGGTCAACGGGATCTCCATCTGCTACGAGACCTTCGGCCCCGCCGATGGCGTCCCGCTGCTCCTGGTGATGGGCCTCGGCGTACAGATGATCGCGTGGGAGGACGACTTCTGCCGCGGGCTGGCCGACCGCGGGTACTTCGCCATCCGTTTCGACAACCGCGATGTCGGCGAGTCCACCCACCTCCACGACGCGCCGCCTCCGGATGTGCTGGCTGCCCTGCACCGCAAGGACATGTCCTCGGCGTCGTACACCCTCGAGGACATGGCCGACGACTCGGTCGGACTGCTCGACGAGCTCGGCATCGAGCGGGCGCACCTGGTCGGCGTCTCGATGGGCGGCATGATCGCGCAGACTCTCGCGATCCGGCACCCCGGCCGGGTGGCCAGCCTCACCTCGGTCATGTCGACCCCTGCTCCCGCGATCGGACCGCCCACCCGCGAGGCCATGGCGGCGCTGATGCAGCCGCCCGCGGAGTCGAGGGAACAGGCGATCGAGAACTCGCTGCGCACCGCGGACGTGATCGCCTCGCCCGGCTTCCCCCGCGACGACGCGAGCATCCGCGACCGGGCCGGCCGCTCATACGACCGTGGCTTCGATCCGATGGGCGTCGGTCGCCAACTGCTCGCGATCCATGCCTCCGGCGACCGGTCGAGCGCGCTGACCGGTGTGACCGTGCCGACGGTGGTCGTCCACGGGCTCGACGACCCCCTGGTCGGCGTCGACGGTGGCCGGGCCACGGCGGCCGCCGTACCCGGCAGCGAGCTGGTGCTGATCGAGGGGATGGCCCACGACCTCCCCCCTGGGGTCTGGCCGCGGCTGTACGACGCGATCGACTCCGCCGTACGCCGGGCCTCCCAGCCATGAGCGAGCCGCCCTCGGACGGGCCGGCGAGCCAGGGCGAGGCGCCGGCGCTCGACGACCCGGTCGATGTCGCCGCTGAGGATCTGCCCGGGCTGGCCGCGGGCGAGGGGGCGGCCGAGGGCGAGGAGGCGGCCGAGGGCGAGGAGCCGGCCGAGGCGGAGCAGATCGCCGCGACGCCGGATGAGCTGGGTGGCACCGGCGGCGAGCAGGCGGGTGGCGCCGGCTAGCGCCGGCCCGCCTCGTCTTGCGCGTGTCCCCCCTACGATCGACCGGTGCTCTCCGGCTTCGGATCGGGTGTGTGGACATCGAAAAACTGTCGGCGGCCGCCGGTAGGATTCGAACATGAGTTCGAGTCTGGACGCGGCGGTCGACGCGCTGGCGGCCGTCGACGTGTCTGGCGCCACGGACGCGGCGCTGGGCGCCGAGCTGGTCGGGCTGCAGGACATCATCGCCCGGCTCGAGGGCGAGTGGCTGCGCCGGCTGGCGGTCTTCGACGCCCGCGGCGGTGGGCTGGCTG
>JALYXH010000022.1 GCA_030947185.1 Actinomycetota bacterium | reverse complement strand
GTCGTCGGGGACAGTGCCTTCCCGTGCTTTCCGCCATCGCGAAGAAGTCCTGCGTAGAGCTCCGTCACCGTTGCCGCGGTCAGCGCGGTCAGCTGGTGGTGACCCAGCCGCGGCCGCAGGTACAGTTCGACGACGCTCCGGTAGTTGGTCCAGGCCGAAATCTCGAGCGACATCTGCACTCCGGCCAGCCAGTCCTCGAGGTAGTCGCCGGTGGTCCGTCGCACCTGCGCGGGCCTGTGGCCGGCTTCCGGGTGCGTCAGCACCTCCGCCAGGGCGAGCTCGGCGGCCCGGCGGGTGGGAAACCCTCCTTTGGTCACCTGCCGACGCAGCCGGCCATCGGTCGCTGGCACATCGACGTGGTAGGTCCAGGATCCGTGTTGCTTGGGACAGGTCAGCCGGTGGCCCCGCCCGTCGCGACGGATAGGACACGGACAGCGCTTGTACGTCGATCCCCGCACGCCGGTACCCCCAGGTCACAGACGAGGGGCTCAGCCTAGGTCGGCGAACCGACGATCCGCTAGCATTTCGTTAGCATCTGGCCGATGTGCTGATCTTGCGACTCTTGCGTTTAGCCCTCTGACCTGCACTTTCACTGTCGGGACGACAGGATTTGAACCTGCGACCCCTTGACCCCCAGTCAAGTGCGCTACCAAGCTGCGCCACGTCCCGGCGCCCGGGTACCACCGCAAAGGAGTACGTCGGGAGCGTCCCGACCATACCGCAGCCGGCTCAGCGACCGCGCTTCTCCCGCACCCGCACACTGACCTCGATCGGCGTACCCGGGAAGCCAAAGTCCTCGCGCAGCCGCCGCTCGATGAACCGCCGGTAGCCCGCCTCGAGGAATCCGGAGGTGAACAACACAAACCGCGGCGGCCGGGTGCCGGCCTGGGTGGCGAACAGCACCTTCGGCTGCTTGCCGCTGCGCACCGGCGGCGGCGTCGCCGCGACCAGTTCGCCCAGCCAGCTGTTCAGCCGGCCGGTCGGGATGCGCTGGCTCCACCCACCGAGCGAGGCCATCAGCGCCGGGGTCAGCCGCTCGATCGAGCGGCCGGTCCGGGCGGAGATGTTGACTCGCGGCGCCCAGGCGACCCGGGCGAGGTCACGGTCGATCTCGCGCTCGAGGGTGAGGCGGCGGTCCTCGTCGAGCAGGTCCCACTTGTTCATCGCCAGCACGAGCGCCCGGCCGGCCTCGACCACCATCGAGATCACCCGCTGGTCCTGCTCGGAGAGGACCTCGCTGGCGTCGAGCAGCACTATCGCCACCTCTGCCGCGTCGAGGGCAGCCGCCGTCCGCAGGCTCGAGTAGAACTCCGCCCCCGAGGCCTCCCGCACTCGGCGCCGCAGGCCGGCGGTGTCGACGAAGCGCCAGGTCGTGCCGGCCAGCTCCACCAGCGAGTCCACCGGGTCGCGGGTGGTGCCGGCGACCGCGTCGACCAGGGCCCGCTCCTCTCCCGTCAGCTTGTTGAGCAGGCTGGACTTGCCGACATTGGGACGGCCGAGCAGCGCGACCCGACGGGGTCCCGCGACACTGGGCTCGTCGGCGGGCGCCTCGGGAAGGGCTTCGAGGATGGCGTCGAGCAGGTCGCCGCTCCCCCGTCCATGCAGCCCGCTGACCGGACGTGGCTCACCGAGGCCGAGCGACCACAGCGCTGCCGCGTCGGCTTCGCCGCGCTCGTCGTCGACCTTGGTCGCCGTAAGGACGACAGGCTTGCCGGACCGGCGCAGGACTTTGACCACCGCCTCGTCGGCGTCGGTGGCGCCGACGGTGACGTCGACGACGAAGAGCACCGCGTCGGCGGCAGCCACGGCGACCTCGGCCTGAGCCGCCACCCGGGCCGCCAGCCCGGTGGCCTCGGGGTCCCACCCACCGGTGTCGACGACGGTGAAGCGCCGCCCCCGCCAGAGCGCGTCGTAGGCGACCCGGTCACGGGTGACGCCCGGCACGTCCTCGACGACAGCCTCCCGCCGACCCAGGATGCGGTTGACCAGGGTGGACTTCCCGACGTTGGGCCGACCGACGACAGCCAGCACCGGCGCCGGCTGTGCGTCGGCGCTCCCCTCGAGCTCCAGACCCGGGTCGCGCTCGCCGTCGTCCGGGGCGGCCAAGGCGTCGGTTCTCGTCCGCGCGCTCACCGGCCCGCTCGTTGCGCCGTGTTCGGGTCGTGCTGCAGAGCCTCGGAGCCGACTTGCTCGGTCGCAGCGAGGCATCGGGCCACGACGGCCTGCACGACCCGCTCCTGGCTCAGCTCCGTCGTGTCGAGCAGCACCGCATCGGCGGCCGGCAACAGGGGGCTCGCCGACCGCGTGCTGTCCAGCCGATCCCGCCGGTCGAGCGCCCGCTGGACGAGCTCCACGTCGCTGCTGCTCAGAGCCTGCCCGGCGCGACGCTGCGCTCGGGCCGCGCTGCTCGCAGTCAGGAAGATCTTCACGGCAGCATAAGGAGCGACGACTGTGCCGATGTCGCGGCCCTCCACAACGATGTCGCCGGCGCCGATGAGAGCACGCTGGCGGGCGACCAGGACGGCTCGTACGTCGGGGACGGCGGAGACCGCGCTGACGGCCGCCGAGACCTGCGCACCGCGGATGGCTGCGGCGACGTCGCGCCCGTCGACGGACACAGTCGGTGCGGACGGCGCGGTACCCACCTCGACCAGCACGCTGCGCGCGGTCGCTGCGACTGCCTGCGCGTCGTCGGGGTCGAGTCCGGCCGAGAGCACCTGCCAGGTCAGGGCCCGGTACATGGCGCCGGTGTCCAGATAGCGCAGACCCAGCCGCGAGGCGACCGCGCGCGAGACCGAGGACTTCCCGGCCCCGGAGGGGCCGTCGATCGCGACGACGAGACCGGGAGGAACGCGCAGGGTTCCGCCGCCTCTCACTGTCGAACCGGCCGCCTGTGCGTCCGACACAGGGCAGCTCCTTCGCGGGTTGTCATAACGTGCAGATCGGCCGACGCGAATCGACCGCTGGGACGTCTCGCGTCCGGCCTTCGTTGGCCAGACCGACCCGTGAGGGCGGCAGGCGTTCCTCGATGCATCCTACGTTGGGGCCGGTGCGACCCGAACAAGTCGATATAGATCTATCTCGACCAAAAGCTAGTCGGCGGAGCCTGCCTCGGCCGCGGCCGGCACATGCACCGACCAGCCGCGGGCGCGCAGAGCCGTCGCCAGCCGCTGGGCGTCCTCGGGGCGAACGGCGAGCTCGGCCACCCCGCGGGGCCGGCCGGGAGCGTGCTCGATGACGAGGTCCTCGACGTTCACACCCGCCGCCGAGGCGTCTGCCAGGAGTCCGGCGAGCCGACCTGGTGCGTCCTCGATGACGACCGGCACCGGCGCGTACGTGGCGCGGATGCCGTGTTTGCCAGGCAACCGCCGGCGACCGGCATTGCCGCGACTGACAAGGTCGTACACCACCTGGGTCAGGTCCGCAGTCGACAGTACGGCCGCTTGGGCCGTCACCCCCTCCGTATGGCCGGCCAGAGCGGCCAGCAGGTCACTGAGATCGGCTGCCAGCTCCGTCAGGACTGTCAGAGTCGGGACCCGGTTGGCCGCGATCACTTCGCTCCAGAGCGCGGGATCCGAAGCCGCGATGCGGGTGGTGTCGCGTAGTCCTGGCCCGGCCAGGCGGAGCATTGCGTCCGGGCTGCTCTCCAGCCGCGCGGCCAACAGGCTGGAGAGAAGCTGCGGGACGTGGCTGATCAGGGCCATCGCCTCGTCGTGAGCCGCCGCCGACATGGTCAGCACCTCTGCCCCGCAGGCCAGCGCCACCTCCCTTGCCGCGTTGATCGCCGCTGGGCCTGTGGCCGGCCCGGGCGTCAGCACCCAGGGCCGACCTTCGAACAGGTCGGGGCGCGCGGCGGCCGGCCCGCTGCGCTCCCGACCCGCAATCGGGTGGCCTCCGCAAAAGATGGTCACATCAGGTGTCAAAGTTTTAATCTCTTGTTGAGACTTGTCCTTTACAGATCCAACATCACTGAATGTCGCAGCCACCTCGCGACGTTGCATCTCGCTAAGGAGGGCAGCGACAGCGTGCGGAGGCACTGCCAGCACCGCGTGCTCCACGCGCTGCTGCGGCTGCCACACGGCGCCCGCTCCCAGCTGGACAGCCAGGTCGACCCGGGCGTGATCCTTGTCCAGCAGAAGCACATCCCAGCCGACCCGCTCCAGGGCCAACCCGATCGAGGTCCCGATCAGGCCGGCTCCCACCACTCCTACTGGAGCCGTTGTCGTCACGTCCGGTGCACTGGGCTGGGCCGGACCAGCCACGGCACGACACGCGCGGCAGTCATGGCGCCAGATCCGGACGCAGAGCTGTGGCGCCCCCGAGATACACGTGTTGGATATCAGCACGTGGCCGGGACGTCTCGACGTGCGCGAGCATGCGGATGACTCGGGGAAGCGAGTCGGCGACATCCAGTTCGGTGGCGCAGAGCATGGGCACGTCACTGATGCCGAGGGCGCGCACCCCGTACGCAGGGAACTCGGAGTGCAGGTCGGGAGTCGCCGTGAAGATCACGCTGATCAGGTCGTCGGGGGTGAGCTCGTTACGCGCCAGCACGGCTCCGAGCAGGTCGGCGACTCCTGCCAGCATCTGCGCCCGGTCGTCGCTGTTGATCTGAACGGCTCCACGCACGGCCCGCACTCCCACCGAACCCTCCCTCGTCGCGACGGCAGCCTAGCTGCTCGACAGGCTGGGCCTCGGAGCCTGGGGGCAAAGTCGGCCAGTCGGTGCAGCGCTTTCCTGTTATGGCAGTTTCACTGTGTCTGGACATGTCGACACCTCTGCGGCAGCCACCTGCTCCGCCACACAGGGGAACAAGTCGACATAGCCGTCACGCTGAGCAGGAACGAGGCCAGCACCTGACGTCGCCGCCGCCCTGGCACGTTCCGACGCGGGTGTATTAGTCGTCAAATGGACAGAGAACTCTGCGCATCTAGCGCGCTGTAACTGGGTCGCCTCATAGGTCGACCGCCCGGTACAGCGCGCCGACCTCGTGTCGGGTCAGATGACGCAGCCGGCCGGCCTTCAGGGTGCCGAGCTGGACCGGTCCCACCGAGGTGCGCACCAACCGGGAGACCGGGTGACCGACCGCCTCCAGCAGCCGGCGTACGACATGCTTGCGCCCTTCGTGCAGCACCAGTTCCACCATCACCCGGGCGCCGGCCGACCCGACCAGACGGAAGCTGTCGACCGCAACTGTCGCGTCCTCGAGCTCGACCCCTCGACGCAGCCGGCGACCGACATCACGCGCCACCGGACCGGCGACCTCGGCCAGGTATGTCTTGGCGATCTCGTACGACGGATGGCTCAGCCGGTGCGCGAGCTCCCCGTCGTTCATCAGCAGCAGGAGCCCCTCGGTATCGGCGTCGAGGCGGCCGACGTGGAACAGCCGCTCTGTGCGGTCAGCGACGAGGTCCCCAACGGTCGGCCGCCCGCGATCGTCAGCCATGGCACTCAGGACGCCGGAGGGTTTGTGCAACGCCAGGTGGACCAGGTGGGAGGCCGTGGCCAAACGCTCGCCGTCGACCCGGATGACCGCGACGGAAGGGTCCACACGCATGCCTTGGACGTCGACCCGGCTGCCGTCCACGTCGACCCGTCCGGCGGCGATCAGCTCCTCGCAGTGCCGGCGGCTCCCGAGACCAGCCATCGCCAGCACGCGCTGCAGCCGAATGCCCGTGGCCGGCTCTCCTGGCTGCGGTGCGGCGTAGGTGTCCTCTGGGGTGTTCATCGCACCCTCATGCTCAGATTCAGCCTTCTTCAACGTCAACCAGCTCAGGTAGCAACGGAGCGAGCGACGGAAGCTCGTCGACTGTCGTCAGGCCGAGTCGGGTGAGGAACAGCGCCGAGGTCCCGTAAAGGACAGCACCCGTGTCCGGGTCGGTCCCGACCTCGTCCAACAGCCCGCGGCCCATCAGTGTGCGCACCACGCCGTCGACATTGACCCCACGTACGGCGGCAACACGCGCCCGGCTCACCGGCTGCCGATAGGCA
Organism: Actinomycetota bacterium; assembly: GCA_030947185.1. GTDB lineage: Bacteria > Actinomycetota > Actinomycetes > JALYXH01 > JALYXH01 > JALYXH01. Next base: position 3,677 of record JALYXH010000022.1, on the reverse strand, counting down.
ATGACAGCCAGAGTCTCCAGCGACGCTTGGCTCAGCCGGGTCTGCTGACCGCTCAGCAGGAACTGCTCGACCAGCTCGGCGTAGCCGGGCCGGGTGTACAGGCGCCAGCCACCGGCCACGCAGCGCAGCTCGAAGCCACGCTCGGCAGCCTCGTACTCATCCGCGAGCCGGACGAGCGCTGCGGTGACCGTCGCCTCGTCGGCGCCCAAGAGCGGCGCGAGCATCGTGGCAGGCACCGGCTCGTCCACGACAAGCAGCACAGCCTCCAACGCGGGCTGAAGCGGAAGGGAGGCTGCCTTCGGGGCTTGCGGAACCTCCCTCGCACTCTGTGTTATGTCAGGCCAGTCGGCATCGCTGGAGGGCTCGGGTACCCCTCCATCGGAGTGCTGAGGCGGGGTCACGCCGCCGTCCACCGCACGTGCAGGTCGCCCAACGCGGCCACCTGGTCGAAGGCGACCAGCCCCTCGCGATACAGGTCGAGCAGCGCGAGGAAGCGGGCGACTACCTCAAGGGTGGTTGCGCAGTCCGCCGTCAGCGATCGGAAGGAGCCGGACCGGGTTCGGGCCAGCCGGGACCGGAGCAGGGCCGCGTGCTCCGCCACGCTGACCATTGGCGCGTGTACATGGTCGAGCTGCACGGACGGCGGGGGGCGTGGGGCGAGCACGCGGGCGGCGACTGCCGCGAATTCGAGAGGCCCGACGCCCAGCAGCACTTCAGGGAGCAGGGCGAGATAGCGGTCCTCCAGCCCGACCGACCGCGGGTGCCGCCGGCCCTCCCGAGCCATCAGCTCGCTCAGCAGCACCGCCGCCTGCCGGTAGGCGCGGTACTGCATGAGCCTGGCGAACAACAGGTCCCGCGCCTCCAACAGGGCCAGGTCCTCCTCGTCTGCCTCCTCGGATAAGGGCAGCAGCCGGGCGGCTTTCAGGTCGAGCAGGGTGGCGGCGACCACCAGGAACTCGGTGGCCTGGCCGAGGTCCCAGTCGGGCCCGGCGGCGCGGATGTGCGCGATGAAGTCGTCGGTCACCTGGGCCAGAGCCACCTCGGTGAGGTCCAGGCGGTGGGCGGTGATCAGGCCCAACAGCAGGTCGAACGGCCCGTCGAAGCCGGGCAGGTGCACCTCGAACGGGCCGGGCGCCGCTGTGGCAGCTCTGCCGACATCCGAGGTCGCGCTCATCCGCCGACGGTAGCAGTCAGCCTGCCGGGCCCGAGCTCGCGCTCACCCAGCCGACTAGTCGCTCTGTCGACATAACTATCCGAGCCCGCTGAAGAGTGTGAGCAAGGGGGCCACGACCAGGTTCAGCAGCACCAGCAACAACGGCAGCTGCCCGGCAAGCGGAAGCACGAGGAGCACCAGGACAGCGACCAGCCCGACGTTCTGCTCAACGAGGAGGTACTCCGCCCGCTGCCAGCCCGACGTTCGCGGCGCGAAGGCGAACATCACCCGGGCCCCATCCAACGGTGGGAGCGGTACGACGGACAGGATCGCCAGCGCGACGTTGGAGATCCCGAAGGCCAGCAGGAGCGTCTGGCCGACGGGCAGTCCCTTGAAACCGTGCAGGGCCGACAGCGGCGACGAACCGGCCAGGACCTGCCCCGGGCCGCCCAGGAGCAGGAAGCCGACCACGGCCGCGAGTCCGAGAAGCAGGTTGGCCAGTCCACCCGACAGCAATACGACGACGAACCGCGCCCGCGAGCCGAGCCGGCGCCTGTCGAGCGGGACCGGTTTGCCGAAGCCGACCCCGGCAAGAGCAGCCGCCACCGCCCCGAACGGGTCGATCTGAGCGCGCGGGTCAAGCCGTCGCCGGCCCTGGGCAGCCGGCCCGCGGTCACCCAGCACGGCGGCCAGCGACGCCTGCACGCAGCCGTGGGTCACGACGCCGGCCAGGAAGCCCAACAGCAGGCCGACGAGGGCCACCGGGGTGGCCAGTGCGTAGAGCATGCGGTGTCAGCGACCCCGCAGCCGTCGGACCAGGATGCTGGCCTCGCCTTTGGCGTCGAGATCCGCGATGACGACCGCGAGTGCCTCGCGCACGATGCGTCCGCGGTCCACCGCGAGACCGTGCTCCCCTCGCAGCGCCAGCCTGGCATGCTCGAGGTCGATCAGCTCCTCGGCGGAGCAATAAACTGTGATCTTCTCGTCGTGCCGCTCCCGTCCGCTGGGCAGCCGGTCGGGGTCGTGCGTCCGACTCCGGCCGGTGTGCCGGACGCCGGACCCGCGCCGTTGCGGGACGCGGGCACCGTCCTGCCGGCCGGGCGGGGCGTCCTGGTAGCCATCCACGCCGACGCTGACCTCGCCGACGGCCGGCGTGCCCGTCGAGCCCACGCGTTCCTGCTGGTCCACGGTGCCCTGGTCCTCCGCCGAAGGGACCAGCGAGGCGGTGGAGCGGAACAGCTCGTCGGCGCCAGGCAGCCGCACACGCCTGCTCATCGGGCCAGCACCTCGCGGGCCAGCTCGCGATAGGCGGTAGCGCCGGCTGAGCTTGGAGCGTAGGTCGTGATGGGCTCACCGACGACCGTTGTCTCCGGGAACCGGATGGTCCGGTTGATCACCGTATGGAAGACCCGGTCGCCAAAGGCCTCGACCACGCGGGCCAGGACCTCTCGGCCGTGCAGGGTACGCGAGTCGTACATCGTGGCCAGAATGCCCTCAAGTTCAAGTTCAGGGTTCAACCTCTCGCGCACTTTGTCTATCGTCTGGATCAACAGTGCGACACCTCGCAGGGCGAAGAACTCGCATTCCAATGGAACGATCACACCGTCGGCTGCGGTGAGCGCATTCACCGTGAGCAGGCCGAGCGACGGCTGGCAGTCGATCAGGACGACGTCGTAGTCCGCCCGGGCAGGGGCGAGTACCCGGGCCAGGCTCTGCTCGCGCGCCACCTCGTTGACCAGGCCGAGCTCGGCGGCCGACAGGTCGATGTTGCTCGGCACCAGGTCCATGTCCGGCACCCCGGTCGGCAGCAGGACGTCCGCGACGGTGACGCCGGGCTCCATGAGGACGTTGTAGATCGTGTGGTCCAGCTGGAGCGGGTTGACGCCCAGGCCCACCGACAGGGCTCCCTGCGGGTCCAGGTCGACCAGCAGCACCCGCCGGCCGAGCTCGGCCAGGGCTGCGCCGAGATTGATCGTGGAGGTCGTCTTGCCCACGCCGCCCTTCTGGTTGCACATGGCCAGCACCCGGGCCGGCCCGTGCTGCTCGAGCACCGGCGGATCGGGGAACGCCCGCCGCGGCCGCCCGGTCGGACCCAGGTCGGAGGCATCGCCGGGACCGGGAACCGAACCCGTCGCGGACCGTGTCGTTGTGCTCACCCGCCGCCTCTCTGATTACTGCGCGCTGTCGCGCCGTTCCTGTCAGTACTGAAAGCGCTGGGCCAGGCGAGCGTACGTCGAGCCGATCGGCCCCGACAACGTCCGCCCACCCCGGCATGCCGCCCGGTCAGCCGAGCGCCCGCGGATGTGCGGTGGCGAACACCTCCCGCAGGTGCTCGACCGTCACCAGCGTGTAGAGCTGGGTCGTGGTCACCGAGGCGTGCCCGAGCAGCTCCTGGACCACCCGCACGTCGGCCCCACCGTGCAGCAGGTGGGTCGCGTAGGAGTGGCGCAAGGTGTGCGGCGAGATGTGCTGGCCCAGCCCGGCCCGTTCACCGGCCGCCCGCAGCACCGCCCAGGCGCTCTGC
>JALYXH010000015.1 GCA_030947185.1 Actinomycetota bacterium | reverse complement strand
GCCTCGAGCTCGGGCACCAGCTCGATCCGGCCGAGCAGATCTGTGGCGTCGTACGGGCCGCCCGGGAGCGTCGCGGCAAACTGCCGGACGGTCTGCTGCACCGTCTCCTCGAGGTCGGCACGCGGGTCGTTCACGCGCACCCGCATCCCGTGCCCGGCGAACAGGGTGGCCCAGGACAGTCCGATCGTGCCGGCACCGATGACGGCCGCCGTGCGTCCCTCGAGGTTCGACATGCGGACGGCTCCCCTGCGCGGCGGCACCGGGCCGGAACCGGCGCCGGCGCGGTCGCGCCTTCCTACCACTAAGGCCGGGCCGCCGCCGCGGGCCGCTGACTCAGGTAGTCCTCCAGCCGGGCCGGCTTCAGGCCGGCCTGCGCCATCTTGTCGAACAGGGCCGTGAGGTCCTGGTGGAAGGTGGTCCGGAAGTGCATCAGCACGATGTCGCCGGGCCGCAGAACCGGGCTCCCGTCGACATCGACGCGTCCGTCGTTGACCGCGGCGCTCCACAGCACCACGTGGCCCATCCCACAGTCGGCGGCTGCCCGGAGGGTCGCGGCGTTGATCGCGCCGAACGGCGGGCGGAACAGCGTCGGGCGAACGCCGAACTCCTCCTCGTCGCCGGCCGCCGCCTGGCAGATCTCCGCCTTCTGCCTGGCGTAGGACAGCTTGGTCAGATCCGGATGGGTCATCGTGTGGTCGGCCACCACGCCGCCCGCCTGCACGAGATCACGGAAGTAGAGCCGGTCTGCCCGCCAGGCTGCGTTGGTGAGGAAGAGCGTCACCGGCGGGTGTTCCCGTACCAGCAGGTCGTGACCGGTCGGCTCGCGCACCCAGCCGTCGTCGATCGTCACGAAGACGACCGGGTCCGTCGTGGTGATGCGATGGACGACGAACGCGGTCTCCGGAGCCGAGTGCCGACTGGTGGCGGGTGCTGCCGTCTCAACCGCTGCCAGCTGGTGGGCCGGTCCGGCAACTGAGGACCTCGACGTCGGCTCGCTCGGGCCGGCAGTGCTGGATGCGGGCGTGAGGCGAAGGCAGCCGACCATCGTCGTTGCGCAAGCCACCCCGGCCACCAGCACAACCAACGATCGACCACGCCTGAGAGTCACCGGCAAATGATCCATCCCGTCACCAGCCGCTCGCGTGCACTGACGCCGGCGTTTCGCGGCGGCTGAGCCGGCCGGCAGTATCAGGGACACCCCAACGATGCCGATACAACGGCGGTGACCCCCCGGTTCCGGCACGTGCTGCGGCTGTCCATGGTGCTGGCGCTCGCCATGTCCCAGTTCGAGCCGCGGCCGCTCCTGCGGACCGTGGAGATGTTCCGCGGCTACGCACTCCAAGTCGTCGCGCGGCGAGTGACCGGCCATGTGCTCGCGACACCGAACAACACTGCGGTTCTCGTCTGGTCCGAGGTGCGGGCAGCACCTGGGCAGCGGCTGCTCTCGCGCGCGGCCCGCGGAACGCGGAACGCCATGGCAGTGCTGGCAGCGACCTGCGTCGGGTTGGCGCTGTTCCTCGCCAGCAATGCCCTGCTGATCGTTCCGATCCAGATGCTGATGAACGCAGTCGGCCTGTCGGCGTACGTCCCACTGGTTGCGCTCGTCATCGCCGTCGGCCGACTGTCGCTGACGTTGGCTCGCGCCCTGGCGGCATACCGCCTGGAGCGCCGGCGTGAGCAGTTTCTCCTGCCCGTCGGCACGGCTCCCATCTGGCGGCTCGACCTGCTCGGAGCCGCGCCGGCCGGACGGGGGTACGGCGGCGAGCTCACCCGGGTCTTCGTAGAGCGCGCCGACCACGCCGGGGCTGTCGTCTACCTGGTCACAGACAAGAGCAACCGCTCCTTCTACCGTCGGCACGGGTTCCGGGTGGTCGAGCACACCGACTCGGACACATTCCGGTCGTTGCTCCTGATGCGCCGGCTACCGAGGGTGCAGCGGGGCACGGTGCCGCTCGCCAGGCGTTCGGCGCACAAGGAGAAGCGACGTACGGATCAAGCCCCCGCCTTGTTGCTCCGGTAATCGAAACGTGCCGAAACGGGCGTGCCTGGGGAACCATCTGCCTTGCCCCGTGAACGTCATTGTCAACTGGCTGAAATTGAGGGTGCACTGCTCGCTCGGACTGGAGTCGACGTTGCCCGCAACGTGCCGGTTTAGGGGGAACTGATAAGTACACCCTCGAGCAGCCAGGTCATGAAGTTGCTTCGGGCGCTTCAACCGACGTCCGCGTGACGCTTAGCGTGGAGCTGGCGGTGCCGCAGCCGGACCGCCACCGACTCGTCGGCAACCGTGGGGCCGGCGCCCTCAGCAGCAGCTGGCATGGCGCGCAGCATGCCAGCGGCGGCCGACCAAGGGGACCGAAACGGGCCGTTGGCCACGAGGGAAGCAGAAGATCGTCTGGCGGTGGAGGTGGGATTTGAACCCACGGACGGCTTGCACCGTCACACGCTTTCGAGGCGTGCGCGCTCGGCCACTACGCGACTCCACCGCGGGCGAGCCTAGCCGATACCCGCTTCGGGGCCCGTCCGTCGCCGGCGGAAGAACTCGGTCAGCACCCCAGCGCACTCGTCGGCGAGGACCCCGCCGACCACCTCCGGCCGGTGGTTGAGCCGTCGGTCCCTGACCACGTCCCAGAGCGATCCGACGGCGCCTGCACGCTCGTCGACCGCGCCGTACACCAGCCGGTCGACCCGGGCAAGCACGAGCGCGCCGGCGCACATCGTGCAGGGCTCCAGGGTCACCACGAGCGTGGCACCGGTCAGTCGCCACGAGCCCAGGGCCCGGGCCGCCGCCCGGAGAGCCAGCACCTCGGCGTGGGCGGTCGGGTCACCCAGCCGCTCCCGCTGGTTGTAGCCGGCACCCACCACTGAACCGTCCGGGCCCACAACGACCGCCCCGACCGGAACGTCGCCGGACGGAGCCGCCAGGTCCGCCTGCTGCAGCGCCAGCCGCATGGCGGCTCCGAAGTCCGGCGTCACCCCTCGCGGACCTCGTCGACGACGTCGAGAAAACCGGCCCGCTCACACAGCGACGTGATCACATCCGCGGGGAGCATGCCCTCCTCGGCGCACAGGGCGAACAGCTCCGGGCTCGGCGTACCGAGATCGGCGAGCAGCTCGCCGTCGCCCACCGGCTCGGCCTCGGGCCGCGTGCCGACGTCCTCGTCGTCCTCCGCGTCCTGCTCCTCCTCCTCCTCCTCGTCGAGCTCGAGCGCCGCGGCCGCGATGCCCTCGTGGAGCAGGGTCGCTATGTCGCTGTGTCCGACGGCGCGCCCGTCGGAGAGGAAGACGCGCGGGTCGGCCTCGCCGTCGACGCGGACGACCGCGAGGTACTCGTCGTCCTCCTCCACGAACAGCACTGTCGGCCGGTTCATGTCACCGGCGCGGTCGGTCGCGAAGTCGCGCAGGACGTCGGCGAGCCCGTCCAGGTCCTCGACCGGCTCGAGCTCGACCTCCATGGCGGTCCAGCCGTCGGCGGTCCTGGTGACGGCGGCGGCGAAGTACTGCGACACGAGCTCCACTCCCAGGGGTCGGTCAGATGGCGAGCGGCAGCGGGTCAGCGCACCGCCGCGTCGACTACCCGCTCGTACGCCTCGACGAAACCGACACGCCGGGCGATCGCCAGCAGCATCTCGTCGGCGTAGGCGTCCAGGTCGGCCAGGATCGCTCCGAGCTCCATCTCCTCCAGACCGAGGTCAGCGAAGATCGACAGGTCGCCGACCGGCCAGACGTCCTCCATCTCGTCCTCGTCCGGCACGGGTACGCCGAGTCGCTCGACCACCTGGTCGGCGAGGTCCCACGCGGCCGCCGCGGTCACGTCCGAGAGCAGCAGCCGGACCTCGCCGGCGGCGATGCGGATCGCGACGAAGAACTCGTCGGCGATGTTGACCAGGCCGATCGAGCCGCCCTCTCCGGGCTGCTGGCGGAGCGCCGCGAGCAGGGCGTCGAGGTCCTCGACCAGCCGCTCGGGCAGCAGGCCGGCCTCCCAGCGACCCTCCTCGCGATAGACGACCACAGCGAAGTCGTCGGCGTTCTCCGTCGCCATGCCGCCCCCTCGCCTCCGCGGCTGCCGTCCTCCGCCGCGGCGAGCATCCCAGAAACCGGCGGGATGGCCCAGCGGTCCCGGGTTGGCCGGCGTGCTCCCGGGTAACCGACAGGCAGGACCCCGAGTAGGGCCAGCAGACGATTCCCGGAGGTTTCGCACCATGTCCGACCGCAACACGATCGCTCGATCCATGCACGATGTCGGCCTCGCCGCCTGGTTCGGCGGCTCGCTGATGGGGGCCGTCGGCCTCAATGGCGCCAGCGCCGACGTCGACGACCCGACCCAGCGCGCCCGGGTCGCCAACGCCGGCTGGGGTCGCTGGACACCGGTCAACCTGGTGGCCATCGCGGCCCACCTGCTCGGTGCGCTGCAGATGGTCCGGGCCAACAAGGGCCGGATCCTCGCCCAGAAGGGCGTCGCGAGCACCTCGGCCGTCAAGACCGGTCTCACCGCCGCAGCCCTCGGCGCCACCGCCTACAGCCGGATCCTGGGCCAGAAGGTGATGTCGGCCGGCGACGTGCCGGTGGCCGGCGGCACCAGCCCGCTGCCCAGCACCCCGCCGGAGGTTGCCAAGGCGCAGAAGCAGCTCAAGGCGATGCAGTGGGCCATCCCGGGTCTGACCGGCGCACTTATCTCCATCAGCGCCCTCGCCGGTGAGCAGCAGCGGCCGTCCGAGGTCGCCAAGGGCAACGTCGCGCGGCTGAAGGGGGTCGCCGACAAGGCGTCCACCGCCGCCACCGCTGCCGCGACCGGCCTGGCGGCGAAGGTCGCCAGCTAGGTTCTCGCTCCGGGCCATCACTGCCCAGCCCGCACAGCACACCGACGCCCCGCCCGCCACTTCGGCCGGCGGGGCGTCGTGTCGCTGCCTGCTGTTGCGGGTGTGACGGGTGAGACTGGCGACCCGCTCTCTAGGGAAGTCCAGTCGTCGGCCCCGGCAGCCGACATCCGGGCAGGACCACAATCGGGGTCCCGACCGCCGAGTGCCGCGGAGGCAAGCTCGTGACCGACGTACGGCGGCCGCTGACGATCGCTGTTGCGATCCTCGCGCTGTCCGGCTGCGCGGCCACGTCGCCCCGCTCAACCACTGTCCAGTCGGCCGAAGCGGCCGGTCCGGCCATCCAGAGCGCAGCGCTGTCGCTGCCGGCGCCCGACAACCGGGTCGCCGAGCCCGAACCGCCGGAGCCACCCCGCGCGCCGGCGCCGGCCGACCTGCTCGGCTGCGAAAGGCCGGCTGCCGGGTGGTCCGCCGCGAGTACCAGCCGCCTCGTCCTCGACGTCGACCCGTCGGCCAACGAGGGTGAGCGACAGCGGGCGATCGAGGTCGACGTACCCCAGGGGCCGGTGCTGGCCCGGCCGCTGCTGCTCGTCCTGCACAGCCACGCCGCCGACATCCGGGCTGCCCGGGGGTACGGGTGGTCCAACCTGCCGGTGGCCGACCCCCCTGTCGTCGTCTACGCGCAGGGGCTGGCCGAGGGACGAGGCGGCCCGCCCGCCTGGGCCAGTGCCGGCCGGACCGACTTCGGGATCGACGACGTGGCCTTCCTGCGGGCCGCAGTGGCCGCGGCCCGGACGGCGACGTGTGTCGACGGCCGGCGGATCTACGCGGCCGGGTTCTCCAACGGCGGCTCGATGGCGGCTCTGCTCGGTTGTCAGGCAGCCGACCTGTTCGCCGGCGTGCTCAGCGTCGCCGGCAACTACTACCCGATCGCCGGCGGCTGCCAGCCCAGCCGCGGTGTCGGCGTGGTCGAGATGCATGCCGTCGACGACCCGGTGGTGGCCTACGCCGGGGGTCCCGGCCGTGCGCCGCGCACCACGACGCTTCCGCGGGTGCCTGACTGGGTCGCCGGCTGGACCGCCCGCGACGGCTGCCCGGCGCAGATGGCCCAGAGCAGCCCCGCCCCCGGTGCCCTCCGGCAGCTGTGGCGGTCCTGCCGGGACGGTGCATCTGTGGTCCACGTGCGTATCGACCGCTTCGGCCATCGCTGGCCCGACGCCGGAGCGACCACCAACGACCTCTGGCTCTGGGGCGAGCTCACGGCGGCGGCCCGCGCCTGACCGGGCCGGTCAGGTCAGGTCAGCGCGGCGACGAAGAGCTGGCACAGCTGGCGCAGGATCGGCTCCGTCGGAGGGCGCGGGTCGGAGGTGGTCCAGTCGACCAGCAGCTCGTTCGCGGCACCGGCCAGCGCCAGGGCCAGGAGCCGTCCGTCTGCCGCGCCGCGCTGTGCGCCGACCGCGAGCGCCTCGCGTTCGATGATGGCGGCGAAGGCCACCACCGCCGCGTGCCGGTTCCCCTCGAGCAGGCCCGCGGCGCGGGCCTCCTGGTGCGCGATCCTCGCCCGGCGGGGGTCTGAGGTCACGAAGCCGACGTAGGCCGACAAGCCGGCCTGCACCCTGGGGGCCAGCTCCCGCGGGGCAGCCTCGAGCGCCTCGGTCACTGCCATGGTGGCGGCGCTGGTGATCTCCTCGTAGACGGCCAGCAGCAGCTGCTCCCGGCCCGGGAACTCCTCGTAGAACGAGCGGGTCGCGACGCTGGCCGCGGCACACAGCCGCTCGATGGGTACGCCGGCGTACCCCGTCGTACCGAACAGGTCAAGCGCCGCGTCGAGCAGTCGCCGGCGGCGGTCGGCCCGACGCTGCGGCAGGGACCGGCCCCCGTAGCGGCGACCGTCGGCGGGGTCGGCTGCGAGCACCCCCGCACTGTAGGCACAGCAATCTGAACAGGCTGCTTGTCAGATCGCGGCTTCGGGTGCATGGTGGTCCGCGTCGGCCGGTCGGACATCAGGGAGATGGCGTGCGCAGTGCAACTCTGGAGACCCGTTCGCTGCGCGGGGCCGCAGCGACCTTCTGGGGCTTTCCGACACCGTGGGTGCTGGGCACCCTGCTAGCCGCTGCCGTGGCTGCCCGGCTCGCGGTCGGCTCATGGCGGTGGTGGCACCTGCTCGTCGCAGGCGGCGTGGTGGCGGCCCAGCCGTTCGTGGAGTGGCTGTTGCACGTCACCGTCCTGCACGCACGACCGGTCCGCGTGGCCGGCCGGGTGCTGGACCTCTACGTCTCCCGCAAGCACCGCGAGCACCACGCCGACCCGCGCAATCTGGCCGGTTCGTTCATCCCGCCACGGGTACTCGGCTACCTGCTCGTCCTCATCGCCGGCATCTGCGCGGCGATCCCCGGCTGGCCGACCCGGCTGACCGCCGCGGCGACGATGCTCACGCTGGGGCTGCTCTACGAGTGGACGCACTTCCTCATCCACTCCGACTACAAGCCCCGCCACGCCCCCTACCGCGCGCTCTACATCGCCCACCGGCTGCACCACTACCGCAACGAGCACTACTGGTACGGCGTGACGGGACGGCTCGGCGACAAGGTTCTCGGGACCAACCCGGCGCGCGACGACGTGCCGGTCTCGCCGACGTGCCGGACGCTGCTGGAGCCGGTAGGCGCCAGCCGCAGCTGAGGTCGCGAGCCCGCGGCCGGCGCTAGCCGCGGCTGACCACTCCGGTGGCCGCCGTCCATGTCAGCGACCCGCCGTGGAAGTCGGTGCGGCGGCCGCCCGGGGCGTCGTACTCCTCGGAGCTCGGCAGGCCGAGGTCGGAGGCCGGACCGCCGACGGACCGGTAGACGGCGCCGATCGCGCCGTACACCGCGTGGGCGCCGGTCGAGGGGCTCCAGCAGACGCTGCCACCGGCGAAGTCCGAGGCCCGGCCGCCTGGCACGTCGTGCTCGTCGGAGACCGGGAAGCCCAGCGGGCCGCGCTCGTAGCCGGTGGCCGCCCACGACGAGCGGATCGCGCCGTGCACCTCGTGCGCACCGGTAACCGCCGTCCAGTAGATGCTGCCGCCCAGGAAGTGGCTGTAACGACCGCGCTCGTCTGGCGTCGCGCGCTCGTCGGTGACCGGCAGACCCAGCGCCGAAAGGCCGCCGAGGGCGCGGAACTCCCCGGCGATGGCCCCGTGCACCTCATGGGCGCCGGTGCCCGCCGACCAGAACACCCGGCCGCCCGAGAAGTCCGAGACCCGTCCGCCCGGGACGTCGTGCTCGTCGGAGACCGGGTAGCCCAGTGGGCCACGCTCCCAGCCGATGGCCGCCCACAACGATCGGATCCCGCCGTGTACCTCGTGTGCCCCGCTCCAGGGCGTCCAGTAGATGCTTCCGCCGGTGAAGTGGTTGTAGCGGCCCGCGCCGTCCGGCGTGGCGAGCTCCCGGGTGACCGGCGCGCCGAGCGGTCCGGCCGGGCCGCCGAGCTCGCCGTAGTGCGCCGCGATCGCGCCGACGACCCGCGGCCAGCCCTGGTCCAGGAAGTCCAGCGCCATCGGCCACTGGGCGTTGGCCCAGGTCCAGTCGTGCAGGCCGTCGGTGACGGAGAGCGCGGCCGGGTGGCCGTCGTCGCTGAGCAGCCGGGCGAAGCGGTCCAGCTCGCCGGTGATGACCGGGTCGACGTCACCTGCCGCGTCGGCCAGCAGGACCCGCGTTCCGCGCAGCGCCGGCACGTGGTCGTAGGGCCGGTTGGCCGAGAGCAGGCCCGGGTCGCTGCCGAAGGCGTGGTCAGGGTCGTCGATGTGGAAGTAGCCGGCCAGCGACACCAGCTGGCCGAAGACGTCGGGGTGCCGGGCGGCCAGGTTCGCCGCGCCGTACCCACCCATGGAGAAGCCGACGACCGCTCGGGCACTGCGGTCCCGCAGGCGGCTGCCCTCGACCGCGTGCACGACGACGTCACTGATGAATGTGTCGATCCGGTCGCTGCCGTCCCACGCGTCGCCGAACTCGGTGTCGCCGCGCAGCGGGCTGTTGCCGTCCGGCGCCACGACCACGGCAGCCGGCCGGCCGGCCGCGACCCGAGCGTCCATGTCGTTGGCCAGCGCCCAGAAGGCGTCCGGGGCACCACCGGGTACGCCGTGCAGCGTGTAGATCACCGGGAGCGCGACGGAGTCGGCGACTGGCGGACGGTAGACCAGCACCCGGTGCGTGGTGTGGTTCCAGCCGGGGTCGGTGAGGTCGAGGGTGCTGACCGCGCCACCCATCGCCCGCGCCGGCCCCGCGCCGGCCAGGACGACACCGAGGCAGGCGAGCGCCATGGCCAGGACTGCGGCGGTCGGCCGGCTCAGCCGGCGCAGCTCGATCACGAGCAGATCTTCGGCGGGCAGCGTGCTCGGCCGAAGCGCGACGCACCGGGTTTACAGGACCTTGACAGGAAGCAGTCAGGCTCCCGGCAGCTCGGCTGCGACGTCCGGTGCGGGCGGCGGCGAGGTCGGTGCGCCGTCCTCGCCGAACATCGACTGGGCCGCCCCGACGCCCGCGATCGTCCCCTGCGCCGTCGCGACCTGCACGAGCTGCAGGCCGGGGACCAGGTCGCCGGCGGCGTAGACGCCGGTCACCGTGGTCTGGCCCTGACCGTCCACCCGGACGTAGCCGTCGTCGTCGAGCGCGCAGCCGAGGCTGGTGGCCAGCTCGACGTGCGGCGTGTGGGCGACCGAGAAGAACAGCAGCGAGCAGGGCAGCTCCCTGCCGCTCTGCAGGCGTACGCCGCGCAGCGCGCCGCGCTCGCCGACCAGGGCGACCGCATCCTCCTCGACCAGGTCGACCGTGTGCTTGGCGAGCAGCGTGCGGCAGGTCTCGTCACCGGTGAACCGCCGGCCGTTGGTGACCACGGTGACCGACCTGGCCCAGCCGAGCAGGGTGGTCGCGAAGCCGACCAGATGCGGCTCCCAGCCCAGCGCCACGACGTCGGCGTCGCGCGACTCGTAGCCGTCACAGGCCGGGCAGTGGAAGGCGCTCGCGCCGTAGTGCTCGTCGAAGCCCTCGATCTCCGGCTTGGCGTCGCTGACGCCCGTCGCCAGCACCAGCCGGTGCCCGATCACCTCGCCGCCGTCGTCGAGGCTCAGCGTGAATCGTCCGTCGCCGCGCCGCTGCACGGCCGTCACCCGCGCGGCTCGGTAGGCCGCCGTCGGATAGGCCAGCAGCTCCGCGCGCCCGCGCTCGATCAGCTCGGTCGGCCGCTGGGGATCGCGGCCGAGGTAGCCATGGCTGTGCTCCACCATGCCGGAGCGGTAGGCCTGCGAGTCCGCGACGACGACGCTGCGCCGGTATCGGGCCAGCCACAGCGCAGCCGCCAGCCCAGCCGGTCCCCCGCCGACCACCACGGCGTCGACCTCGGCACAGTCGGGGGCGAGCCGCTCCTGCGGCGGTAACGGCGGCATGCGCACCGACCTACCCGGGAAGGCGCACCTCCAACGTGGGAATGTCACCGGCGCCACAGGGTTGCGCCTGTCACACTCCCGCCCGCCGGCTCAGCTGCCGGCCCTGACCACGAAGGGCCCGACATGAAGGTGATCTACACGGCTGAGGCGACGGCTTACGGCCCGCGCGAGGGCCGGGTCGTCTCCTCCGACGACCAGCTCGACATCGAGCTTGTCCGGCCCGCCGAAATGGGCGGCCCGGGGGGCGAGGGCACCAACCCCGAGCAGCTGTTCGCCGGTGGGTACGCGGCCTGCTTCTTCTCTGCGATGCGCCGGCCCGCCCGGGAGATGAAGGTCGACCTCGAAGGCGCCGAGGTGACCGCCCAGGTGGACCTCGGCACCGACGACGCGCGGGCGTACAAGCTGGCCGTCCGGCTCGAGGTGAAGCTCCCCAACCTGGACGCGGAGACCGCTCAGAAGCTGCTGGAGGAGACCCACCAGATCTGCCCCTACAGCAACGCCACCCGTGGGAACGTCGAGGTGCAGCTCACCGTCGCTCCCTAGCGAGACGGCTCAGCCGCTGGCGAAGGTGCCTTCCAGCGTGCCCTCCGCCAGCACGTTGCCGCGGGTCAGGAAGCGCAGCTTGGCGAACGTCGTCGTCTCGCCCAGGTCGAGGCTGGGCACGTCGAGGGCCTGGACGGTGAAGCGGTAGCGGTGCGGCTCGTCGCCGGCTGGCGGTGCCATCCCGCCGTACTGGCTCTCGCCCCAGTCGCTGAACCCGTGCACGACGCCGGCCGGCGGGTTGGTGCCCGCTCCCTCGGGGAGCGAGGTCATCTCGGCCGGGATGTTGAACAGCACCCAGTGCACGAACCCGACGCCGGTCGGGGCGTCCGGGTCGTAGCAGGTGACGGTGAAGCTCCGGGTGCCTTCCGGTGCGCCCTCCCAGGACAGCTGCGGGCTGACGTTCTGCCCGCCCGCCATTGAGTGCGCATGCTCGCCGGGGATGGTCTCGCCGTGGGACATCGTGCTGCTGGTCACGCGCAAATTGTCGGCCATAGCTGTATTACTACCGCACGCCCTCCCACAGCGCGCGGGTGGCCGACCCGGGGTCCTGCACCAGCTCCGAGCTGTCGTCGAAGCGCATCACGTTGCGCGCCTCGCCGTACGCCGGCCAACCGGGGTCGCCGGTGCTCACGAACCGCACCCAGGCGCCGTGCATCGTGTCGGCCAGCGACTGCGGCGGGCTGTCCGTCTCCAGCGCCTCGCCGCCCTCGGCCCCGAGGTTGTCGAAGACGAACGGGATCTCCAGGGCGTGGCAGGCGCCGAGCCGGCCGTCGTACTGCTTGGTCCGCCAGGCGAACTCGTAGACATAGGTCGGCCCGCCGTGCCCCTCGGCCATCCGCACCGTCGGGATCCGGAAGGTCCAGTCGGTCGAGACGTCGGCGAGCAGCTCACCCGGCGTGGAGCCGGGGTGCTCGGCGTCGTACGCCGCCCGCGCCTGCTCCGCCGGGAGGCCGAACATCGCGAGCGCGCCGTTGAGCAGGTCGTCGTTGACGAAGTCGACCAGCCCGTTGGGCACCATGAACAGGCGCATCTCCTCGGCGTTGCTCCCGGTGAGCACGGGGATCTCCGCCGACGCACCGGCCGCGACCAGGTCGATCGGCCGACCCGGCAGCACCCGCCCGTCGACCACCGGCTCGAAGATCATCCGATTGAGGGCGATCTCACCCCACTTCCCGGGGTCGGGCACCTGCCAGGCCTCGGCACTGAGCAGCGCCTGCGCCTGCAGCAACGCGTCGACCGGTACCGATGCCAGCCCCTCCCGCGTCGGCTCCACCTCGAGCTTCGCGGCGAGGTAGCCGGCCACCTTGGTGGCGGTCTCCGGGGAGAGCACGAAGTGCCCCGCGCCGCTCTGCACGATCGCCTGCGCGAACAGGCCGCGAGCGGCCGGCATGGCCAGCAGCGTCGACACGCTGTAGCCGCCGGCGGACTCGCCGGCGATCGTCACCCGGTCCGGGTCGCCGCCGAACGCGGCGATGTTCCCGCGCACCCACTCCAGGGCCGCCACCTGGTCGAGCATGCCGACGTTGGCGATGCCGTCCCCGGTGTAGAGGAACCCGTCAGCACCGAGCCGGTAGTTGATCGTCACGGCCACCACGTCGTCGCGCGCGAAGGCCGACCCGTCGTACGTCGGGACAGCACCCGAGCCGTTGGCGAAGGCACCGCCGTGGATCCAGACCAGCACGGGCAGTCCGGCGGCCGCCGGGTCTGGCGTCCAGACGTTGAGGTTGAGGCAGTCCTCGCCAGGGATGACCGGCTCGGGCAGCAGCAGGTCGTAGGGGGCGGGGTAGGGACCGTGCGGCGCGGTCGCGCCGTAGGCCGAGGCGTCCCGGACGCCGTCCCACGGCTCGTGCGGCTCCGGCGGGCGCATCCGCCGCGGGCCGAATGGCGGGGCCGCGAACGGGATGCCTTTGAAGGCGACCACGCCGGCGCGCTCGACGCCCTGCACCCGACCGGACCTGGTTGCAACGATGGTGTCCATCGGCGCAGCATCCCCCAAACCACCCTTCCGAGGAGAGCCATGGCCGAGTTCACCTTCAGCGAGCTGACCCCCTCGGCGTTCCTCGACCGGTCGGCCTACGTCTTCCGCGACCGGCTGGCTGTGATCGACGGCGACCGCCGCTTCACCTACGCGGAGTTCGGCGAACGCTCGCACCGGCTGGCCGGCGCCCTGGCCGGCGCCGGCATCTCCCCGGGCGACCGCGTCGCGGCGATCTGCGCCAACAGCCACGTGATGCTCGAGCTGCACAACGGCGTTCCGCTGGCCGGCGGGGTGCTGGTGCCGCTCAACATCCGGCTCTCCCGCGACGAGCTGATCTACGGCGTCGAGCACTCCGGCGCCAAGCTGATCGTGGCCACGCCGGAGTTCGCCGAGGTCGCCGAGCTGGTGGCGAAGGAGACCGGCGTACGCCTCGTGGTGGGTGGCACCGGCGATGACGACGAGTACGAGCAGCTGGTCGCGGCGGCGGAGCCGGCCACGGTGGCCTGCGAGGACGAGCGCGGCCTGCTCGCGATCAGCTACACCAGCGGGACGACGGGTCAGCCCAAGGGCGTGATCTACCACCACCGCGGTGCCTACCTGCAGGCGCTGGCCGTGGCGCTGCACTCGCACCTGGACTCGGACAGCGTCTACCTGTGGACGCTGCCGATGTTCCACTGCGACGGCTGGTGCTACCCGTGGGGCGTCACTGCCGTCGGTGGCACCCACCTGTGCCTGCGCCAGATCGACCCGGCCCGGATCTGGCAGCTGTGCCGTGAAGAGGGCGTGACCCACTACAGCGCGGCGCCGACCGTGCTCAACATGATCGCCAACGCCAAGGAGGCCGAGGAGGGGGTCGACCTCGAGCGCCGGATCCGGGTCGACACCGGCGGGGCGCCGCCGTCACCGACGCTGATCAGCCGGATGGCCGAGCTGCAGATGGACGTCAACCATCTCTACGGGCTGACCGAGACCTACGGGCCCGCCTGCGTGAACGACTGGCACCCCGAGTGGAGCGAGCTCGACGCCGACGAGCGGGCCCGCCTCGGCGCTCGCCAGGGGGTCGGCAACGTCGTCGCCGAGCGGATGCGCATCCTCGACGACGACGGCAACGACGTACCGCCGGACGCCGAGACGATGGGCGAGATCGTCGTCCGCGGCAACAACGTGATGCTCGGCTACTACAACGACGACGAGGCCACCGCGGAGGTCACCGTCGACGGCCACTTCCGCACCGGCGACCTCGGCGTGATCCACCCCGACGGGTACGTCGAGATCAAGGACCGGTCGAAGGACATCATCATCTC
>JALYXH010000007.1 GCA_030947185.1 Actinomycetota bacterium | reverse complement strand
CAGCCGGACCGGTGCCCGAGGCTGCCGGGACCTATCATGGCCGGCGATGATCACTTCCGCCCAGCTCGGGCCCGAACAGCGGACGACGGCGCTGGCGCGGATGGCTACCGAGACCTTCGACGTGGTCGTCGTCGGTGGCGGCGTGACCGGTGCCGGCTGCGCTCTCGACGCCGCCACCCGCGGCCTGTCGGTCGCTTTGGTCGAGGCGCGCGACTACGCCGCCGGTACGTCGAGCCGCTCCAGCAAGCTCATCCACGGTGGCCTGCGCTATCTGGAGCAGCTGAGCTTCGGCCTCGTCCGCGAGGCGCTGCACGAACGCGGCCTTCTGCTGACCAGACTCGCTCCGCACCTGGTGCGACCTGTCGCCTTCTTGCTGCCCCTGCAGCACCGCGTCTGGGAGCGCTTCTACATCGGCAGCGGTGTCCTGCTCTACGACAGCATGGGAGGAGCGCGCACCCTTCCCCGCCATCGCCACCTGTCCCGGCGCAAGGCCCTGCGGCTCGTGCCCGGCCTGCGCAAGGACGCTCTGGTCGGCGCGATCCTCTACTACGACGCGCAGGTCGACGACGCCCGGCACACGGTCACGGTCATCCGCACGGCTGCCGGGTACGGCGCCGCGGTCGCCAACAGCGCCCGGGTCACCGGGCTCGTCCGCGAGGGCGAGCGGGTCACCGGCGTGCAGGTGCGCGACCTCGAGAGCGGTCGGGAGATCACGGTCCAGGCCCGCCAGGTGATCAATGCCACCGGGGTCTGGACCGACGACATCCAGAAGCTGCTCGGCGGGCGCGGGCAGTTCCAGGTGCGGGCGAGCAAGGGGATCCACCTCGTCGTACCCCGCGACCGCATCCACTCCGACGCGGGCATGATCCTGCGCACCGAGAAGAGCGTGCTGTTCGTCATCCCCTGGGGGCGGCACTGGGTGATCGGAACCACGGACACCGACTGGGCGCTGCACCGCGCGCACCCGGCGGCCAGCCGGTCCGACATCGACTACCTGCTCGAGCACGTCAACCGCGTGCTCACCTACCCGCTGTCCCACGCCGATGTCGAGGGCGTCTACGCCGGGCTTCGCCCGCTGCTGTCCGGTGAGTCCGAGGAGACCAGCCGGCTGAGCCGGGAGCACATCGTCGTCCAGCCGGTGCCCGGACTGGTCGTGGTGGCGGGCGGCAAGTACACGACCTACCGGGTGATGGCCAAGGACGCTGTCGACACGGCAGCCCGCGGCATCGACCGCTCCATCCCGCCCTCCTGCACCGACGTCACTCCGCTGGTCGGTGCCGACGGCTTCCAGGCCAGGCTCAACGCGAAGGCGACCCTGGCGGCGAGCTCGGGTGTGCACGTCGCCCGCATCGAGCACCTGCTCAACCGCTACGGCTCCAAGGTCGACGAGGTGCTCGCCCTCATCGCCGAGAACCCGCGGCTCGGCGAGCCGATCGAGGGCGCCGAGGACTACCTCGTGGTCGAGGCGCACTACGCCGCGTCGCACGAGGGCGCCCTGCACCTCGACGACGTGCTGACCCGGCGTACCCGGATCTCCATCGAGACCTGGGACCGCGGGGTGGCCGCCGCCGAGCCGGTGGCGCGCACCCTCGCCGCGGTGCTGCACTGGGACGACGCGGACGTCCGGCGTGAGGTCGAGCATTACCACGCGCGGGTGGCAGCCGAGCGCGAGTCGCAGGCCCAGCTCGACGACCACACTGCTGACGCCGCCCGCCTCGGTGCTCCCGACGTCAGGGTCGGGTCGGGCAGTACGCCGGAGTAGCGCCGCCCGGGACTACTTCTTGACCGCAGTGTTGTAGGCAGCGATCACCGGCTGGAGCGAGGTCGCTGCCTGGTCCATCGCGGCCTGCGGCGTCGCCTTGCCGAGCACTGCCGTCTCCAGACCGACCTCCGAGGCCGCCCGCACCTGCGGCATCACGCCCATCGAGCAGCCCTTGGTGGCGTTGGTCGACGGGGTCTTGGCGAGCTGGTCGATCGCCGTCTGGAAGCCCGGGAACTGCTTGCGCCAGGCCACGTCGTCCGGGAGGTCGAGCGCCTTCTTGCTGGTCGGGAAGTACCCGGTGTGGGTGTGCCAGAAGGCCATCTGCTCCGGCTCGAGCAGGAACTTCACGTACTCCCACGCTGCCTGCTGCTGGTACGTCGGGTGCCCGTTCATGATCCACAGCGAGGCGCCGCCGATGATCGGGCCGCCCTTAGAGCGGTCGTCGCTCGCCGTCTCGGTCGGGAAGAAGCCGGTGCCCACGGTGAACTTGCCGGCGGACGCCGCCTGGAAGCTCTTCAGCTGGCCGGTCGACTCGAGGGTGATCGCGGCGCGGCCCGCCTTGAAGGAGTTCTGCGCGTCGGTGGTGTTGCGCCCCGTGTTGACCGCGTAGCCGTCCTTGACCATCTTCGACCACCAGTCGACGACGCTGACAACCGGGGGCTTGTTGAGCTCCACCTGATCGGCGTTGCCCGCATGACCGTTGGTCTGGTTGCAGTACTCGTTGCCGGTTTCGGCGGTGAACTGCTCGAGGAACCAGCCGTAGAGCGCAGCCCCGAACCCGTACTGCACGACCTTGCCGCCGGCGTCCTTGACCGTCAGCTTCTCGGCATCGGCGCGGATCTCATCCAGCGTGGTGGGCGGCTTGGTGGGGTCGAGTCCCGCCTTGGTGAAGGCCTCCTTGTTGATGTAGAGCAGGGGCATCGAGGAGTTGAACGGCATCGAGGCCAGGGAGTTGCCGGTCGGCGAGTAGTAGTTGGTGATCGGCTTCTGCAGGTCGTTCGCGTCGAAACCCTTGTCGTTCTTGATGAAGTTCTGGACCGGGGTCGTCGCCTTCGAGTCGACCATGAACTTGGTGCCGATGTCGTAGATCTGGGCCAGGTTCGGCGAGTCCTTCGACTGCAGCGAGGCCTTGAGCTTGGCGATCGTGTCGTCGTAGGTGCCCTGGTAGACGGCGGTGACCTTGATCTTGCCGTCGTGTGCGGCGTTGAACTTGTCGGTCAGCGCCGTCAGCGCCTCACCGTTGGTGCCGTTCATCCCGTGCCAGAAGCTCACGTTGACCACGCCGGCGGGCGCTGGCGCATCTGCCGACTTCTTCGAGCTCGAACCGCCGCAGCCGGCCAGCGCGAGCACCGGCACCGCGAGCAGCGCTGCTGCGCGATACCTGCCGAGATTCCGCATGGAGTTCCCTTCCGGGGAGGTCGGCCGGGGTCGGCTCACTTGAGCGCACCGGAGGTGAGACCACGAACGATATGTCGCTGACCCGCGTAGATGAGCACAAGCGTCGGGATCAGGGCCAGCACGACACCGGCCAGCACGATGTTCTCGTTGTTCGCATCCACCGACTGCAGCTGGCTGATGCCGATCTGCAGGGTCTGCATCTGCGGAGTCCGCGTGACCAGCAGCGGCCAGAAGTACTGGTTCCAGGTGGACAGGAACACGAAGATCGACAGCGTGGCCAGCGCCGGTCGGCTCAGCGGCAGCAGGATCCGCCAGAGGAACGCGAGGTGGCCGCAGCCGTCCATCGTCGCCGCATCCCGCAGCTCCGAGGGGAACGTCAGGAATGACTGCCGAAGCAGGAAGGTCCCGAACCCCGCAGCGAGGAACGGCAGGACCAGCGCCCAGTAGGTGTTGATGAGGCCGGCACCGGCCATGGTCAGGTAGTTGGGGATGATGATCGCCTCGCCGGGGATCATCATCGTGACCAGGAACAGCGCGAAAAGCGCGCCCCGTCGCGGCATCCGCAGGAACGCGAAGGCGTACGCCGACAGGACTGCTGTCACGACCTGTCCGACCGTGACCGCGATGGTGACGAAAGCACTGTTGCCGTACTGCCGCAGCAGCGGAATGATCTTGAAGACGTCGGCGAAGTTGGACACCTTGAAGCGCGACGGGAAGAAGGCCACCGGGTAGCGGGCCAGCTGGCTCTGCGTCATCAGGCTGCCGGCGATGCCGTAGTAGAGCGGGAACAGCAGGATCGCCGCCAGCAGGCCGAGACCGAGGTAGGTCCCGACGGTGCGCCCGCGCCCTGCCGACTGGCTGCTCACTGATAGAAGACCCTTCTCTGCAGCACGCCGAACTGGACCGCCGTGATCGAAGCGACGATGACGAACAGCACGACGGCCTGCGCGGAGGCCAGCCCGAAGTTGCTCGAGCCGAAGGCGAAGGCGTTCTGGTAGAGGCTGTAGACCAGGGTGGTGGTCGACCCGACCGGCCCACCGCGGGTCAGGATGAAGATCTGCCCGAAGGTCTGCAGGGAGTTGATCGTCGAGACGATCACCAGGAAGAACAGGCTCGGCGTCAGCAGCGGCAGGGTGATCCGCAGCGTCGTGGCCCACCCCCTCGCACCGTCGAGCCTGGCCGCCTCGTAGATGTCCTCCGGGATCGCCTGCAGCCCGGCCGAGAGCACCAGCAGGTTGTAGCCGAGCTGCAGCCAGACGGTCAGCGCCGCCACGCTGGGCAGCGCGGTGGCCGACGAGGTCAGCCAGGCGACCGGTGAGACGTTGAGGTAGCCCAGCAAGGAGTTGAGGACGCCGACGGCCGGGTTGTAGAGCACCGCGAAGATCACCGAGGCGGTCGCCACCGAGAACGCGAACGGCGTCGCCATCAGGGTCCGGAACGCCGTGACGCCCCGCACCCGCGCCTGCAGCGCGAGCGCGAGCAGCAACCCGATCAATATGCCGGGCAGCACCGTGAGCAGGGTGAAGGCCGCCGTCACCAGCAGCACGTGGCGGAACTCCGGCGAGGTGACCAGCTGCTTGTACTGCGCGAGCCCGACGTAGGAGCCCGGACCGCCGATGATGTCGGTGCCGTGGAAGCTCAGATAGACCGAGCGGACCAGCGGGTAGAAGAAGAACGCCACGAACACGACGAGTGACGGCACCAGGAACACGGCCGCCAGGCCGAGCTCCCGCGCGGTGTAGTCCCCGCGTAGCCGGGCCAGCCGGCTCGGGTCGGGCCGGTCGGCTCGGGACCCGACGAGGTCCTGCGGGCTCAGCTCGCCGACGCTCATCCGCCCAGCCGCCGTCCGGTGGTCGGCGAGAAGGCGTGCATCGAGCTGCGGACCGCCAGGTGCACCGTGTCGCGCGGCGCCGGCGCCGGCCGGTCGCCCTCGATCCGCGCGATCACCCGCTGCGGACCGCCGCCCAGATCGGCCGAGGTGTGCAGGTAGGTGTCGGACCCCAGCTCTTCGACGAAGTCGACCACGGCCGGCATGCCCTGGCCCGCCTCGGCCAGGTCGAGCCCCTCCGGCCGTACGCCGAACACGACCTCGGCCAGCCCCTCCTCCTTGGCGGCAGCGGCGGCCTCCGCCGGCAGCGGCACGACGTACTCCCCCAGCACGACGGCGCCGGCGCGCAAGGGCACCGTGCGCAGGTTCATCGACGGCGAACCGATGAAGCCGGCGACGAAGACCGAGTTGGGCCGGTCGTAGAGCGCGCGCGGGGTGTCGCACTGCAGCAACCGGCCGGCGTCGAGGACGGCCACCCGGTGCCCCATGGTCATCGCCTCGACCTGGTCGTGGGTGACGTAGACGGTCGTCGTCCCAAGCCGCTGCTGGAGGGCGGCGATCTCGGTGCGGGTCTGCACCCGCAGCTTGGCGTCGAGGTTGGACAGCGGCTCGTCCATGAGGAAGGCCTTGGGCTGGCGGACGATCGCCCGGCCCATGGCGACCCGCTGGCGCTGGCCGCCGGAGAGCTGCTTGGGCTTGCGGTCGAGGTACTTGTCGAGGTCGAGCAGGGTGGCGGCCTCGCGGACGCGCCGCATCCGCTCCTCTTTGCTCACCTTCTGCATCCGCAGCGCGAAGGCCATGTTGTCGGCCACGCTCATGTGCGGGTAGAGGGCATAGCTCTGGAAGACCATCGCCATGTCCCGGCTGCGGGCCGGGATGTCGGTGACATCCCGGTCGCCTACGCGGATGCGCCCGCTGTCGATCTTCTCCAGGCCGGCGAGCATGCGCAGGGCCGTCGTCTTGCCCGAGCCGGACGCGCCGACCAGCACCAGGAACTCGCCGTCGGCGATGTCGAGGTCGAGGGCGTCCACCGCCGGCGTCGACTCACCGGGATAGGTGCGCGTGGCGCCTTCGTAGGAGATCTCTGCCATGACGCACATCCTGACGTCCACCGGCCCGGTTTGGGGCGTGAACTGACCCCGACGGGCCATTGTGTCCGGCGAGGGCGCTAGCCGAGCGCTGTGCGCAGCGCCAGCGGGTCATCGGTGATCACGCCGTTGACACCGGCCGCGGCCAGGATGTGGGCGTCCTCCGGTGCGTTGACCGTCCAGCCGATGACCTGCAGTCCGGCCGCGTTGAGACGGCTCACCCCGCCCGGGTCGGCGAGCAGCGAGCTGACGTGCAGGTGGCACTCGGCATGCCCACGGCCGATGGCGCGGCTGATCGCCGTCCGCACCCGGGTGCGGTACCTGGTCAGGTAGCCGGTGACCAGGTCCGGCCGGGCCGCCCGGACCGCGTCGATCACGCGGATGTCGAACGAGGACACCGACACCACGTCGATGCAGCCGGCCGCCGCCCGGGCGTCCAGCAGCTCGAGCAGGGCATTGGCCGACGCGGTGGCAGTGACGTCGTAGTCGCGGGCCAGCTTGTTGTTCTTGATCTCGACGATCACCCGTCGCCCGGCGGCCACGTCCAGCAGCTCCTCCGGGCGGGCCAGCCGGTAGCCGCCGCGGAAGGTCGAGGCCTGCAGGGCCACGTCGGTCTGCGCCAGCAGGCGCATCCGGGTGCCGTTGTCGAAAGCGACCCTGGGGTCGTGGCAGCAGACCAGTCGGCCGTCGGCGGTCCGGCGTACGTCGATCTCGACGCCGTCGGCTCCGTCGGCGAAGGCGAGGGCCACGCCCTCGACGGTGTTGCCGGGACGTCGGGCCAGTACGCCCCGGTGCCCGTAGATCTGCACAGGCCACCCTGGCACAGGTGACGGGCGCTCCCGCGATAGGACTCGAACCTATAACCTGCCGGTTAACAGCCGGCTGCTCTGCCAATTGAGCTACGCGGGACTGGTCCGCTGCACCGCCGGCGGCCCGTTCGAGGGTAGCGCACACACAGCCACCGTCCCCGCGCCGACCGCCCTGCCCGACCTCGAGCCAAGGAGCTGCCCATGCGGTACAAGGCGACCTTCTTCACCGGCTTCGCTGCCGGCTATGTGCTCGGTGCGCGGGCCGGCCGGGCCAGGTACGACGCGATCCGGCGGTCGGCTCGCAAGTTCGCCGACAGTCCGGCGGTGCAGGAGACCGCCGGTGTGCTGCAGGCCCAGGCGGCCGAGGTGGTGGGCAGCGCCAAGCGCCTCGTGGGCCAGAAGGTCACCTCGACCGTGGCCCAGCGGATCGGCGGCCGGGACGTCTCGACCGGTGCCCCGCCGTACCCGACCGGGGACCCGGCGGTCTCGACCAACGGGCAGGGCGGCCACTGAGCCTGCGCGAGCCGAGCATCCGGGCGCGCTCCGTTTGAGAGCGGGTCCCTCCAGGGCAGACCTGAGGAGACAGCGTCACTTTCCGGAGAGGACAGCATGGGCACCGTCGCGCACTATCTCGAAGTCAGTGTCCCGGCTTCGCAGGCCTACAGCTGGTGGCGGGGTCTGACGAACCTGCCGCAGATCATGCCGGACGTGGAGAGCGTTCAGCCGGCCGGTGGCGACACCCAGGTCACGCACTGGAAGGTGCACGGCCCGCTGGGCAAGTCCGTGGAGTGGGACGCCAGGATCGTTGAAGACGTCCCCAACGAGAAGATCGCCTGGGCCACCGTCGACAGCTCGGCCATGCAGGTCGCCAACTCGGGCGCGGTCCGGTTCGACGACCACGGACAGAGCACCGGCGTCGAGGTGAGCCTGGCGTACGACCCGCCGGCCGGCTTCGTCGGCGAGGCCGTGGCCAAGATCTTCGCCGACCCGCAGACCAAGGTGGAGAAGGCGCTGGCCACCTTCAAGACGACCATCGAGTCAGCCGCCGGCAGCTCCAGCTCCTGATGTCAGGGCGGATTCCGGAGCCCGCTTCGGCGGCCGAGGAGGACGGTCAGCCCGACATGGGCTACGTCCTCGCCGAGAAGGAGATCACCGGCGACGCCCAGGAAGGGCTCGAGCTGAGCCCCCGGGACACCCCCCTGGCGGTCGACGACTACGGCACGACGGCGGCCGAAGAAGCGGCCGGTGAGCCGCTGGACCTGCGCCTGAGCCGTGAGGAGCCCGACGTACTGGATCGGGCGGACCTGGACGCGGATGAGAGCGAAGGCGCCGACTCGCCGTACCCGGTCGACGCCGAGGAGCGGGTCGGTCGCATCGTCGAGTCCGACGAGGGCGCCAGGTCCGACACCGAGGCCGAGGCGGTCGGGCACGACGTCGGGACCGACCTCGGTGGGTTCAGCGCCGAGGAGCGGGCCATGCACATCGAGCCCGGGACCTGACGGGCCGAGGGCACTCAGGAGTCAGACGGGTCCGGCCGGTCGCACCGCGGCCGGGTTGCGACCCGGCGTAGGGCGGGTAAGCCTGGGCTCGTGCCCCGACTCCGCCGAGTGACCTGTTCCGGACCCGGCCTCACCCGCCGGCGACGGGGCAAGCGCTGGGAGTACCTCGACCCGAACGGCATGCCGATCACCGATGAGGCCGTGATCGCACGCGCCGACGCCCTCGTCCTGCCGCCCGCCTGGCGGGATGTCTGGATCTGCCAGCTGCCCATGGGCCACATCCAGGCCACGGGCATCGACGCCCGCGGCCGCCGGCAGTACCGCTACCACGACCAGTGGCGGATGCAGCAGGACGCGAGCAAGTTCGACCGGGCACTCGACTTCGCCGAGCGGCTGCCGGCCGCCCGGGTCACCGTCAGCGGGCACCTGGCCGAGCCTGGGCTCACCCGCGACCGGGTGCTCGGCTGCGCGTTCCGGCTGCTGGAGATGGGCTTCTTCCGCATCGGCAGCGAGGAGTACGCCGAGACCAACAAGACCTACGGCCTGGCGACCATGCGCCGCGACCACGTCAGCGTGAGCCGGCAGGGGGTGATCTCCTTCGACTACGTCGCGAAGAGCGGCAAGCGACGCCAGCAGGAGCTCGCCGACGCCGACGTCCTCGCCGTCGTGGGCGCCCTCAAGCGGCGCCGGGGCGGCGGTGACGAGCTGCTCGCCTACCGCACCCGCACCGGCTGGGCCGACATCCGCAGTGCTGATGTCAATGCCTACCTGCGTCAGGTCACCGGCGGGGACTACACGGCGAAGGACTTCCGCACCTGGAACGCGACGGTGCTGGCGGCCGTCGGGCTGGCCGTGTCGACCTACGCCGCCGCCACGCCGACCGCGCGGACCCGTGCGGTCACCCGGGTCGTGAAGGAGGTGGCCGACAAGCTGGGCAACACCCCCGCGGTCTGCCGGGCCTCCTACATCGACCCGCGGGTCATCGACCGCTACCAGAACGGCGAGACGATCATCGAGGTGGTCGAGGACCTCGGCGACGGCATGTCCTTCGGCCAGCTGGCCACGCACGGACCGATCGAGCTGGCCGTGCTGGGCCTGCTCCGCGACCCGGCGGCGCTGCGACGGGCGGCCAGCTAGATCAGGTCGGCCTGGGCCGCGGCCACACTGCCCTTGGCCTGCGCGAGCAGGGCCTCCGCCTGCTCCGCCACCGACGGGTCGGTGCTGTTCACGCCCGGGTCGTAGACCAGCATCCAGCGCAGTGTGATCGAGTGCGGCTGGCGGCGGGCCACGACCCGTACCCCGGCCCGGCCGGCAGCCGGCAGCCGGTGGTGCCGGCTCAGCGCGATGGTGCTCTCCACCCGCGTGCGCACCACCTCCGGCAGCTGGTGCGCGTCGACGAGGTCGAAGACGTGCCGGCGGCCGCTGCCGAACACGCTGCTGGCCTCGACCACCGTGAGCGCGCCGTCGCGCCACGTCGCGGTCTCGACGTCGGCCCACGGCAGCAGCACGAACCCGCTCCCGTCGTGGTGGAACAGTCCGGCGTCGGTCGCCGCCACCGCGGAGCCGTCGCGTACGGCCGCCCAGGCCGCGATGTGCTCCCCGCGGCCGAGCCTCGGCTTGACCTGGTCGCGCAGCACGGCAGGCATCGGCGTACGGCCGAACAGGCGCATCGGCGGGTCAGACCCCCGGAGCCAGGATGAACGAGGCCTTCGAGCTGGCCTGCCGGATCTCACGGGCCTCGGTGTACTCCGGGCCGTCGTACCAGCGGCGGGCCGTCGCCACGTCGTCGAACTCGATGATCACGAACCGGCTGGGCCGCCACTCGCCTTCGAGCACGGCGACCTCGGCACCGCGGGCGAGGTAGCGGCCGCCGTACTTCTCGACCGACGGCCCGGAGAGCGCCTTGTAGCCCTCGTACCCCTCGGGGTCGGTCACCTCGATGTCACACACCACGTATGCCGCCATGCGGCGAATCCCATCACAACCAGCCGGCACGGCTTGGCGGGGCGGCCTACTCGAGGTAGTCGCGGAGCTTCTGCGAGCGGCTCGGGTGGCGCAGCTTAGACAGCGTCTTGCTCTCTATCTGCCGGATGCGCTCCCGGGTCACGCCGAACTCCCGGCCGACCTCCTCGAGCGTGCGCGGGTGGCCGTCGGTCAGCCCGAAGCGCAGCTGGATGACCTTCTTCTCCCGCTCGGACAGGGTGTGCAGGACCGAGTCGAGCTGCTCCTGCAGCAGGATGAAGCTGGCCGCGTCGACCGGCACCACCGCGTCAGAGTCCTCGATGAAGTCGCCGAGGTGGGAGTCCTCCTCCTCGCCGATCGGCGTCTCCAGCGACACCGGCTCCTGGCTGACCTTGAGGATCTCGCGCACCTTCTCGGGCGTGAGGTCCATCTCCTTCGCGATCTCCTCGGGACTCGGCTCGCGGCCGAGGTCCTGGAGCAGCTGGCGCTGGATCCGGATCAGCTTGTTGATCGTCTCGACCATGTGCACCGGGATGCGGATGGTGCGCGCCTGGTCGGCTATTGCCCGCGTGATGGCCTGCCGGATCCACCATGTGGCGTACGTCGAGAACTTGTAGCCCTTGGTGTAGTCGAACTTCTCGACCGCCCGGATCAGGCCGAGGTTGCCCTCTTGGATCAGGTCGAGGAACAGCATCCCGCGACCGACGTAGCGCTTGGCGATCGAGACCACCAGTCGCAGGTTGGCCTCGACCAGCTTCTTCTTGGCGATCTGGCCGTCGCGCTCGATGGCCTCGAAGTCGCGCCTGGTGCGGTCGGCGATCCGCTTGGTGGTGGCCAGCTTCTCGCTCGCGAACAGGCCCGCCTCGATCCGCTTGGCGAGGTCGACCTCCTCCTCCGCGGTGAGCAGCGGGACCTTGCCGATCTCCTTGAGGTACATCCGGACCGGGTCGTTGGTCGGCGCCTTGAGGGCGAGCTCCTCCTCCTGCTTGCGGCGCAGGGAGGCGGCCTCCGGGCTCTCCTCCTCTTCGGAGTCGCCCGGCTCGACGATCTCGATGCCCTCGTCGTTGAAGACCTGGAGCACGGCGTCCATCGACTCCGGGGGCAGCTCGGCCGCGACAAGGGCGGTGCCGATCTCCTCGGAGGTGAGGAAGCCTGCCTCCTTGCCCTTGGCGATGAGGTTCTGCACCTCGTCGATCTGCGCCTCGCGGGGAAGCGCGGCGGACTTCGGTGCTGCGGTGGGGCTCACGATGTTGTCCCTGCTCTCAAATCCAGATGTCCGGCTCGGTCACAGGCTGCCGAGGCTGCGCTCACGCAGACCCCTTCTCAGCTGTTCGAGGGCGATCAGCTCGCCGAAGAGCCGGTTGTACTCCTCGGCCGCGTCCACAGGATTCAACCGCTGGACACGTGATTTCAGTTCCGTCACCCGTCGTACGACGGCCATCTCCTGCAGGCGGGCCAGGACTGCGTCGCAGTAGCGGGCGTCGATATCGCCGGTGGAACGGACCGGTTCGACCGCCAGCTCGGTGACGAGCGAGCGCACCTGGTCATCGCCGGACTCGTCCCGCAGCCGGGTGACCCAGGCCTCGCCGGCAGTGGCGGCGGACACGCCGCCGGCGCCGGCAACTGCCTTGTGCACGCCGGCGTACGCCTGGTCGGTGAACACAGCAGGGTCGAGGTCGTCGAAGACCGGGCCGGCCAGCGCCGGCCGCTGGACGGCGATCTTCAGGGCCTCCCGCTCCACCCAGAGCCCCTGGTCATCAGGGCGTGGCCGGCTGCCGGCTGC
>JALYXH010000225.1 GCA_030947185.1 Actinomycetota bacterium | reverse complement strand
TTCGAGGCGGTGCGGGCCCGGCGGCCGCACTGGTCCTACGGCGATGAGCCGGCCGAGCGCGACTCGTGAGCTACACGGTCGCCGCCGTCGTCGGCGTCGCCGCGACGGTGGCCCTCGACCTGCTGGTCCTGCGCACCCGGCTGGTGACGCGGCGGTCGTTCTGGACGGCGTACGCGATCGTGCTGTTCTTCCAGCTGGTCGTGAACGGTGTGCTCACCGGTCGGCGGATCGTGACCTATGACGGCGCCGCCATCCTCGGATCAGCCACGCCGCGGCTTCTCGGGGACGGCCGGATCGCCTATGCCCCGGTGGAGGACCTGCTGTTCGGGTTCGCCTTGGTGACGCAGACCCTGTGCTGGTGGGTATGGCTGGGTCGCCGGCAGAACCGAGTGACCTCTAGGCGGTAGCCGATGTCCCAGACCTACCGCGTGCGCTGGGCGGTGATTGCGCCCGTTGTTGCGCTCGTGATCGGGCTGGCAGCTGCGGTCGGAAGCCTCGTGTTCTGGCTCTTCGGCTTTTCGATGCTCTCCGGGGCCCTCATGTCCGTCGGAGTCGTCGGCACGGCCGCAGTCCAACGTTCGCAGCGGCTCAATGCGCAACCGAGCGGACTCGTGTTCCGTCGGCTCATCGGCTTCAGCGCCGTTGTCCGCTGGCAAGAGATGCGGTCACTGCATAGTGCCCGCGACTTGTTCGGCCGCCACGTCGAGGTGCTGACTGTCGAGTCGTCACGGCTCCGGCTGCTGAATATGCAGCGGCTCGTCCTGACGCACTACGCCAGGAACTGGCGGGACACCGAGATCGGCACTCAGCTGCGGGCCAACCGGCCCGACCTGTTCGACTAGCTCTGCGCGGGACTGGCTGTCCGGCGGCGGGCGCGCGCGGCCCGCCACAGCCCCGGCCCGGCAACCGCAGCCCGCTTGAGCCCGCCGACGCGGACCCGCTGGTCGAGCACCCGGTAGTCGGCCCGTTCGATCTCGTCGAGGATCCCGCCGTACAGCGCGACAGCGGTGCGGATGCAGTCGCGGCTGGTCGGGTGCAGCAGCCGTACGCCGGGCTCGGCGGCCCGGTAGATCTCGCGGGTGCGGGCGATCTCGAACGCGAGCAGCCGGCGGATCGGGCCGTCCACCACCCCGGCGGACAGGTGCTCGCGAGTGACGCCGAAGGCGGCCAGGTCCTCCATCGGCAGGTAGACCCGGCCGCGGCGGAGGTCCTCGCCGACGTCGCGCAGGAAGTTCGAGAGCTGGAAGGCGATGCCGAGGTCCGCGGCATAGGAGTAGGCCGCATCGTCGACCGGCTCCAGGATCGGCACCATCTCCAGCCCGATCACCGCCGCCGATCCGTAGACGTAGGTCATCAGGTCGTCGTAGGTCTTGTACTGGGTGACCGTCAGGTCCATCCGCATCGAGGCGAGGAACGACTCGATGTGCTCCAGCGGGATCTCCCAGCGCCGGACCGTGTCGACCACCGCGCGGGAGATCTCGTGCTCGCTGCCTCCCTCGCGCACCTCGCGCAGGAACCGCTCGCCCCAGCCGACCAGCCAGTCCGACTTCTGTGCGTCGGTCAGCGTCGAGGACAGGTCGTCGACGATCTCGTCGGCGTAGCGGGCGAAGCCGTAGAGCGCGTGCACGTAGGGCCGCTTCCACGCCGGCAGCAGCAGGGTGGCCAGGTAGTAGGTGCGGCCGTGCGCGGCGTTGAGCCGGCGGCAGGCGTCGTACGACGCGCGTAGTGCGGGATCGCGGATACCCGCAGCGTCGAGCTCCCGGCCGCTCACCGCAGCGGTGCGGCGGCCGGTCGCGCAGCGCGGGAGCGGTAGGCCCGGTCCGGCCCGACGATGCGCTCCGCCGCCAGTCGCCCTGACACCAGCACCATCGGTACGCCGACGCCGGGCACCGTTCCGGAGCCGGCGAAGACCACGCCGTCGACCTTGGGCGCCAGGTTGGCCGGGCGGAACGGGCCGGTCTGGAAGAACGTGTGGGCGGCGGCGAAGGGGGCGCCACGCTCCATGCCCTGGCGCCGCCAGTCGGCCGGGGTCGTGACGTGCTCGAGCTCGATCGAGTCGCCGAACCCGACGTAGCCCATCCCCTCCAGCCGCCCGACGATCTCGTCGCGGTAGCGCGGGCCGACGACGTCCCAGTCGATGCGGGCGTCGAGGTTCGGCGTCGGCGCGAGGACGTAGTAGATGTGCTTGCCCTCGGGTGCCAGCTCGGGGTCAGAGAAGGTGGGGTTGGTGACCAGGATCGACGGGTCGGTCATCAGATGCCCGTCGCGGATGATCTCGTCGAAGACGCCGCGCCAGGCCCGGCCGAAGTGGATGTTGTGGTGCGCCGTCTTGCTGTACGCCGCCGACGACCCGGCCAGCAGCAGGAAGCACGACGGGGAGTAGCTGAGCTTCTCCACGCGCCTGGGGGTCAGGTCCGGTGGCAGCAGGTCGCGGTAGGCCACCGGCAGGTCGACCGTGAGCACGAAGACGTCACCCTCGACCCGGTCGCCGTCGCCGGTGATCGCGGCCACCGCGCGGCCGCCCCGCACCTCGACGTGCTCGACCGACGTGCCGTAGCGGAAGGTGACCCCGTGCTTCTCGGCCGCACCGGCCAGCGCCCGCGGCAGCACGTGCATGCCGCCCTTCGGGAAGAAGACGCCGGCCACCGAGTCCATGTAGGCGATCACGGCGTAGATCGCGAGCGCGTCGTACGGCGAGAGTCCGGCGTACATCGACTGGAAGGACAGCACCCGCTGGGTGCGGGGGTCGCGCAGGAACTGTCCGACCTTGGTGCTGAGCTTGCGGAAGCTGCCGAGGGCGGCCAGGCGGGCCAGGTTGGGCGTCAGCAGGTCGAAGGGGGAGTCGATGTTGCGGTCGATGAAGTCGGACATCTCGTGGCGGTAGAGCTGCGAGACGAACTCCACGTAGCGGCGGTAACCGGCGGCCTCGGCCGGGCCGCAGACGCGGGCCACCTCCTCGGCCATCGCGTCGACGTCGGCCCGGACGTCGAGCTGTGAGCCGTCGGGGTAGAACGCGCGGTAGAGCGGGTCGACGGGCACCAGCTCGAGCCAGTCCTCCAACCGCTCGCCGACGCAGTCGAACGCGTCCGCGATCAGGTCGGGCATGGTGAGCACGGTGGGTCCGGTGTCGAAGCGGTAGCCGCTGTCCTCGAGCAGCCCGGCCCGGCCGCCGGGGACCTCCGCCCGTTCGAGCACCGTCACCTCACGGCCGGCACCCGCCAGCCGCAGCGCCGCGGACAGGCCGGCCAGCCCGCCGCCGACGACGACGACGCGGTCGGTAGGTCCCGGCACGGTGCGCACCCATCGAGCCTAGGTGAGCGGCTCAGCTCCCGCCCATCTAGGCTCGGCGGCGGCCGGCCGCAGGCCGGGGAACACGCGAGGAGCGACGGTGTCTGAGCAGTCCGACCACCCGACCGAAGACAGCGGAAGCGACCTCCCCGTCTTCGACGTCGAAGACGACGCGGCAAGTGCTCAGCTGTCCGAGCTGGTCGCAGCGGTGCGCGTCGCTGTCAGCGACGGCGAGCTGACCAGGGACGAGGCGCTGGTCAACCTCGCCGACGGGCTGCGCTCGGTCGCTGCCGACTACCCGGACGTGCTCGGCATCAGGGTTCGCGACGAGCTGCTCCGTGAGCTCGATCCGGCATTCGTGCAGGCCGGCTTCGCCAAGATCGATCCGTACGAGTTCTGAAGGCCGCTAGAGCCGCCTGCTGGTGGCAGCTGCTGCCAGCTCGCCCAGGACCAGTCGAGACTCCGGCTCCACCGGTGCCGTCTCCAGCCCCAGCAGGGCGTCGTCGGTCAGCCGGCTGATCAGCCGCTCGGCCTCGGCCAGCGCGCCGGTGCCTTCGATGACTGCCCGCAGCTCGGCCACCCCTACCTCGTCGAGGTGCGGGTCCCCGAGGTGCCGGCGTACGACGGCTGACTGGGCCGGCGTGGCCCGGTCGAGAGTCGAGGCGATCAGCACGGTGCGCTTGCCTTCGCGCAGGTCGTCACCGGCCGGCTTCCCGGTCTGCGACGGGTCTCCGAACACTCCGAGCACGTCGTCGCGCAGCTGGAACGCCTCGCCCAGCGGTAGCCCGTACGCCGAGTAGCCCGCCAGCACCTCGGGCGGGGCACCGGCGAGGGCGCCGCCGAGCTGGAGCGGGCGTTCGATCGTGTACTTCGCGCTCTTGTACCGGGCCACCCGCAGGGCCCGGTCGATCGAGCCGCCGCCGAGGGCCTGCTCCAGCAGGTCGAGGTACTGCCCGGCCATCAGCTCGCTGCGCATCCCGTCGTAGACCGGCTGGGCGCGCAGCAGCGCCTCGCTCGGGAGCCCGCTGGTGTTGAGCATCTCGTCGGCCCAGATCAGGCAGATGTCGCCGAGCAGGATGGCCGCCGAGAGCCCGAACGCCTCGGGGTCGCCGCGCCAGCTCTCGCCGCGGTGCAGGGCAGAGAACCGCCGGTGGACGGCGGGCCGGCCGCGGCGGGTGTCCGACCCGTCCATGACGTCGTCGTGGATCAGTGCGCAGGCGTGGAGCAGCTCGAGGCACGACGCAGCTGCGACGACCCCCTCGGTGTCGGCGCCGCCGGCGCCGCGCCAGCCCCAGTAGCAGAACGCCGGCCGCAGCCGCTTGCCGCCGTCGAGCAGGAACTCGGCCAGCGCGTCGGCGACCGGGCCGAGCTCCTCGCTGACCGCGTCGAGCCGGCTGGCCTGGCCGGCGAGGAAGCCGGCGAGCACCTTCTGCACCCGCTGGCGCAGGTCGGCGCGGTCGGTCGGGTCGGGCTGGGTCATGGGTCCCCCGAGGCGGCTGGGTGCCGGCACCGCGTGCCGACTGGCGAAGTATGGGCGCTCTGCACAGTGTTCGGGCCGGCCCGGTGGTCCGGTTCTCCGCCTGCTGGTTACCGTTGCGGCATGGCAGCGGGCGGCAGGGTGCGGCGGCAGCCGGCCGTGACCATCCGCGACATGCTCGCCGAGGGCCGGCCGTCGTACTCCTTCGAGTTCTTCCCGCCCAAGACGGCCGAGGGCGAACGCACGCTCTGGCAGGCGATTCGCGAGCTCGAGTCCCTACAGCCGAGCTTCGTCTCGGTGACCTACGGCGCCGGCGGGTCGACCCGCGACACCACCGTGCGGATGACCGAGCGGATCGCCACCGAGACCACGCTCACCCCGCTGGGCCACCTCACGGCCGTGGACCACTCGGTGGCCGAGCTGCGCCGGGTGATCGGGCAGTACGCCGGTGCCGGCGTACGCAACGTCCTGGCCCTTCGTGGCGACCCGCCTGGGGACCCGCAAGCGGAGTGGGTGGCGCACCCGGACGGGCTCGCGTACGCCGAGGACCTGGTCCGGCTGCTCCGCGCCTCCGGCGACTTCTGTGTGGGGGTCGCGGCGTTCCCCGAGAAGCACCCACGATCGGCCGACCTCGACAGCGACGCGCGCTACTTCATCCAGAAGTGCCGGGCCGGCGCGGACTTCGCGATCACCCAGATGTTCTTCGGGGCCGAGGACTACCTCCGGCTGCGTGACCGGGTAGCGGCTGCGGGCTGTGACGTCCCGATCCTGCCCGGCATCATGCCGGTCACCAACGTGGCGCAGATCGAGCGCTTCGCGGTGCTTTCGGGGGCGGCTTTCCCGGCCGACCTGGCCGACCGGCTGCACGCGGTCGAAGGCGACCCGGCCGCCGTACGGGCCATCGGGGTGGAGGTGGCCACCGCACTGTGCCGGCGGCTGCTCGACGAAGGTGCCCCGGGCCTGCACTTCATCACCCTCAACCGCTCGACGGCGACCCGTGAGATCTACCGCAACCTCGGGCTGCGGCTCGAGGGCGCTCAGCTGCGCCGGTAGCTGAGCACCCGGAAGCTCTCGGCGTAGGCGTAGCCGTGCGGGCGGCCGGCCTCGGCCAGCCGGTTCCCGATGTAGGTCTCGACGTCGAAGTCAGCGATCTGGCTGGCATGGGCGCGCAGCGCCGAGATCTTGCGGGCGTACGTGCCCGTCACGTCGACCACGACCTGCTCCGTGGCCGGCCCCATCAGCCAGCTCTCCTCGAGGTGCCGCCAGGGCGGCAGCCCCTCGTCGAGCAGCTCGGGGAAGATCTGCGCCGTCGTGCCGCCGGTCATGGTCACATCCAGCGCCGTCTGGCCGACGGCCCGATGGTCGGGGTGGTTGACGAACCGGTCGGTCGGCAGGGGCTGCGGGTCCATCGTCAGCAGCCGGTGCGGGCGGTGCCGGCGGAACTCGCGGCTGATCTGCCGCCGCAGCTCGAGGTCGATGAACACCTCGGAGTCCATGTAGTCGAGGAAGGTCACGTCGGTGACCCCGAGCACGGCCGCAGCTTTGCGCTGCTCCTCCTCGCGGAGCGCGCCGTACTCGGCGGGGGAGACCGATGCGTCCTGGCCGCCCTTCTGGCCGCGCGTCACGCAGAGGTAGCGGACGTCCCAGCCCTCGTCGACCCAGCGCGCGACCGTGCCCGCGGCGCCGAAGTCGACATCGTCCGGATGGGCGAAGACGGCCAGCGCCCGGCGCGGCTCCTGCTCGGGTACGACGGACTCGCTCACGGGGCGTTCCTCCGGCTCGGGCAGCGGTGCGTACGCCGGGGGACAGCGCCGCGCGCCGCTACCCTGTTCCCATGAGCGCCCTCGCGGCCACGACGGCCGCCGTCGCGCTCGCGTTCGTCGTGCTGAGCGTGCTCAGCTCCCGCCGGCCGAGCGCCCCCGTGCCCGACCTCGACGGTTACTTCGACCGCTGGTCGCCTCTGCACGGCGGCTTCGACCCGCGCGGCTCGTGGATGATCCGGACCTGGCTCGGCTGGGCCTACGCCGTGGCCCGGCCGATGGCGCGGGCCGGTTTGCAGCCCGACGTGCTCACCCTGTGGAGCGTCGAGATCGGTCTGGTCATCGTGCTGCTGGCCGACGCCCGCGGCCGATGGCCGCTCCTTGGCGCGTGGGTGGTCGTCGCCTCCGGGCTGCTCGACAACCTCGACGGCGCGGTGGCCGTCCTCGAGGACCGGACCAGCAAGATCGGCTTCGTCCTCGACTCCGTGGTCGACCGGGTGACCGACGGGATCTACCTCGTCGCGCTGTGGCGCCTCGGCGCCCCGGTCTGGCTGTGCGTGGCGGCCGGCTCGGCGGTGGCGCTGCTCGAGTACGCCCGGGCCCGCGCCGGCAACGCCGGCATGGGCGAGATCGGCGTGGTCACGATCGGCGAGCGGCCGACCCGGGTCATCGTGACCGCTGTCGCGTTCTTCTGCGCCGGCCTCTACGCCGGCCACCAGCCGCTGATCGCCGGCCTGGGCGCGGCCGCGACCCTCGGCCTGTCGGTCATCAGCTGCGGCCAGTTGGCGCTCGCCGTACGTCGGGTGCTCGCCGGGCCGGCCGGCCCGGTCAGCTAGCC
>JALYXH010000190.1 GCA_030947185.1 Actinomycetota bacterium | reverse complement strand
GGCCGGCGGTGCGGCCGGCGGCGGCCAGCTCGCCGACGGCCCAGGTAGCGCTGGCCGAGAGGTCGACGTCGGCGGCAACGGCAGCTGCCAAGGCCTCCCCGGGTGCGGCCAGCCAGCTCAGGATCGGGACGGTGAGCCCAGCGGCGCGCAGCGCCAGGGCCTCCTCCACGAAGGCGACGCCCAGCCACCGGGCGCCCCCGGCCAGCGACGCGCGCGCACAGGGCAGCAGGCCATGGCCGTAGCCGTCGGCCTTGACCACGGCCATCACCTGGGCGCCGCCGGCTCGCTCGACGAGGACGGCGACGTTGGCGGCGATGGCGTCGAGGTCGACGCGGGCCTCGGCGCGCAGCGGGCTCTGCACGACCGACAGTCTCTCAGCCGTTACGTCGGACCGCGCGCACGGCGTCCGGCCAGCGCGCCACCAGGTCGTCGGCCAGCACCGGTGCCTGGCCGGTCGTCGCCCCGTTGCCGGTCGAGGCCAGCCGGCCGGCCAGCCCGTGCAGGAAGGCCCCGACCGAGCCCGCGTCGAGCACGCGCAGACCGCCGGCCAGCAGCGCGCCGCAGCCGCCGGACAGGACGTCGCCACTGCCGGCGGTGGCGAGCCAGCTGCTGCCCGTCGGGTTGACCCGGACCGACCCGTCCGGGTCTGCCACCACTGTGGTGGTCCCCTTCAGCAGCAGCGTCACCCCGAGGTCGGCGGCAGCTGCCCGGGCCGCACCGATCCGGTCCTGCCCGGTCGCGTCGGCATCGGCACCGGTCAGCCGGGCGAACTCGCCGGCATGCGGTGTCAGCAGGGTGGGCGCCGCCCGCCGGCGCAGCCAGTCGGGTTGCCGGCTGAGCACGGTGAGAGCGTCGGCGTCGACCAGGACGGGAACGTCGGTGCCGAGCACCGCCTCGACCACTGCCGCCGCGTCGTCGTCGGTACCGATGCCAGGCCCGACGACCCAGGCCTGCACCCGCCCGGCGCCGAGCACCGCGGCGGGGTCGGCGAGGCTCCCGCCCGAGCCGGCCGGCACCTCGGTCACCACTGCCTCCGGCCAGCGTCCACGGACCAGCCCGGCCGGGTGCGCCACCGAGACCAGCCGCACCATGCCGGCCCCGGCTCGCAGCGCTCCCCCGGTCGCCAGGACGGCAGCACCCGGGTAGACGGCGCTGCCGGCCACGATGCCGACGACGCCGCGGGTGTACTTGGACGACTCACGATGCGGGGCGGGCAGCAGAGCGTCCACGTCGTCGGCGTCGAGTACGGCGACCTGGGCCGGCGGCAGGAACGGCGCCAGCCCGATGTCGACCAGCTCGACCAACCCGGCCTGAGCGGCGCCGGGCGAGACCAGCAGGCCCGGCTTGAGCGTGCCGAAGGTGACCGTGACGTCCGCCCGGACCGCTGCGCCGGCGACCGCCCCGGTGTCGGCGTCGACACCGCTGGGGACATCGACAGCCACCACCGGGCCGCGGCCACCCGCTGCCAGTCCGGCCAGCCGGGCCGCGGGCTCGCGCAGGCCGCCCTTGCCGCCGATCCCGACCAGCCCGTCGACGACCAGGTCGGCCGCGCCGACCAGTGCGGCCTCGCCGGCACCCGGCCCGGCGACCAGCCCACCTGCCTGCCGCAGGGCGGCCAGTGCCCCCGCGTCGGCGTCGGCCGCCAGCAGCGCGTCCACCCGCGCTCCGCGGCGGGCGAGGGCAGCGCCGGCCCAGAGCGCGTCGGCGCCGTTGTTGCCGGCACCGACGAGCAGGACGACGCGGGCGCCGTAGACGCGGGGCAGGACGGCTGCGCAGCGGCGGGCCAGCCCGGCGGCGGCCCGCGCCATCAGCGCCCCCGCGGGCAGCCGGCCCATCAGCTCTGCCTCGGCCGCCCGCACCGTCTCGACCCGATGAGCCGCTCTCACGACTCGGCCACCACCACGGCCGTCGCCATCCCGCCGTCGTGGCTGAGAGAGAGGTGCACCCGGCGTACGCCGAGGGCGGCGGCCGCAGCAGCAACCGTCCCGCGCATCTCGACGGTCGGGCGCTGGCCAGGAGCCCGCACGACCTCGGCGTCCTGCCAGTGCAGGCCGCCGGGTGCCCCCAGCGCCTTCGCCAGGGCCTCCTTGGCGGCGAACCGGGCAGCCTGTCCCTCGGTCGGCTGCTCGCGCTCGGCCGGGCTCAGCACCCGCTCGGCCACCCGGGGGGAGCGGGCCAGGATGTCGGCGAACCGGCGTACGTCGACCAGGTCGATCCCCACTCCCACGATCGCCACAGGTGGTCGGCGCTCACTCCACCGTGACGGACTTGGCCAGGTTGCGCGGCTGGTCGACGTCATGGCCGCGGGCGGCCGCCAGCTCGCAGGCGAAGACCTGCAGCGGCAGCGTCGTCACCAGCGGTGCGAGCAGGGTCGGGGTGTGCGGGACCCGGATGACGAGGTCGGCATAGGGCGTCACCTCCTCGTCACCCTCCTCCGCGATCACGATCGTGCGGGCGCCGCGGGCCCGCACCTCCTGGATGTTGGACACGATCTTGTCGTGGAGCACGTTGCGGGCCAGCGGCGAGGGGACGACGACCACGACCGGCAGGCCGGGCTCGATGAGGGCGATCGGTCCGTGCTTGAGCTCACCGGCCGCGAACCCCTCGGCGTGCATGTAGGCGAGCTCTTTGAGCTTGAGCGCACCCTCGAGAGCCACCGGGTAGCCGACGTGGCGGCCGAGGAAGAGCACCGTCCTGGCGTCGGCCAGCGACCTGGCCAGCGCGCGCACCGGCTCCATGCCGGCCAGCGTCGCCTCGATCTGGGCCGGGATCTCGTTGAGCTCACCGACCAGGGCGGCCACCTCGTCGCCGTACTTGATGCCGCGGACCTGGGCCAGGTAGAGCGCGACCAGGTAGACCGCGACGACCTGGGTGAGGAAGGCCTTGGTCGAGGCGACGGCGATCTCCGGCCCGGCGTGGGTGTAGAGCACCGCGTCGGACTCACGCGGGATCGTCGAGCCGTTGGTGTTGCAGATGGCGAGCACCCGGGCCTTCTGGTCGCGGGCGTGCCGCAGCGCCATCAGGGTGTCCATCGTCTCGCCGCTCTGGCTGATCGCGATCACCAGCGTCGAGCGGTCCAGCACCGGGTCGCGGTAGCGGAACTCGGACGCCAGCTCGACCTCGCACGGCAGCCTGGTCCAGTGCTCGATGGCGTACTTCGCGAGCAGCCCCGAGTGGTACGCCGTCCCGCACGCCACGATGAAGATCTTGTCGACGTCGCGCAGGTCGCCGTCGGACAGCCGCATCTCGTCCAGCGACAGCTCACCGCGCTCGCTGAACCGGCCGAGCAGGGTGTCGGCCACCGCCCGCGGCTGCTCGGCGATCTCCTTGAGCATGAAGTAGCGGTAGCCGCCCTTCTCCGCGGCGCTGATGTCCCAGTCGACGTGGAAGTCGTTGGTGGCCGCGGGAGCGCCGTCGAAGCCGGTAACCGTGACGCTGCCGGCCCGCAGCTCGACGACCGAGTCCTGGCCCAGCTCGGTCGCCTCCCGGGTGTGGGCGATGAACGCGGCGACGTCGCTGGCCAGGAACTGCTCACCCGTCCCGCGGCCGACGACCAGCGGGGAGTTGCGGCGGGCTCCGACGACGACGCCGGGAGCGCCGGCGTGCACCGCCACGAGGGTGAACGCACCGTCGAGGTCTCGGCAGACGCTGCGCATGGCCTCGGCAAGATCGTGCCCGGCCGCGTCCCAGCGCTCCTCGAGCAGGTGCGCCACCACCTCGGTGTCGGTCTCGCTGGCCATCTCGTGGCCGCGCTGCTCGAGGCCCGCGCGCAGGGCGGCGAAGTTCTCGATGATGCCGTTGTGGATCACGGCGACCCGGCCCGAGCAGTCCAGGTGCGGGTGCGCGTTGCGGTCGGTGGGGGCGCCGTGGGTGGCCCACCGGGTGTGACCGATCCCGGTGCTGCCCGGGAGCTCGACGGTGCCGAGCTCCTTCTCCAGGTTGGTGAGCTTGCCGGCTTTGCGCTCAACGGTGAGGCCTCCGGCGTCGTCGAGCACGGCGACGCCTGCCGAGTCGTAGCCGCGGTACTCCAGCCGCCGGAGCCCGTCCATGACGACGTCCAGCGCCGGCTTGGCGCCGACGTAGCCCGCGATGCCGCACATGGCAGGCAAGGGTAGCCGAGCAACGTCCACAACCCGGCCGGGAGCGGCGGTTGCGCGGGCGGCGTCGCCACGGCACCGTTCGGGCGGTGACGACGGACGACGGGGCAGCGGAGCAGGCCGCGCGACGGCGAGGCCTGGCCCGGCTGCCGATGTTCGCGCGTACCGCCGACCAGGTGGCCGCCTACGCCAGGGCGTGGGACACCGCCAACGCCGCCGCGCTGCGGGCTGCCGGGCCGTTGTGGGCCGTCCTGGGTGACTCCGCGGCGCAAGGGGTCGGAGCCACCCTCCGGACGGGGTACGTCGGCCAGCTGCTCGATCGTCTGGAGGCCGCTGACGGCCGTCGCTGGCGGGTCGTCAACCTGTCCCGCTCGGGGGCCAGGACGCGGGAGGTGACCGACGTCCAGCTGGCCAGGATGACGGCCTTGGACCTGACGCCTGACCTGGTGACGGCCGTGGTGGGCGGCAACGACGTCCTGCACACGCGCACCCGGACCTGGCTCGCCGACATCGACGCCCTGCTGGCCGCCCTGCCCGACACCGCCGTCGTCGCTACCGTCTCTCGCGGTCTGTTCGAGCGGAAGACCCGGTCGGTCAACGACCACATCAGGGCGGCGGCGGCAGCGCGTGGCCTGAGGGTGGCCGACCTGTGGCGGCACACCGGGCCGCCCTACCAGGGCCTGTACGCCGACGGCTTCCATCCCAACGAACGCGGCTACGCCCAGTGGACCGCCGCGCTCGCCGAGGCACTGGACCTCCCGCGGGTCTCCCTCGTCTCCGACGGCCCGACGCCCACCACGTGAGCCGGGGCGAGCCGCCGCGCTCGGGCTCTCGTCGGGGCAGCGGTGGTAGCCCATGATGGGTGTTGTGGGCCAGCCCTTCCGACCAACCAAGCTGCGCGCTCCGAGCCGGTCGACCGCGGTCCGTCTGGCCATCGGAGCCACCGTGGTGGGCACCCTGGCTGTCCTTCGACCCGGCCTTGTCGCGGACACGCTGACCAGTCCGCGCGCGCTGCTGCTCGTCGTCGCGACGGTCGCGGTCTCCCGCGTGTCGGCCCGGGTGGCGCGACCCCTCGGTCGAGGACCGGCGACGGCGGCCGGCTGGCTGCCGGTCATCGTCGTGGGCTGGCTGTTCGTGGTGCCGTACTTCCGCAGCACCGAGCTGCACGAGCAGCTGCCGGCGGTCTCGGCGG
>JALYXH010000163.1 GCA_030947185.1 Actinomycetota bacterium | reverse complement strand
GGCCTCGAGGCCGGCGTCCTGGCCGTTGCCGTCGTCAAGTCCACGAGCGTCGTCATCGAGATCCCGGAACGAGGCTGACAGTGCCCACTGGACATGTGCAGAGCCCGACCAGGCCGTCGCGGACGATGCCGCTTGCTGTGCTGGTCGCGGTCCTCGCAGTCCTCGCCGCGGCCTGCGGGGAGTCCCGCGGCATACGGGCGGCTTCACGGCCGCCGGCCGCCGCGCCCGCGGAGACGATCACGGTGTTCGCGGCGGCGTCGCTGACCGAGGCCTTCAACGCGCTCGGGCAGCGCTTCTCCGCCTCCCGTCCCGGTACGACGGTGCGCGTCAGCACCGGCGGCAGCTCCACGCTGGCCCAGCAGATCGTCCAGGGCGCTCCGGCCGACGTCTTCGCCGCCGCGAGCCCGGCCACCATGCAGGTGGTCGTCCAAGCCGGGCTCGCCCGCGGCACGCCCTCGCTGTTCGCCCGCAACAGCCTCCAGATCGCCGTACCCAAGGGCGACCGGGCCGGTGTCCGCACGCTGGCCGACCTCGGGCGCCCGGGAGTGAAGGTGGCCCTGTGCGCGGAGCAGGTGCCCTGCGGGGACGCCGCGAAGCGCGCCCTCGCCGCCGCCGGCGTAACGGTCAAGCCGGTCACCCTCGAGCAGGACGTCAAAGGTGCGCTGACGAAGGTCAGTGCCGGCGAGGTCGACGCCGCGCTGGTCTACCGCACCGACGTCAAGGCGGCCGGCTCTGCGGTCCACGGCTTCGACTTCCCCGAGGCCGCCAATGCTGTCAACGACTACCCGGTCGTCGCGTTGCGCGGTACGCACGAGCCGGCCGCCGACGCTTTCGTCGCCTTCCTGCGCGGCCCCGAGGGGCAGGCCGCGCTGGCTGCGGCGGGGTTCGGCCCGCCATGACGGTCGGCCGGTCCTGGCGGGCCGGCGGCAAGGCTCCTCTCGGGCTGCTCGCCCCGGCGGCAGTCGCCGTCGCGTTCCTGGTGATCCCGCTGGTCGGGCTGCTCGTGCGGGCGCCCTGGAGTGGGCTCGGCGCGGCGCTCCGCGGGCGCGAGGTGCTGCTCGCACTGCGCCTGTCGCTGGTCACCGCCTCGATCGCCACCGTGCTGTCGGCGCTGTTCGGCGTACCGCTGGCCTGGGTCCTGGCGCGGCTGGAGTTCCGTGGCCGCGCGATCCTGCGCGCGCTGGTCACCCTCCCGCTCGTGCTGCCCCCGGTCGTGGGCGGCGTCGCCCTCCTGGTCGTTCTCGGCCGGCGCGGCCTGTTGGGACGCGGGCTGGAGGCCGTCTTCGGCATCTCGCTGCCCTTCTCCACGGCCGGTGCGGTGGTCGCCGAGATGTTCGTCGCCATGCCTTTCCTGGTGCTCACCGTCGAGGGCGCCCTGCGTACGGCGAGCCCCGGGTTCGAGGAGGCAGCGGCCACCCTGGGCGCCACCCGTTGGGTCGCCTTCCGCCGGGTCACCCTGCCGCTGGTCGCCCCGGCGGTCGGCGCCGGCGCGGTGCTGTGCTGGGCCCGCGCGCTGGGCGAGTTCGGCGCCACGATCACGTTCGCGGGCAACTTCCCGGGCCGCACCCAGACGATGCCGCTGGCGGTCTACCTGGCCTTGGAGACCAACCCGGCAGCGGCGATCGTCCTCAGCCTGGTCCTGCTGGGTGTGTCGGTGCTGGTGCTGGCCGCTCTCCGCGACCGCTGGCTCTCGCCGCGATGAGCGGGGCTCCTGCCGCTCCGCCGTTGCTGACGGCCCAGGTCGTCGTACGGCGGGGGACGCTGCAGCTCGACGTCTCCCTGAGAGCGGCCGCCGGTGAGGTGGTCGCCGTCCTGGGACCCAACGGCGCCGGCAAGACCACCTTGCTGCGCGCGCTGGCCGGGCTGGTCCCACTCCGGGAGGGGCGCGTGGAGCTGGATGGGACCTGTCTGGAGGACGCCGGGGTGCGACGGCGCGTGCCGACCGAGCAGCGCCCGGTCGGCGTGGTCTTCCAGGACTACCTGCTCTTCCCGCATCTGTCCGCGCTGGACAACGTGGCCTTCGGGCTGCG
The DNA here is from genome assembly GCA_030947185.1 of Actinomycetota bacterium. Lineage (GTDB taxonomy): Bacteria > Actinomycetota > Actinomycetes > JALYXH01 > JALYXH01 > JALYXH01. Next base: position 3,159 of record JALYXH010000163.1, on the reverse strand, counting down.
CTGTCGCGGGGCCGGCCGAGGCGACGCCCGGGCGGTTGCGCTGGACTGGTTGACCCGGGTGGGGCTGGCCGAGCAGGCTCGCTTCCGGCCGTCAGCGCTCTCCGGGGGCCAGGCCCAGCGGGTCGCGCTGGCCCGGGCACTGGCCGGCGAACCGCGCCTGCTCCTGCTGGACGAGCCGCTGGCCGCGCTCGACGCCGCGACGCGCCTCACGGTCCGCTCCGACCTGCGCCGCCATCTGGCCGCGTACGCCGGCGCCACCGTGCTCGTCACCCACGACGCCCTGGAGGCACTCACCCTGGCCGACCGCCTCGTCGTGGTGGAGGACGGCCGGGTGGTGCAGTCCGGCAGCCCGGGCGAGGTCGCCGGTCATCCGCGCACGGCCTACGTCGCCCGGCTGGTCGGGCTGAACCTCTACCGCGGTCGGGCCACCGACAGGCAGGTTGCTATCGCGGGAGGGGGCGTGCTCACCGTGCCGCCGGGCCCGGCCGGGGAGGTCTTCGCGGCGATCCGACCGTCGTCGGTGGCGCTGCACCGGACCCGGCCGGAAGGCAGCCCGCGCAACGTCTGGACGGGCACCGTCGACGGCCTCGAGCTGCACGGTGACCTGGTCCGGGTCGGGCTCGCGGGAACGCCGTCGGTGATCGCCGACGTCACACCGGCCGCCGTCGCCGAGCTCCACCTGCGCCCGGGTGAGTCGGTCTGGGCCTCGGTGAAGGCCACCGAGATCGCGGTCTACCCGGCGTAGGAGCAGTTCTCGGCTGCGCTCAGCGGACCCACCAGCCGGCCAGGTCGGCGACGACGTGGGCGACCGCTGGAGCGCCAGGGGAGCCGGTGAGGCTGCGCAGCACCCCGAGCCAGATGCCCACTGCCAGGTCGAGCATGGCGACGTGCCAGCCGTAGAGCGGCACGTGCAGCACGGCGAAGGCGAGCGCTCCCGTGCCGATCGCGACCACCTCGCCCTGCCAGGCCGCGACGGCGTCGTAGAGGGCTCCGCGCAGGAAGGCCTCCTCCGCTATCGCGACGACAGCGACGACAGCGGCCCAGCCCAGGTAGCTGCCGTCCGGACGAGGAGTCCAGCCGGTGACCACCCGGGTCAGCAGCGGCGGGAGGCAGAGCACCGCACCCGCCAGCAGGCCTGCCCAGGCGGCCCGTCGGCCGAGTCTCAGCCTGGTGCCGGCCGCCAGCGTCAGGACGCCGAGACAGCCGGCGAAAGCCAGTCCGGCCGGTGCCGAGCGCGCGACGCCGGGACCGCCGAGAGCAACGCGCAGCGCAAGAGCTGCCGCGAAGCCGGCCAGCAGGACCGCGGAGGGGACGGCTCGGCGGAGTACGGCGGACCGCCGGTCGCCTTGGACGGTCACGCCGGCCGTCGCGCGGAGCGCCGGACCAGCAGCAGGACGGCTGCCATCGCCAGGACCAGCAGCCCGAGGCCGAGCAGCAGCGGGAGGGAACCGCCGGTGCTGCGGCTCTGCCCGGGCTGTGCGGTGACGACCAGGGCGTAGTCACCCAGGCCGGCCACCCGGGCCTGGTAGATCTCGGTGCCCACGAGGGCTGTCGGCAGCCGCTGCCAGCGTCCGCCCTCCGTGCGGTAGGCCAGCACCGCCGACGGTGGCGGAGCCGAGGGGGCCCGCAGCGACACGACAGCGCTGTCGGGCGGCTGCCCCACCTGCACCGAGCCGTCGTCGGCGGTCGCGGTCAGCCGGTAGACGTTGCCGAAGACGGCGGCGCCGTCGGCCGGCCCGTCCGGGGCCGCGGGCGTGAGCGAGACCTCGATGCGGGTGGCCCGAGCGCCTGCCAGGAGCAGGCGCTGCGCGACGAAGAGGGTCACCTGCGGGGCCTGCTCGTCGCTGGTCACGTAGGTCTGGTCGCTGTTGCTGCCGGCCACTGCGGGCACGGTGGTGTGGCCGGCGGTGGGTGGCGGGGTGACTGCGGCGCCGGCAGGGGGTGTTCCGGCGTACCGGTAGGGCTCGTCCGGGAAGCCGATCCCGTCGTAAAGCGGAGGGCTCGCCGGGGCCGCGAGCCAGCCCAGCGTGAGCGCCAGGGCACCGAGCGCACCGGCCAGCCGGCGGGCCTGCACACTGCCGACCGCGCGCACGTTCACTGCCGGTGCGTCCCTCGTCTCGACGGCTCCGCCCGCCAGCCTAGGTGCCCGGTCGGGGCGCCTTCTGACTGTGATGCAGGTCACGTCACCCCGGTCTATGGTTGGCCTCTCTGCGGTACGGCGGCCTGCACATCGGCGCGCAGCCGGATCCCGCCCCCCGCACACGTGCGCCACGAGGAGGAGCCCATGCCCCGCATCCGCCTGACGGTCGACGGTACGACGTACGAGGACGAGGTCGAGGGCCGGTTGCTGCTGGTCCACTACCTGCGCGAACGCCTCGGCCTGGTCGGCACGCCGGTCGGCTGCGACACCTCCAACTGCGGCGCGTGCACGGTGCACCTCAACGGTTCCAGTGTGAAGAGCTGCACCATGCTGGCGGCCCAGGCAGACGGGGGTGAGGTGACCACGATCCAGGGCCTGGCCCCAAGCGCCGCGACGGGGGGCGAGTGGCATCCGCTGCAGCGCGCCTTCCACGAGAAGCACGCCTTGCAGTGCGGCTACTGCACGCCGGGCATGATCATGGCCGCCGCCGACCTGCTGAAGGAGAACCCCAACCCCAGCGCCGAGGAGGTGCGGCACGGGCTGGAGGGCAACCTGTGCCGGTGCACCGGCTACCAGAACATCGTCAACGCCGTGCAGGCGGCCGCCGGGGAGATGTCGGGCACCGCGGCGCAGGGGGCGACGGCATGAGTGAGCAGCTCGACGCCGGACTCGTCGCCCAGGAGATCGCCGACAGCGACGAGCAGAACGCGCCCGACAGCAGCCGTCAGGTCGGTCAGTCGCGCAAGCGCAAGGAGGACGCAGCGCTCGTCACCGGCCAGACCAACTGGACCGACAACATCGTCTTCCCGGGCATGCTGCACATGGCAGTCCTGCGCAGCCCGATGGCGCACGCGAAGATCGCCCGCATCGACGTGTCGCCGGCGCTCGCCGAGCCCGGGGTCGTGGCTGCGTTCACGGCGGCCGATCTGGCCGGCGAGCTCGGCAACCTGCCCTGTGTCTGGCCGGTCACCCCGGACATGGTGCATCCCGACCACCCGCCGATGGCCTCGGAGGAGGTC
>JALYXH010000154.1 GCA_030947185.1 Actinomycetota bacterium | reverse complement strand
CGCTATCGGCTCTACGACATCGACCGGATCGTCAGCCGGACGGTCTCGTACGCCGCCGTCACCGGCGTGCTGATCGCGCTCTACGTCGGACTGGTCACCGCTTTCGGGCAGCTCGTCGGCTCCTCCTCACTGTCCGTCGCCGCAGCCACCTTGGCGGTTGCCGCGCTGTTCCAGCCGCTCCGCCGACGGGTGCAGGCCGGCGTCGACCGCCGCTTCAACCGGGCGCGGTACGACGCGGCAGGCGTGGTCGAGGTCTTCAGCCAGCGGCTGCGGCACGAGGTGAACCTGGAGACCCTGAGCACGGACCTCGTCGCCGTCGTGCGTCAGACCGTCCAGCCGGCCGCCGTGTCGCTGTGGCTGCGCCGTTGACGCGTGCCGCCACACCTTCCCCGGCCGGCGTTGCGCCGTAGATTGCCGGCCATGGCGTACGACGAAGAGCTCGCGCAGCGGATCAGGACCCTCCTGCCCGACGAACCGGTCACCGAGAAGCAGATGTTCGGCGGACTCGCCTTCCTGCTCCACGGCAACATGAGCGTCGCCGCCAGCGGCCAGGGTGGCCTCATGGTGCGGATCGACCCGGTCAGGACCGACGAGCTGCTCGCCGAGCCGGGCGCCGACACCTTCGAGATGGGCGGGCGCGGGTCGATGAAGGGCTGGCTCCGGGTGGACGCCGCCGTCCTGGACGACGACGAGGTACTGGCCGCCTGGGTCACCCGCGGGCTGGACTACGCCCGCTCGCTCCCGCCGAAGTAGCGGCGCTCAGCCGGAAGCGCCGGCCCCGCGCGGTGCGACCTGGTCCAGCGCAGTCAGGTCGTCCGGGCTCGGCTGCCACTCGCCCGCAGCCACGTTGGCGGCGACCTGCTCCGGCTTGGTCGCCCCAGCGATCACCGACGCCACCGTCGGCTGCGCGGCCAGCCCGCCGATGGCCACGTCGAGCATCGTCAGCCCGCGCTCGTCGGCGTAGGACTGGATCGCCTCCAGCCGGCCGAAGTCGGCCTCGGCCAGCCGCTCCGGCCGGTCCGCCAGCCGGGTCCCCTGCGGCGCATCGGCGTCGCGGCGGTACTTCCCGGTCAGCAGCCCGCTGGCCAGCGGGAAGTACGGGAGCAGCCCGACGCCGAAGCGCCCGCACGCCGGGACGACTTCCGCCTCGGCCTCCCGCTTGAGCAGGCTGTACTCGTTCTGCGCGGAGACGAAGGGCGAGAAGCCCTCGGTCACCGCGCTCCAGTGCGCGTCGGCCACCTGCCAGCCGGCGAAGTTCGACGAGCCGAGGTAGCGAACCTTGCCCTCGCGCACCAGATCGTGCAGCGCCGCCAGCGTCTCCTCGATCGGCGTCCGCGGATCGGGCGTGTGCATCTGGTAGAGGTCGATGTGGTCGGTCTGCAGCCGCCGCAGCGACGCCTCTACCGCCCGCCGGATGTAGCGGCGCGACCCGCGCACACCCCAGTCGGCCCCGTTGGACCCGCCCATGTCCAGCCCGAACTTGGTGGCCAGCACGACCTCGTCGCGCCGGCCCTTGAGCACCTGCCCGAGCAGCGACTCGCTGCCCCCCTGCCCGCCGTAGACGTCGGCGGTGTCCAGCAGCGTGATACCGGCGTCGAGAGCGGCGTCGACCACCACACGAGTGCCCTCCAGGTCCAGCCGCTGGCCGAAGTTGTTGCAGCCCAGGCCGACCACAGACACGGTCAGTCCCGACTCGCCGAGCTGGCGGAAGCGCATGTCACCCATGGGGCCCCCCTTCCCCAGCCAGCAGCCGGCGTACCTCGCTCGCGATCTCCAGGTCCTCCCGTGCCGTCACCACCAGCACCCGTACGCCGGCCCCGCCGGCCCCGCCGGCCCCGATCTCCGCATCACCGACCGCCGCCTCGTTCCGCTGCGGGTCGACCGACAGGCCGAGGAAGCCCAGCCCGCCCAGCGCACCGGCCCGAACCACCGGCGCCCGCTCGCCGACCCCGCCGGTGAACAACAGCGCGTCGATGCCGCCCAGCGACGCCACCATCGCGGCGATCAGCCCGCGCAGCCGGTGCAGGTAGACCTCCAGCGCCAGCTCGGCCGCCGGGTCGGACGGAGCCGCCGCGACAACCGCGGCCATGTCTGCGGTCCCGGCCAGAGCCGAGACCCCTGACTCGTGCTCCAGCGCCCGGTTCACCTCGGCAGCGCTCAGCCCGGCGTGCTCCTGCAGCCACAGCACCATCCCCGGGTCGACCGACCCGGACCGGGTCGCCATCACCAGCCCCTCCAACGGGGTGAACCCCATCGTGGTGTCCACCGACCGCCCGTCGAGCACGGCCGCCAGCGACGCCCCCGCCCCGAGATGGCAGGTCACCAGCCGGCGCGGCAGCCCGCCGAGCAGCACCGCCGCCCGCCGCGTCGCATACGCGTGCGACAGCCCGTGGAAGCCGAACCGGCGTACGCCGTACCTCTCGCGCCACTCGGCCGGCACCGCATAGGTGGCCGCCGCCGGCGGCAGGTCCGCGTGGAAGGCGGTGTCGAAGCAGGCCACCGCCGGTACGCCGGGAAGCACCGCCGACACCGCGTCGAGGGCAGCCAGCGACTTGGGCTGGTGCAGAGGGGCCAGGTCGGTCAGCTCACGCAGCTGTCCGCGCACCGCGGCATCGATCACCACCGGACCGGAGAACACCCTCCCGCCGTGCACGATTCGGTGCCCGACCGCATCCGGGCGCGGCATCTCGGCCACCGCGGCACGCAGAGCCGCCGGGTCCACCCGACCACCCGGCACAGCCAGCGACGGTGCGGCCTCCACGACGTCGCCCGGACCGAGCAGCGACAGCTTCAGGCTGCTCGACCCGGCGTTGGCGGTGAGGACGCGTATCGCGCTCAGTGCGGCCAGACCCAGTTCTTCACCGCGGGCAGGTCGTCGCCCACCTCACGGGTGTAGGCCCGCGCCCGCAGCCGCTCGTCGACCATCTCCTGCCGTACGCCGGCCGCCTTCGGTCCCAGCCCGGGCACCCGGTCGATCACGTCCAGCACCAGGTGGAAGCGGTCCAGGTTGTTGAGCATCACCATGTCGAAGGGGGTGGTCGTGGTCCCCTCCTCGATGTAGCCGCGGACGTGGATGTTGTCGTGGTTGGTCCGGGCGTAGGTCAGCCGGTGGATCAGCCACGGGTAGCCGTGGTAGGCGAAGATCACCGGACGGTCCACCGTGAACAGCGCGTCGAACTCGGCTGCCGGCATGCCGTGCGGGTGCTCGGTCTCGGTCTGCAGCCGCATCAGGTCGACCACGTTGACGACCCGCACCTTCAGGTCCGGGAAGTGCTGGCGCAGCAGGTCCACCGCCGCGAGGGTCTCCAGCGTCGGTACGTCGCCGGCGCAGGCCATCACCACGTCCGGCACCACCACCCCGGAGTTGCTGGCCCACTCCCAGATCCCGATGCCGCGGGTGGTGTGCACCACCGCCTCGTCCATCGTCAGCCAGTCCAGCTCCGGCTGCTTGCCGGCCACGATCACGTTGATGTAGTCGCGGCTGCGCAGGCAGTGGTCGGTCACCGACAGCAGGGTGTTGGCGTCCGGCGGCAGGTAGACCCGGACGATCTCGGCCTTCTTGTTCATCACGTAGTCGATGAAGCCGGGGTCCTGGTGGGAGAACCCGTTGTGGTCCTGGCGCCAGACGTGGGAGGAGAGCAGGTAGTTCAGCGAGGCGATCGGGCGGCGCCACGGGATGTGCCGGGTGACCTTCAGCCACTTCGCGTGCTGGTTGAGCATCGAGTCGATGATGTGGATGAAGGCCTCGTAGCAGTTGAACAGCCCGTGCCGGCCGGTGAGCAGGTAGCCCTCGAGCCAGCCCTGGCACAGGTGCTCGCTGAGCACCTCGAGCACCCGGCCGTCGGTGGCCAGGTGCTCGTCGGTGGGCAGCCGCTCGCCCTCCCAGGCCCGGTCGGTCACCTCGAACAGCGACTGCAGCCGGTTGGACGCCGTCTCGTCCGGCCCGAACACCCGGAAGTTGCGTTGCTCGGCGTTGCGCGTCATCACGTCGCGCAGGAAGTCCCCCATCACCCGGGTCGCCTCCGACATCGTCGTCCCCGGCTTCTCGACCGGTACCGCGTACTCGCGGAAGTCCGGCAGCGACAGCTCGCGCAGCAGCAGCCCGCCGTTGGCGTGCGGGCTGGCGCTCATCCGCCGGTCGCCCGTCGGAGCCAAGGCGGCCAGCTCGGGCCGCAGGGCGCCGGTCTCGTCGAACAGCTCCTCGGGCCGGTAGCTGCGCAGCCAGTCCTCCAGCTGGCCCAGGTGCTTCTTGCTCTCCCGGACCTCGGGCAACGGCACCTGGTGGGCCCGCCACGTCCCCTCGACCGGCTTGCCGTCGACCTCCTTGGGCCCGGTCCAGCCCTTCGGGCTGACCAGCACGATCATCGGCCAGCGCGGCCGCTCGGAGCTGGCGCCGGAGCGCGCGGCCGCCTGGATGGCAGCGATGTCGTCGAGCACCTCGTCGAGGACGCCGGCCATCAGCTGGTGCATCGTGGCCGGGTCGTTCCCCTCGACGAAGTAGGGCTTGTGCCCGTAACCGGACAGCAGCTCGGCCAGCTCCGAGCGCGGGATGCGCGCCAGCACGGTCGGGTTGGCGATCTTGTAGCCGTTGAGGTGCAGGATCGGCAGCACCGCGCCGTCGTGCACCGGGTCGAGGAACTTGTTGGAGTGCCAGCTGGCGGCGAGCGCGCCGGTCTCCGCCTCGCCGTCGCCGACCACGCAGGCGACGAGCAGGTCGGGGTTGTCGAAGGCGGCGCCGTAGGCGTGGACCAGGGCGTAGCCGAGCTCGCCGCCCTCGTGGATGGACCCCGGCGTCTCCGGTGCGACGTGGCTCGGGATGCCGCCCGGGAAGGAGAACTGGCGGAACAGCTTGCGCAGCCCCTCCTCGTCCTGGGTGATCGCGGGGAAGACCTCGCTGTAGGTGCCCTCGAGGTAGGCGTTGGCGACGATGCCGGGGCCACCGTGACCGGGCCCGATCACGTACATGGCCTCGAGGTCGCGCGCCTTGATCGCCCGGTTCAGGTGTGCGTAGAGGAAGTTGAGGCCCGGTGTCGTGCCCCAGTGGCCCAGCAGCCGCGGCTTGGTCTGCTCCGGGGTCAGCGGCTCGCGCAGCAGCGGGTTGGCCAGCAGGTAGATCTGGCCGACGGACACGTAGTTGGCCGCGCGCCAGTAGGCGTCCAGGCCGGCCAGCTCGGCCTCGCTCAGCGGACCGCTCGTCATCGTCACCGTCATGGTCGCGACGATGCCACAGCCCGCCTCGCCCGATCGGCCCCCGGACGGCACGAAACCCCCGGGCGAGAGCACCGGGGGTCCCATGCGTACGGGAGCCACTGAAATTTCGAAGCCACGGAACTTCGAGGAGCCGCCAGGGTCAGGCGGTGGCTGCGCTCTGCGTGTCGTCTGTCGAGGGCTTGCGGGGCTTGGGCGCGCGCCGCGGTTCTGTCGCGGCCGCCTTCACGGCCGACTTCACCGCGGTCGTCACCGCCGGGTCGTCGGTGGTCGTCGCGACCAGCCGGCCTTCATTCTCCTTGCGGAACGAGTCGTAGATCTCCAGCAGCACCTGCTTCTGCCGCTCGGTCAGTCCCTCGTCGAGCAGGACGGCCGTGGCGACGTCGCCGTCACCCTGCCGCTCGTCGAGGATGCCGGCCTGGATGTACATCGCCTCGGCCGAGATCCGCAGCGCCTTGGCGATCTGCTGGAGAATCTCCGCACTCGGCTTGCGCAGCCCCCTCTCGATCTGGCTGAGATAGGGGTTGCTGACCCCGGCCAGCCGGGCGAGCTGGCGCAGCGAGATCTGCGAGCTGTTGCGCTGCTCACGGATGTAGTCGCCAAGGTTGCGCACGTTCAGGGTCGCCATCCTGCGCTCCTCTGCATCGTGCAGGCCGGGTCTGGTCACTGTACGTCGGGTGCTAACCGTTGCGAGCAGCGGTGCTAGCAACACGCCCGGCTCATAAGACAAGGCACCGGACCTTCCGGTCCGGTGCCTTGTCGCTGGGCGACGTTCTTAGCTGTTGTCCTGCAGCTGCTTCTGCTCCTGCTCGAGCGACTCAGCCTTCTTCTCGTGCGCCTGAGCCTCGGCCTTCGCCTGGGTCTCCTTGCGCTCGGCCTCACCCTTCTCGTTCTGGGCCTGGCCCTCCGCCTGCAGGTCGGAGTTGTCGGTCACGTCGCCGACCTTCTCCTTGATCTTGCCCTTGGCCTCTTCGAAGACGCCCATCTCAGGCGTCGACCTTCGAGCGCTGCGCGCTCTTCTCGGCACTCTGGGCGCTTGCTGCCTTGGCCTTGTGGCTGCTGGCCTCGACCTCGGCCTGGATCGCCTTGATCTTCTCGGTGCCGGCCTCCTGCTGGAGCTGGCCGGACTTCTTCAGCTTGTCGTTGTCGAACACGGTGCCGACAACTTCCTTGTAGAGACCGACGAACTTGTCGACCAGGCCGGTGGCGTTCTTGGGGCTGACGTGCGGGATGCGGGGCATGAGCACTCTCCAGATCTGTGGTCTGTTGTGTACAGCTACTATCTGCCCCTGCTTGCTGGAGTGCAATCTCCAGCAAGCACTTAACTGCTGTGAGGCGGCTCACGCCAGCGGCAGGGCCCGCACCTGACCCACCGGCTGCCCTCCGCCGTACAGCACCGGGGTTGCGACACCCGCGAGGCCGGACACGTCCACGCCGAGGGCAGCCAGTGCAGCGACGAGGACCGGCGCACTGGCCCGGTTGGCCCCGTCGTCGATCTTGACGGCGACCGCCCGACCGTCCGGCAGGGCGGCGGCGAAGACCCCTTCGGCGCCGTCCTTGGCAAGCAGCCCGGGCACCCGGGCCATCAGCGCCGTGACGGCCCGTCCGGTCCCGCCGACGACGTCGGGATGGGCCCGCATGGCGTTGGCCACCCGCCGCTCGTCACTGCCGGGATCAGCCATCACCAGCCGGGCGTAGGCGCGCGCCATGGCAGTGAGCGGTAGCGCGAACAGGGGCGCGCCGCAGTGGTCGACGCCCGCCGCCGCCACCGGCTCCCCCGCCAGCCGCTCGACCGTCGCCCGGATCGCGCGCTGCAACGGATGGTCCGCCCGGCGGTACGTCGGGGTGAGCCAGCCGCTGCGGACGCAGGCGACCAGCATGCCGGCGTGCTTGCCGGAGCAGTTCATGTGGATCCGGTCCGGCTGGCCACCGCCGGCCAGCAGCGCCTGAGCAGCCACCTCGTCGATGGGCAGCGCGGGCGGGCACTGCAGCTCGGCGGAGCAGCGGCCCTCCAGGGCGAGCAGCCTCGCGACCAGCTCGACGTGCATCGGCTCACCGGAGTGGCTCGACGCGACGACGGCGAGCAGCGCGTCGTTGCCCGCGTCGGCCAGCACCGCCTCGTCCAGGACGGCACCGAGTCCGGCGCCGAGCAGGCCGACCGCCTGCAGGGGCTTGTTGGCCGACCGCGGGAACACCGGTGCCTCGACGTCCCCAGCACTGAGTACGACGGTGCCGTCGGCATCGAGGGCGACCACCGAACCCCGGTGGTGCCCCTCGACGAAGCCGGAGCGGACCACCTCGACAAGCACCGGCGGCGGGGCGGACATCACGGCCGACCCGACGTACGACTCACCAGGGTCGGACGCTCAGCCGGTCGCGTCGTCGGCGAGCAGGTCGGCGACGTTGGCCTCACCGTCCCGGTAGCGCCGGGTGATTTCGCCGCTGCAGGCGTCCATCACCTTCTGGACGGCCCGGCGGCGCTCGCTGAGCAGCCGGTCCTCGGCCTCCAGCCGCTCGCGCATCGCCGACAGCTCGTCGTCGTTGCGGGCCGAGACGTCGGAGAGGTCGACGTCGGCGAGCAGGGCCTCGAGGTCGCGGCGGTGGCTGTCCGCACGGGACGGCTCGACGGCGATGTGACGGCCCATGCCGTACGCCGGAGCCCGCTCGCCGTCGTCGCTGAGGATGTTCTTGAGGTCGTCGACCAGGGAGCCGCTCCCGCCGCCCGAGCGACGCAGCGCCTCTGCGCGCAGGATGTCGAGCCGGCCCTCGACCATGCGACGGAGATAGGAGATGTCGGTCTCCTCCTGCTCCGCCTCCTTGCGCAGCTGGCGGACGTCCTGGAGCGCGCGACCGGACAGCCCGGTCAGGTAGTCCTCGGCCAGGACCCGGTCGATACGGCGGTTGCCCCCCGGATAGGTGCCTTCGGGCTGGTCGATACGGCGGTTGCCCCCCGGATAGGTGCCTTCGGGCTGCCCGCCCGCGCTCTGGGTCTCAGTCACGTCTGCCCATCTCTCCGCTCACCGCCGTCCGGCCGGTCCGACGCTTCAGCATCATCCTCGCCCCCGGAAGCTGCACGGAGCCGAGCACGAGCATGGCCGATCGTGACACGCCCGACCCACGTTACGGCGTGTCACCCGCTTGGCCGATCCGTTAGCCCAGGTGCCCGCGCGGTCGGCTCAACACTTCGGCCGATCCTGCCGATGCTTCCTCGACGGGCGAACGGTGGCGCCAACAGGAGGAGGTCAGCTGTGCTCAAGGGCGACCTCGCCGTCACACCGCTCGCCGAGATCCTGACCATGCTGGCCGCCGACGAGGCGACCGGCTGCCTGCACGTGCGGGACGCGGCCGATGAGGAAGCGCTGATCTACCTCAAGAGCGGCGACGTCTACGCCGTCAGCGTGCCGGGCCGACGCCCGCAGCTGGGTGCCCGGCTGGTCACCTCCGGTGCCCTCGGCCCCGAGGCCCTAGCTGAAGCACTCGAAGCGCAGCGCACCGAGCTGCAGGGCTGGCGTCTGGGCGAGCTGCTGGTCCACCTCGGCTACGTCGAGCAGCCGCTGGTCGAGGACTTCGTCAACGAGCAGGTGCGGGACGCCTGCGCGGACCTCTCCCGCTGGCCGGCCGGCAAGTGGCGCTTCCGCAAGAGCGAACGCACTCGCGAGGACGTCGCGCCGCCGGTCCCCGTTGCCGACCTGCTGGACGAGGTACGCCGCCGCCTGGCCGTCTGGGACGAGCTGGCTGACGTCGTACACGGACCGGGCGCCGTACCGCGCCTGGCCGCCGGCGGGATGTCGACGGCTGAGCTGAGCATCGACGCGGACGCCTGGTCTCTGCTCTGCAAGGTCGACGGTGAGCGGACCCTGATCGAGCTCGCCCGCGACTGCGGGCTGACGCTGTTCGAGGCCGGCCGCGTGATCCACGGTCTGGTCGTGTCGGGGCTGCTCGAGGTGGAGGAGGAGCCGCTCCCGGCGCCGAGTCCGGAACCCGCGCCTGTCGAGGACGAGATGCCGGCAGATGCCGGCAATGCTCTTGCCGCCCTGACCGCTGCCTTCACGTCGACCAACGGCGCCGAGCCCGAGGTCGAGCTCGTTGACGGCGCTGACCAGTACGCCGGTCCCATCGCCCGGGTCTCGCAGGCGCTCAGCGCGCTGCTGGGACCCTCACATGCCGACAACGATCCCTTCGCCGCTCCCAAGAAGCGGGTCGTGCAGACCAAGTCCGCGGCCGAGCCACTCACGGAGTCGGCCGAGGCGGCCCGGCGGGACCGCATCCGCGCGGCCGCGTCGGCCGAGCTGGCGACGGCGCACGCCATGGCCGAGGAGCAGCGCCGGGCCGGCCGGACCACCGACAGTCATCTCGCCAAGATCGTGGACCTGGGTGCCGCCCGCCGCGAGCAGTCTCGCCGGGAGGCCGAGGAGGCGGCGCAAGCCAAGCGGGCCGAGTCCGCTCGACTGGCAGCGCTCGAGGCCGAGCGGCTCGAGGCGGAGCGGGTCGAGGCCGAGCGGCTTGAGGCTGAGCGACTCGAAGCAGAGCGACTCGAAGCTGAGCGACTCGAAGCTGAGCGACTGGCCGCGGAGGTAGCGGCTGCTCGCACGGAGGCGGAGCGGGTCGACGCGGAGCGGGTCGAGGCCGAGCGGGTCGAGGCCCAGCGACTGGTCGCGAAGGAAGCTGCTGCTCGCGCGGAGGCCGAGCGGGTCGAGGCGGAGCGGGTCGAGGCCGAGCGGGTCGAGGCCGAGCGGGTCGAGGCCGAGCGGGCCGAGGCCGAGCGGGT
>JALYXH010000150.1 GCA_030947185.1 Actinomycetota bacterium | reverse complement strand
GCGGAGGGTGCGCCGGCGGTCGCGGCTGACCGGGTCGGTGCCGTGCGCCCGGGCTCGGTGGCGGACGTCGCGGCCGGGGGTGCGGGTGCGGTTGCAGAGGCGCGTGCACCCGGCTGCGGGGCTGTCGCCGGCTGGGGACAGATGGCGTCGACGTTGACGAGCGGCGGTGGGTTGGCTGCCTCGGAGCTACCGCCGTTCTGCCAGGACCAGCCCTCTTCCGACCGGTCGGAGGGGCGATAGGAGGCGGGACCTTCGTTGCTGTACTGCCAGGACCCCGCGCCCGCCGGGCGGTGCCAGTAGGACCAGTAGTGGGTCGAGTCGGTCTTAGCGCAGCCCTCGCTAGGCAGCCCGTCGATTGTGCAGAGGAGCCCGTCCCGCCGGTACGTCGGCGCCGGCCGCCCGAGTGCATTGGCCCTGGCGTAGAGCACCTGCGAGCCGGTCGACCCGTCGGCGACTTTCGCGCAGTAGGTGTTGCTTCCGCCACCCAACGCCCCGGGGCTCACGACCACGCCGACACAGATGGGCGGGGCGGCGTTCGCAGGTGTGGACGTCGATGACGCCAGCCCGGCCATGATCGGTCCGAGCCAGGCCAGCGCAGCCAGGCGTCGCCGGCTCACAGCGCCCGCGACCGCCGGCGACTGCCCGCTGCGGTCAGGAGCCCGCCCAGAACGAGCAGGCCCGCCCCGGACACGACCAGCGGGACCACCCGGCCAAGAAGCGTCGGCCCGGTGAAGGGGAGTACCCCGCCCGGTACGGCCGCGGCCACAGGAGCAGAGCCGGTCGGCGAGCTGGACGCTGATGCCGGCGACGCGGTTGTGGGCGGCGCCTGCGACGTGCCGCCGGACGACGACGGGGTGCTGCAGTCGAGGACCGGTGACCCGGCGCTGGCACCGGTCGAGGTGATCGATGCGAGTGGCTTGCCGGCTAGTGCCTGCACCGCCTGGGTAGTGGCCCGAAGGGCGCTGTCTGCGTCATAGGTTCTCGCGCCGGTGACCTTGTCGACCTTCGCCTCGAGCTGGACCGCGCCGCGCGCGGCCTCAGGGTCGGAGCAGGTGAACTGCAGGGTGCGCAGAAAGGCCTGCCCCCTGCCGGCACCGGTTGTGTCGCCGACCGCCAGCAGTGCCTGGACGGCGACGGCCGTGGCGTTGGCATTCGCGACGCCGGATCCGTCTTTCGTCGCGAATCCACCGCTCGGCTTCTGCCGACCCTTCAAGGCCACCAGTCCCACGGCGTCGGGTGCGCCCGCAGCCTTGAGGCCCTGCAGGACGAAGGCCGTCGTCTCCACGTCACCGGTAGCACACGGCGAGCTCGCGGGCTTGTCCGCCGGGTAGAGCCCGTCGCTGCAGCGTTGCTTGACCGGAAAGGCGATGGCTGGCGCGTCCGCCTTGTCGGCGGCCGTCCGCGAGAGCGCAATCAGCGCCAGGCCCTGGGTGAGCAGGCTCTGGTAGCCACCCATCGTGTCGGGATCCTTGAAGTAGCCGGTGTCAGAGGCGTCGGCGCAGGAGGCATTGCCGGCATGCGGGCACTCCTCGTCCTTCAACGACTGGATCAGATCGACGCCGCCCACGTTGTGCGGGTCGATATCCTGCGCTTCCGCGGCGAGCGCCAACTTGGCCAGCGAGCCGGGGGCGTAGGCGGAGGAGTAGCCCCCGAAGGTGAGGTAGTCGACGACGTTGGCCTTAGTGGCCAAGTAGGCCATGGCTCGGGCGGCTGCGGTCTGGGACACCCCGGCTGCATCCATCGCCAGCACCCCGTCGATTGTGTTGCCTTCGTCGGGCGAGGCTGTACCGCCGGTGTCGGGAAAGTTGTAGTGATCGGCGTTCGGCCCGAGAAGTTGGCGAGCCAGGTAGCCGGCGCCTGCCGAGGCCGGGTCGGTGGTCGTGGGGGAGGCTGCAGCGGCGCTTGACCCGGCCAACCCGAGCGGCACGACGACGGAAGCAGTCAGCAGGACGAAGAGGCGGCGGAGGAGGGCCGACGAGCGAGACACTTAGGTCCCTTCTGGACCTCGGCGGTCGACGATCGCACCGCCCGAGGGCCGACTCCGCCCACGAAAGAGCCCCCGGCACTTGCTCATCGAGATGAGCGCGCACGAGGG
>JALYXH010000109.1 GCA_030947185.1 Actinomycetota bacterium | reverse complement strand
GCCCGGAGGAGGTAGGGGTGCGCGTCGCAGACGTCGAGAGACGAGACCCGTCCCCCGAACAGGTCGGCCAGGACGGCGCGCTTGGCGAGCGCGTAGTCGATGACCGACCGCTGGGATCGCATAGCGCTCGACGATACCCGCGCCGACGGGGCCTGAGCGGGCCTGCACGCATCGAGTTGCGTCGCGACCGATGCGCACCTACGGTGCATACAGATGTATCGCTTCGATACATCTGTATGGAGGCATCGACCCGTTGATGTCGGAGCCGAGGAGGCCAGGTGCTCGAGTTCGCCATCCTCGGCCTGCTCCACGAGAGTCCGCTGCACGGCTACGAGCTGCGCAAGCGGCTGAACACCCTCCTTGGGACGTTTCGAGCGTTCTCCTACGGTTCCCTCTACCCGAGCCTGCGCCGGCTCAAAGAGGCCGGCTGGATCGGGGAGCAGACACCTGACCCGGAGGCCGCCCCGCCCCTCAGCGGGCGCCGGGCGAAGGTCGTCTACGCGCTGACCGCGGAGGGCAAGGAGCGGTTCGCCGACCTGATCGCGGAGGCCGGTCCCTCGTCCTGGGAGGACGAGACGTTCGGCGTCCATTTCGCCTTCTTCGCCCAGCACGACCGCGAGGTCCGGCTGCGCATCCTCGAGGGCCGCCGGCACCGACTGGAGGAGCGCAGGGAGGGGTTCCGCGCGTCGATGGCACGCCGGCGCGAGCGCCTCGACACCTACACCCTCGAACTGCAGCGGCACGGGCTCGAGTCGGTCGACCGGGAGGTCCGCTGGCTCACCGAGCTCATCGCGAGCGAACGCTCCGGCGGCCGCGCGACCACCCCGCCAGCACGTCCGACCACCTGAAACTTCCGACCACCTGAAACGTCCGACCACCTGAAACGTCCGACCCCGTCCCCGCACCACCCGGTTTTCTGAAGGAGAGTCCCGCATGGGCAAGGTCCGTGTTGCCATCGTCGGCGTCGGCAACTGCGCCGCGTCACTGATCCAGGGCGTGGAGTACTACCGCAACGCCGACCCCGCCGCGCGAGTCCCCGGCCTGATGCACGTCGATCTCGGCGGCTACCACGTCCGCGACATCGAGTTCGTCGCGGCGTTCGACGTCGACGCCAAGAAGGTCGGTCGTGACCTCTCGGAGGCGATCTTCGCCAGCGAGAACAACACCATCAAGCTCGCCGACGTGCCGCCGCTGGACGTCACCGTCCAGCGTGGCGACACCCTCGACGGCCTGGGCAAGTACTACCGGCAGATGGTCGACGAGAGCGACGCCGAGCCGGTGGACGTGGTGGCGGCGCTGCGTGAGGTGCGGGCCGACGTCCTCGTCTGCTACCTGCCGGTCGGCTCCGAGGACGCCGCGCGCTACTACGCGCAGTGCGCTCTCGACGCCCACGTCGGCTTCGTCAACTGCCTGCCGGTCTTCATCGCCGGTACGCCGGAGTGGGCCGAGAAGTTCACCGCGGCCGGCGTACCGATCGTCGGGGACGACATCAAGAGCCAGGTCGGGGCGACCATCACCCACCGGGTGCTGGCCAAGCTGTTCGAGGACCGTGGCGTCCAGCTCGACCGCACGATGCAGCTCAACGTCGGCGGCAACATGGACTTCATGAACATGCTCGAGCGGGAGCGGCTGGAGTCGAAGAAGATCAGCAAGACGCAGGCCGTCACCTCGCAGCTCGACCACGAGATCGGCAAGGGCAACGTGCACATCGGCCCGTCCGACTACGTGAGCTGGCTCGACGACCGCAAGTGGGCCTACGTCCGGCTGGAGGGCCGCGCGTTCGGCGACGTGCCGCTCAACCTGGAGTACAAGCTCGAGGTCTGGGACTCCCCGAACTCGGCAGGTGTCGTGATCGACGCGCTGCGCTGCGCGAAGATCGCCCTCGACCGCGGCGTCGGCGGGCCACTGCTCGGGCCGTCGTCGTACTTCATGAAGTCGCCCCCGGTGCAGTACCGCGACGACGAGTGCCGGCGGCTGACCGAGCAGTTCATCGACGGCGAGTAGGCGCTCGATGCCGGCCACCGGGTGGGTCGTAGCCTTCGGGGATGTCCTCCCCGGCTGACCCGCAGGGCCGGCCGGCCCTCGCTCGCGACGTGGGCGCGGTGCTGCGCGAGCCCTCGTTCGTCCGGCTCTTCCTGACCCGCCTGTCCTCGCAGACCGCCGACGGCATCTTCCAGGTCGCGCTGGCCAGCTTCGTCTTCTTCTCGCCCGAGAAGCAGACGAACGCAGCGAAGGCGGCTGCCGCATTTGCGACGCTGCTGCTTCCCTACTCCCTCGTCGGCCCCTTCGCCGGGGTCTTCCTGGACCGCTGGAGCAGACAGCGGATCCTGGTTTCCAGCAACGTCGTACGGACCGCACTGGTGCTGGTAGTCGCCGCTCTCGTGGGGGCGGGAAACCAGGGGCCTGCCTTCTTCGTGTTCGCGCTCGCCGTCCTGAGCGTCAACCGCTTCTTCCTGGCCTCGCTGTCAGCCTCTCTCCCGCACGTGGTGAGCGCAGGCCGACTTGTCACCGCCAACTCGCTGTCGACGACCACCGGTTCGATAGCCACCGTCGCCGGGGCGGGTCTCGGTTTCGGGCTGCGCTTCGTGGTCGGGTCCGGCAACCTCGGCTCCGCACTGGTGATGGTGGCCGCGTCCGTGACCTACCTCGGCTCGGCAGCACTGGCGACCCGAATGGACCGGACCCTGCTCGGTCCGGACTTCGACCCAGACCAGCCGGAGACCCGCGAGGCGCTCCGGCGGGTGCTCAGTGGCGTCGCCGACGGGGCCCGGCACGTCTGGCACCACCGGGCGGCCGGACACGCCCTTGCCGCGATCGCCGCCCATCGGTTCTTCTACGGCGTCTCGACCATCTCGACGATCCTGCTCTACCGCTACTACTTCAACGCAGGGACCGACACGGCTGCCGGCCTCGGTGGCCTCGGGCTAGTGGTGGCCGCATCCTCACTCGGCGTGGTCCTCGCCGCAGTGATCACGCCTGACGTGGCCCGCCGGCTGACCAAGGAGCGCTGGGTCGTCTGCCTCTACCTCGCTGCCGCGACTGTCGAGGTCGTGCTGGGTTTCCCGTACACCGAGATCTCGGTCCTGGGCGCGGCGTTCTTCCTCGGGATCGTGGCGCAGGGCTCCAAGATCTGCGTGGACACGATCGTCCAGGAGTCGGTCGAGGACGCCTACCGCGGCCGGGTCTTCTCCTTCTACGACATCCTGTTCAACGTCTCGTTCGTCTCCGCAGCGGTGTTCGCCGCGCTCACGCTCCCGCCCAACGGCAAGTCCTACGCCGTCCTCGGGGTGATCGCGACCGGCTACGCGCTCACCGCGCTGGCCTACTGGTTCGCGACCTCGCGGCATGCCGCCCGGCAGCCCCCGCCACCGCTGCCGGCCCTCAGCCCGCCGTCGGCGTGAGGCCCTGCTCCGCTGCCCACCGGTGCAGCTCTGCGACTGCGGCGTCGTAGCCGAGCGGCCCATGCTCGGTCCGTAGCTCGAGCAGGTGTCGCAGCGCCCGGCCGACCACCGGCCCGGGCGGGATCCCGAGCAGCGTCATGACGGCCGCACCGTCGAGGTCAGGTCGCAGCGCGTCGATCGCCTCCTGCTCGCGCAGCCGGGCGATCCGCTCCTCGAGCTCGTCGTACGCCGCTGACAGGGCGGCAGCCTTGCTGCGGTTGCGCGTCGTGCAGTCGGAGCGGACCAGCCGGTTGAGGCGGTCGAGCAGGGGTCCGGCGTCGCTGACGTACCGGCGTACGGCGGCATCGCTCCACGCGCCGGTGCCGTAGCCGTGAAACCGCAGGTGCAGCTTCACCAGGGTGGCCACCTCGTCGGTGAACCGCTTCGGGTAGCGCAGCGCCTTCAACCGCGTACGGGTCATCGAGGCACCGACCACCTCGTGGTGGTGGAACGACACGCCCCCACCGGGCTCCTTGGCGCGGGTGCGCGGCTTGCCGATGTCGTGCAGCAGCGCGGCCATCCGCAATGTCAGGTCGGGGCCAGCCGGCTCCAGCGCGATGGCCCGGTCGAGGACGGCGAGGGTGTGCGCGTAGACGTCCTTGTGCTGGTGCAGCGGGTCGATCTCCAGCCGCATCGCCGGCAGCTCCGGCAGGACGTGTTCGGCGAGCCCGGTGTCGACGAGCAGCTCCAGGCCAGCCTTCGGGTGCCGTCCGAGCAACAGCTTCGACAGTTCCGCCTGTTTCCGCTCGGCACTGATGATCGCCAGCCGGGCGGCCATGTCCGTCGCTGCCGTCACCACCCCGGGGTCGACGGTGAAGCCGAGCTGGCTTGCGAACCGGGCTGCCCGCAGCATCCGCAGCGGGTCGTCGTCGAAGGAGTCCTCAGGTCGCCCGGGTGTGCGCAGCAGCTTGCCGGCGAGGTCGACGAGCCCGCCGTGCGGGTCGAGGAACAGGTGCTGCTGCAGGGAGATCGCCATCGCGTTGACCGTGAAGTCGCGCCGCACCAGGTCCTCGGCCAGCGACTCGCCGTAGCGGACCTGCGGGTGGCGCGAGCTGCTGTCGTAGGCCTCCGAACGGAAGGTCGTGACTTCGAGGGTGAAGCCGCGCCGGCTCAAGCCGACCGTGCCGAAGGAGATGCCGGTGTCCCAGGTCGCCTCGGCCCAGCCTTGGGCCAGCTCCAGCACCTGCTCGGGGCGCGCGTCGGTGGCGAAGTCGAGGTCGTTGCCCAGCCTGCCGAGCAGAGCATCGCGGACCGACCCGCCCACGAGGTGCAGCTCATACCCCGCGGCAGCGAACCGGGCGCCGAGGTCGTCGATCACCGGAGCGACCCGGAGCAGCTCCGCGACGGCGCGCCGCTGCGCCGTGTCCAGCTCGGTCGGGACGACCCGTGAACCGGTCGGTACGGCGGGGGAGTCGCCTTCGGAACGGCGGACTGGAGGTGCCACGACGGACGAGCCTACGTCCGGTGGCCAGGTTTACCTGTCCCGCCTTTACCGAGACGCCTGGGGCAGGGAACATCGCGTGAGGCGAGCCGTTCCCCGTCGGAAGGCGACTCCGTGGCGCGTGTCGGGTCCTCCTCGCGGGTGCCCCGGTGAAGGGCGCGCTCGACGTCCACAGGGAACTCCTCGCGCGCGACCTGCCGCACGAGATCGTCCGGCTGCGCCGGTCGGTCCTGAGCGCCGAGGAGATCCCCGCGGTGCTCGGTCTGCCGGCCGCCATCTGCGTGTGCGTGCGCGCCTACGTCGTGGTCGCCGACGGCCGGCCGGACCGGCTGGTGGCCGTCGGCCTACCGGCCGGCCAGGTCGCCGAACCGGACGCGGTGCTGTCAGCGCTGGACGCCTGTGCCGTTCGGGCCGCGACGAACGAGCAGGTCAACGCGGCCACCGACTTCTCCGCCCCGCTCGTGCCGCCGGTCGCCCTGCCGGACGAGGTCGACCTGCTCCTCGACGCTGCCTTCGAGGTGGCCGACGTGGTCTACACGGCGACCGGGGAGGCCGGCACGGCTCTGGGCATCCACCTGCGCGACCTCATCCGCGCCACCACGGCCCGGGTCACCCCTCTCACCGGAGCCCTGGGCCGGCTGCCCGGCTGACTCACCGCCGGAGCACGGCCTCCGGTGAGTCACCGCCGGAGGCACGGCCGCATACGATCGTCAGATGTCCCCCCGGAAGCCGTCGGCCCCACGGCCACCCCTGCGCCGGGTGGAGGAGACCTCCGCGGGCGGTCTGGTCGTGGACCGCACCGCCGGCGAGGCCTGCGGTGCGCTCATCGGCCGGCTGGACCGGCGGGGGCGGCTGCTGTGGTCCCTCCCCAAGGGCCACGTCGAGCCGGGCGAGACCGCCGAGGACGCCGCCGTGCGTGAGGTGGCCGAGGAGACCGGCATCCGCGGCCGGGTCGTCGCTCCCCTCGGCACCATCGACTTCTGGTTCGTCGCCGAGGGCCGTCGGGTGCACAAGACGGTCCACCACTACCTGCTGGTGGCCGAGGACGGCGAGCTCAGTGACGCCGACGTCGAGGTGACGGAGGTGGCCTGGGTCCCGTTGCACGAGGTGACGGCCCGGCTCGCCTATCCCGACGAGCGCGTGCTCATCGACAAGGTGTCGGCGCTGCTCGCGGACACCGCCTGAAGTGACCGGCCGGCCGGCCCTACCTGCGCGGCGCCGGACTGGCTCCGCCCGCCACACCCGAACCCGCCGGGTGGCCCGATGGGTGCCGGGCCTGGCAGCGCTGGTCATGCTCGGCAGTCCGGTCCTCATCGGGTCGGGCGCCACCTCGTCTCAGGCCGCCACACCCACGCCTGTGGCCAGCCCCGCGCAGGGTTCCGCTCGGCCGGTCGAGGTGGCCGTCGACGAGCTGACGCCGAAGGCGCCGGCGCGCGGTCAGCAGCTGCTCGTCAGCGGACGGCTGATCAACCACGGGTCGGAGCGGGTGGACGCGCTCCGCGTAGCCATCCAGGTCGGCACCGTCCTGACCAACCGCAGCGCCCTGCAGGCCGCCAGCAGCTCCTCGCCGTCGTACCCCCGTGAGGTAGGCACACCGGGCCGGCCCGCGGAGGCGCTGGGGCCGAGGGCCAGCGTGCCGTTCGTCGTGACGGTGCCGGTCGAGGAGCTCCGGCTGGACCGGCTCGGGGTGTACCCGCTGCGGATCGAGGTTCGAGGGCGGCCGGCGGGACGCGCCAGCCGCCAGCTCGGCTCGGCCGACACGTTCCTGCCCTCGTTCCCAGACCCGGTCACCACCCCTACCCGACTGGCCTGGGTATGGCCGCTGGTCGACGCCCCACATCGCGGCGCCGGCGACCCGCTGACCGATGACGACCTCGCCGCCAGCCTGAGCGGGGGCGGCCGGCTCAACGGGCTGCTTACCGCAGCAGGTGCGCCGAACCCCTCGACCACACCGGCCGCGGCGCCGTCCGGCGTCCCTGCCGCGCCCGTCCCGCCGGCACCGGGTGCCACACCCGCCGGCCAGCTCCCGGTGCCGGTCACCTGGGCGGTGGACCCGGATCTGGTCGAGACCGTCAGCCAGATGTCGGCGCCCTACCTGGTCAGCGACGAACGGGGCAAGACCAAGCCCGGCAGCGGTACGGCGGCGGCTGCGGCCTGGCTGGCCCGGCTGACCGCGGTCACCCGCGGCGCGGCGGTGCTCGAGCTGCCCTACGCCGACCCCGACGTGGTGGCCCTCACCCGCGCCGGGCTCGACGTCGACGTCCTGAGCGCGGTCAGCTACGGAAGCACCGTCGTCCCGCGGCTGCTGCCGGCCGCGGCAGCCCTGACCGGGCTGTCCTGGCCACCGGGCGGCATGCTCACCTCGTCGGCTCTGGACACGCTGGTCGGCAGCGGGACCACCTCGCTGCTGCTGTCCGACGACTCACTGCCGCTGCTGGACCCGCCCACCTACACCCCCGGTCCCCGGGCCACCGTCGGCACCGTGGGTCGTCGGGTGGAGGCCGTGCTCTCCGACTCCGCGCTCGACCAGCTGGTCAGCCGCGGCGCCGAGGCCGGCACCCCGCGGCTGGCCGAGCAGCGGTTCCTGGTGGAGACGGCGATGATCACCGCCGAGCGCCAGGAGAGCAGGTCGGTCATCGTCACGCCACCGCGACGCTGGGCGCCCGACCCGGCGTACGCCGCTGCCGTGCTCGCGGACACCGTTGCCGTGCCGTGGCTGACGCCGACGACGTTGCCGAGCGTGTTGCGCGAGCCGGTGCCGGCGGGGACCAGGACGTCGCTGACCTACCCGGAACGAGCCGGTGCTGCCGAGCTCGGCGGTGCCTACCTGGACGGGGTCGACCGCATCCGCGGCTCCCTGCGCCAGTTCCGGTCCATCCTGACCAACGACTCCGCGGCAGCGCCCATCCAGCTGGCGCTGCTGCGGACGGAGTCGGCAGCCTGGCGGGACGAGCCGGCCGCCGGCGTCGCCCTGCGCTCCCGGACCGGGCGTTACCTCACATCGCTGCGCGACCAGGTGCGGGCCACCGCCGGCGGCGTGGTCACGCTGACCTCCTCGAGTGGAACCATCCCGGTGACAATCGCCAACGACCTGGACCAGCCGGTCCGGGTGCAGCTCCGGCTCGACGCCAAGGACCGAGCTCGGCTGATCACCGACGCCACCGACGTGCAGCAGGTCGCCGGCCGGCGGCGGCAGACCATCCAGGTGCACGCGGAGGCCCGGACGTCCGGGCAGTTCCCGGTCTACGTCACGCTGCTCACCCCCGATGGCGAGTCGCTCGGCCCGCGCGTGGAGCTGCTCGTGCGTTCCACGGCGTACGGCCGGGTGGCGCTCGGGATCACGGGAACCGCGTTCGGTGTCCTGCTGCTCGCGGTGGTAGCCCGGCTGGGCCGGCGGGCGGTGCGGTCGCGCCGGTCCGCATCGGCAGAGCCCACGGGATGACGCCCACCTCCGAGCCGACGCTGGGCCGCTCGAGCGCGGTGATGGTCGTCGGCACGCTGGCCTCGCGGGTCACCGGCTTCCTGCGCACCATCGTGCTGGCCGCCGCTGTCGGCATCGCGCTCGTCGGCGACGCCTACAACGTGGCCAACACGCTGCCCAACATCCTCTACGACCTGCTTCTGGGTGGCGTGCTCACCAGCGTCGTCGTGCCCCTGCTCGTCGCCGCCGCGGCTGCCGATGACGACGGCGGCGAGGCGTACGCGCAGCGGCTGGTCACCCTCGTGGTCCTGGTCCTCGGCGCCGCCTCGGCGCTGGCCGTGCTCGCGGCGCCGCTGGTCATCCGGCTCTACGCGGTGTCGGCCGACCCCGCCCAGCGGGCGCTGGCCACGACGTTCGCCCGCTTCCTGCTGCCTCAGATCGTCTTCTACGGGCTCGGCGCCACCATCGGCGCCATCCTCAACACCCGGGGGCGCTACGCCGAGCCGATGTGGACGCCGGTCCTCAACAACCTCGTCGTCATCGCCACGGCGCTGGTCTTCCTCGCGCTGCCGGGGCGGAGGCACCTGTCGCCCTCGTCCATCACCTCGGCCCAGACCCTGACGCTGGCCATCGGTACGACCCTCGGCATCGTCGTACAGACGGTGGCGCTGCTGCCCGGACTGCGGGCCACCGGATTCCGGCTGCGTCTGCGGCTGGACCTGCGAGGCACCGGCCTGCGATCGGCGGGGCGGCTGGCCGGGTGGGTCCTGTGCTACGTCCTGGTCAACCAGGTAGGGCTGCTGGTCATCGTGAACCTGGCCAACGCCGCGGCCCGGGCCAGCGGCAGCGGCTTCTCGGCCTACATCTACGCCTACTCGCTGTTCCAGCTGCCCTACGCCGTCGTTTCCGTCTCGGTCATCACTGCCCTGCTGCCGCGGATGAGCCGGTCGGCCGTGGAGGGGCGGCTCGACGAGGTCCGTAGCGACCTGTCCTCTGGTCTGCGGCTGACCGGGGTGGTGCTCATCCCGGCGGCTCTGGGCTTCGTGGTGCTGGGACCCGCCCTGGCCACTCTCGTGTTCGCCCACGGCCAGGTGAGCCAGGCCGGGGCCGAGCAGATCGGCGCCGTTCTGGCCGCATTCGCGGTCGGCCTGGTGCCGTTCTCGGCCTTCCAGCTGCAGCTGCGGGCCTTCTACGCGATGCGGGACACCCGGACCCCGGCCCTGGTGAACATCGTCGTCACCGCCGTCAACATCGCCGCGGACATCGCCCTCTACCTGGCGCTGCCGCCGCGCGACCGGGTCACCGGCCTCGCACTCGGTTTTGCGGCCTCCTACGTGGCGGGCCTGGCGCTGTCCAGCCTGGTGCTGCGACGTCGCCTCGGCGGCCTCGACGGCGCCCGCGTCCTGCGTACGACGGTGCGCCTGCTGGTCGCCGCGGCCGCGGGAGCGC
>JALYXH010000080.1 GCA_030947185.1 Actinomycetota bacterium | reverse complement strand
TGCGTGAGCAGCTCGGCGCCGCCACGGCCGACCGGCGCTCGGCCGACCGGGCGGTGCAGGCAGCCGAGGACGCGGTCCGGGCCACCTCCCAGCAGGCCAGGCAGGCCCACCGCGCAGCCGACGCCGCCCGGCGCGCGCTGGCCAAGGCCACCGGCAGCTCCGGGCTGCCAGGCAGCCCGCCCGTCCGGTAGCTGCCAGGCGACCCAGGTCCGTTAGCGGCCGCCGGCGAGGGCGTCGACCAGCTCGGTCGCCGTCTGGCACGAGTCGAGCAGGTGGCCGACGTGCGCCCGCGTGCCGCGCAGCGGCTCGAGGGTGGGCACCCGCTGCAGGGAGTCGCGCCCGATGTCGAAGATCACCGAGTCCCAGGAGGCGGCGGCCACCTCGCCGGGGTACTGCGCCAGGCAGCGCCCGCGGAAGTAGGCCCGGGTGTCCTCCGGCGGCTCGGTCATGGCGGTCCGTACGGCGTCCTCGGCGATCAGCGTGTCCATGCTGCCGCGCGCCACCAGGCGGTTGTAGAGCCCCTTGTCGGGGCGGACGTCGGAGTACTGCAGGTCGACCAGCTGCAGCCGGGGGCTGTCCCACTCCAGGCCGTCGCGGGTGCGGTAGCCCTCGAGGATCTCGAGCTTGGCGACCCAGTCGAGCGTGCCGGCGAGCGACATCGGGTCGCGCTCCAGCCTGCCCAGCACGTCCTCCCACCGGGCGAGCACGTCGGCCGTCACCTCGTCGACGTCGGTGCCGAAGCGGTCTGCGACGTACTTGCCGGCCTGCTCGTGGTACTCCATCTGCAGCTGGACAGCGGTCATGGTCCGGCCGTCCCGCAGTCGCAGCAGGTGCCGCAGCGACGGGTCGTGCGACACGGTCCGCAACGTCGCCACCGGGTTCTCCACCGACAGGTCGACGTCGAGGAAACGGTCCTCGATCATGGCGAGCACCAGTGCCGTGGTGCCGACCTTGAGGTAGGTCGAGACCTCGCTCATGTTCGCGTCGCCGATGATCACGTGCAGCCGGCGGTACTTCTCCGGGTCGGCGTGGGGCTCGTCGCGGGTGTTGATGATGGGCCGCTTGAGCGTCGTCTCCAGGCCCACCTCGACCTCGAAGAAGTCGGCCCGCTGGCTGACCTGGAACCCGTGCCCGCGGCCGTCGGCACCGATGCCCACCCGGCCTGCGCCGGCGACCACCTGCCGCGAGACGAAGAACGGCGTCAGGTGCCGCACGATCTCGCCGAACGGGGTCGAGCGGGCCATCAGGTAGTTCTCGTGGCAGCCGTAGGAGGCGCCCTTGTTGTCGGTGTTGTTCTTGTAGAGCTGGATGGGCGCCGCGCCCGGGATCTGGCCGGCGCGACGGGCGGCTTGCGCCATCACCCGCTCCCCTGCCTTGTCCCACCGGACCGCGTCGAGCGGGTTGGTCACCTCCGGCGTGGAGTACTCGGGATGCGCGTGGTCGACGTAGAGCCTGGCGCCGTTGGTCAGGATGACGTTGGCCAGGCCGAGGTCGTCGTCGCCGAGCGGCTCGGCGGTGTCGCGGCCGAGCTCGAACCCCCGGGCGTCCCGCAGCGGGGACTCCTCCTCGAAGTCCCATCGGGTACGCCGGTCGCGCGGCGCCGCGTAGGCGTTGACGACCTGCGAGGAGGCCACCATCGCGTTGGCGGTCGGTGAGCCGGGCACCGAGATACCGAACTCGGTCTCGGTGCCCATCACCCGGGTCGTCGTCATGCGGGAGCCGTGCTCAGGCCGGCACTCAGAGGTACTGCCCCGTGTTGGCCACCGTGTCGATGGCCCGGCCCGCCTCGGTGCCCTTGGTGCCGGTGATCAGGGTGCGGATGTAGACGATCCGCTCACCCTTCTTCCCGGAGATGCGGGCCCAGTCGTCGGGGTTGGTGGTGTTGGGCAGGTCCTCGTTCTCCTTGAACTCGTCGACGCAGGCGGCCACCAGGTGCGTCATCCGCAGCCCCTTGCGACCGGTGTCGATCAGCTCCTTGACCGCCATCTTCTTCGCCCGCGCGACGATGTTCTCGATCATGGCGCCCGAGTTGAAGTCCTTGAAGTACAGGACCTCCTTGTCGCCGTTGGCGTAGGTGACCTCGAGGAAGCGGTTGACCTCCTCCTCGGAGTACATCCGCTCCACCGTGCGCAGGATCATCGCCTGGCAGGTCGCCTCGCGGTTGCCGTCGTGCTCGGCCAGGTCCTCCGCGGCCAGCGGCAGGTCGGGCGTTATGTACTTCGAGAAGATGTCGCGGGCCGCCTCGGCGTCGGGCCGCTCGACCTTGATCTTCACGTCCAGCCGGCCGGGGCGCAGGATGGCCGGGTCGATCATGTCCTCGCGGTTGGACGCGCCGATCACGATCACGTTCTCGAGCAGCTCCACACCGTCGATCTCGCTCAGCA
>JALYXH010000070.1 GCA_030947185.1 Actinomycetota bacterium | reverse complement strand
GAACGGGACGGACCGGGGGGAGCACCGGCGGTGCTGCGGGCGGCGCAGGCGGAGCCGCGGCCGGGCCGTTCGCGGCAGGTGCCGGATCCGGGCGACCGGCGTCGGGCCGGGCGGGGGCGGCAGCGGGTGCCTCGGCGGAGACCGGGGCAGCGGCCGGACGCTGGGGCGCCGGAGCGGGCTGGGGGGCGCTGACCGCCGGGGCCGAGCCGCCGCCGGAAGGCTTGCGGAAGTCCTCGGTCACGAAGATCGTGCCGTTGGCGACGACAGTGCCGACGCCGACCTGCGTGTACTCGGAGTCCAGGATGTTGTCGCGGTGAGCCGGGCTGTTCATGAAGGCGTTGCACAGCGCGCCGGTGGTGGGGCCCATGCCGACGTTCTCGCCGACGACCTGCCAGTTGCTGACCTGGCTCGTCAGCCCGGGGTTGTGCGAGATGCCGCCGGCGGCGGCCATGTGGCCGGACCAGCTCTGGGCGACGGCGGCGAGGTCACCGGACGCCGACAGCGCGCGCAGGCCGTTGGCCGCGCGAGCGGAGTTGATGCAGCTGACGAAGTCGCTCGAGCCGGCCCCGGCAGGGGCGGCGCCGAGAACACCGACGGCCAGGGTGCCGCCCAGCGTGGCGGCCGCGACGAGCAGCGAGCCGGCACGCCGGCCGGTGCCGGCGACGGCGGACAGGAGCTGCGACGGTGACGCCGGCAGTCGAGCGGACACGAGCGGCACCCACTTCTCGTGGGGCCAGGGCGCTCGCCGCGAGACAAGCTCGCGGACGCAGCTGAGTTCGGCGGCCATCGACTTCGGCAGGTCGGCCGACTGGGCGGAGCCCAGTCCCGTGCCTTTGCGGCCCGTGCTCGCACACGGTGTGCTCTTGTCGGATCGGCGGTCGCCCCGGCGGACGGGTTCGGACCTCTGCTATCTCGACGGGTCGCTCGAGGGCCTTGATGTGGCAACCGGGTGGTCCGAGTTGGTCCGTTCGGACTACTACGGGGGGTTGCGTCGGGGTTGTGGCAGCCCGCCGGCCGGCCCTCGCTGTGCCAGACTCCGGCTCGCCGGACACCCGCTGGTGCGCCCGGCCCGAACGGAGGACGCGTCCCGTGGCCAACCTCGCCGACCTCGTCCGGCAGGCTGCCGCGGCGCATGCCGGCAAGGCGGCCGTCGTCGCCGGTGACCGGGAGCTGAGCTGGGCCGACCTCGACGCCGCCGTCGACCGGGCCGCCGGTGCCTACGTCGGCCTCGGCCTGGTCCCCGGCGACCGGGTGGCCCTGGCGCTGGGCAACGTCCCGGAGTTCGCCGTGGCCTACTTCGGCGCCCTGCGGGCCGGGCTGGTCGCGCTGCCGGTCAACACGAGCTACACCCCCGCCGAGCTGACCCACCTGGTGGCCGACAGCGGTGCGAGGGCGAGTGTGGTCAGCCGCGCACTGGCCGAGACCTACGTGGAGCTGGCCCGGCAGGACAACGAGCTGGGGCACGTGCTGGTCGCGGCCACCAACGCCGCGCCCGAGGGGTCCCGGGTCTTCGACGAGATGCTGTCGCAGGCCTCGCCGTACTCCGGGGATGCGGCTGCCGGCGACGAGGACCTGGCCGTCCTCATCTACACGAGCGGGACGAGCGGGCGGCCCAAGGGCGCCATGCTCAGCCACCGGGCGCTGCTGGCCAACCTGCAGCAGATCGGCGAGATCCAGCCGCCGCTGGCTGCCTCCGACGACGTCGTGCTGCTCGTGCTTCCGCTGTTCCACATCTACGGGCTGAACTTCGGGCTGGGTCTGGTCGCCTATGCCGGCGCCACCGGGGTGCTGGTCGAGCGGTTCGACCCCACCGAGACCCTGACCCAGATCCGCCGGCACGGTGTGAGCAGCGTGGTCGGGGTTCCGCAGATGTACATCGCTTGGTCGATGCTCCCCGACGTCGACGACGCCATGAGCTCGGTCCGGCTGGCCGTCTCGGGTGCTGCCCCGCTCCCGCCGGCGGTCCTCCTGCGCGTTCTGGAGACGACCGGGCACCACATCTTCGAGGGGTACGGCCTCACCGAGACCGCGCCGGCGGTCACCACCACCTTGATGAGCGAGGTGGCCAAGCCGGGCTCGATCGGCCGGCCGATACCTGGCGTCGAGCTGCGGCTGCTCGACGAGAGCGGCGAGGAGGTCGACGAGGACGACCCGGGCGAGATCGTGGTCCGGGGGGCGAACCTGTTCTCCGGCTACTGGCCCGACGGAGCCGACGGCCCGGACGAGCAGGGCTGGTGGCGGACCGGCGACGTGGCCTACGCCGACAATGGCGGCGACCTGTTCCTCGTCGACCGGCGGCGGGAGCTGATCCTGGTCAGCGGCTTCAACGTCTACCCGCGTGAGGTTGAGGAGGTGCTGGCGAGGCACCCGGACATCGCCGAGGCCGCCGTGATCGGTATCGCGCACCCCTACACCGGCGAGTCGGTCAAGGCGCTGGTCGTGCTGCGACCGGGCGCCCGGCTCTCCGCCGAGGACGTCATCGACTGGTGCGCCGTCTCGCTGGCCCGCTTCAAGTGCCCCACCGCCGTCGAGTTCCGCGACGAGCTGCCGCACTCGGCCACCGGCAAGGTGTCCAAGGGCCGGCTGCGCGAGATCGGGCTGGACGCGGCCGGGAGCGCCGCCGGCCCCGGCTGAGGTTGCCGTGGCACCGCCGGACCACCGGCTCACCCTGCTGACCCGGCCGGACTGCGAGCTCTGTGACGAGGCGCGCCGGGTGCTGGCGCGGGTCGCGGCGGAGCTCGGCGTCCCGTGGGACGAGCGCGACATCACCGCGTCGCTGGCCGACCAGGTCGAGTACGCCGACCGGGTGCCGGTCATCCTGCTCGACGGCGTGGAGCACGGCTACTGGCGGGTCGAGGAGGCGAGGCTGCGGGCGGCGCTGGCGCGCTGACCGTCGCCGTCGGCGAAGCCCCTTCCGCTCACTTTGTGCGTGCGTTCACAAGGACGTACGCTCGGCGAGCACGCAGCACCATCCCGCTAGCCCTGCCACCTGACGGCGCCCGCGCCGCCGGCGTCGCCCGTGCAGCGGCCGACGCAGGAGCCGTCCATGACCGAGCAGCGCGCCGCCGGGGTGCCGGACGGCGGCGCAGCCGGAGGGCCGCTCCGTGACCCAGCCGGAGTGCCGGCCCGTGACCCAGGCGGGGTACCGGCCGGGCCGGCGCAGCGCGGCGTTCCCGAGGCCACCGTGGCCCGCCTCCCGGTCTACCTGCGGGCCCTGCACGGCCTCGCCGAGACGGGCAGCACCACTGTCTCCTCCGACGCCCTGGCCGCTGCCGCGGGCGTGAACTCCGCCAAGGTGCGCAAGGACCTGTCGCACCTCGGCTCCTACGGCACCCGCGGCGTCGGGTACGACGTGACCTACCTCGTCTACCAGATCTCCCGCGAGCTGGGGTTGACCCAGGACTGGGCAGTCGTCCTGGTGGGCGTGGGCAACCTCGGGCATGCGCTGGCCGGGTACGGCGGCTTCGGCTCGCGTGGGTTCCGGATCGCCGGGCTCGTCGACGCCGACCCCGACCGGGTCGGGGAGATCGTCGCCGGCATCCCGGTCCGCCATCTCGACGACCTCGACGAGATCGTCCGCACCAACGGCGTGTCCATCGGTGTGATCACGACGCCGGCGGTCGCCGCCCAGGACGTCTGCGACCGGCTGGTCGCCGCCGGCGTGACCAGCGTGCTCAACTTCGCCCCGACGCTGCTGTCGGTGCCGCCCGGAGTCGACCTGCGCAAGGTCGACCTGTCGGTCGAGCTGCAGATCTTGTCCTTCCACGAGCACCGCAAGTCGGCGCTGTCCGGTCCACCAGCCCTGCAGAGTGTCCCGACGGCACCGTCGCTGCGGGCGGTGCACGCGTGAGCCTGCTCGTCGTCGGGCTGAGCCACCGCAGCGCCGCCGTGCGGCTGCTGGAGGCGGTCGCGGCCGGCGCGGACGACGTACCGAAGGTCCTGCACGAGCTGCTCGACGGCAGCGCGCTGGGCGAGGCACTGGTGCTCTCCACCTGCAACCGGGTCGAGGTCTACGCCGAGGTGGAGAAGTTCCATGCCGGCGTCGGGGAGATCTCCGACGTCCTGGCCCGCCGCAGCGGGGTGCCCCTGCAGGAGCTGTCCGACTCGCTCTACGTGCACTACGAGGACCGGGCGGTGCAGCACCTGTTCTCGGTCGCCTGCGGGCTGGACTCGATGGTGGTCGGCGAGGGGCAGATCCTCGGTCAGCTGCGGTCGGCCTACCAGCAGGCACAGGAGGAGGGCGCTACCGGGCGCCTTCTCCACGAGCTCTTCCAGCACGGCCTGCGCGTCGGCAAGCGGGCGCACGCGGAGACCGACATCGACAGGGCAGGCGCGTCCCTGGTCGGCGTGGGCCTGCAGGCGGCCGAGCGGTTCCTCGGCCCACTGGCCGGCCGGCCCGCGCTGCTCGTGGGCGCCGGGTCGATGTCGGCACTGACGGGGGCGACGCTGCGCCGGGTCGGCGCCGGCGACATCGTGGTGGCCAACCGGACGGCGGCGAACGCGGAGCGCCTCGCCGGCGCCTTGGGCGGCCGCGGGGTGGGGCTCGACGGGCTCGAGAGCGCGCTGACCGATGCCGACCTAGTTGTCTGCTCGACCGGCTCGGTCGGGGTGGTCGTGGCCGCCGACGTCGTCGAGCGGGCGGTGAGCCGGCGCGGGGGGCGGCCGCTGTTCTTCCTCGACCTGGCTCTGCCGCACGACGTCGACCCGGCCGTCCGCGAGCTGCCGGCCGTCGCTGTGAGCGACCTCGAGGCACTGTCCGCGGTGCTCGACGAGGCCGGCGCTTCCGGCGACGTCGACGCGGTCCGGCGCATCGTGGCCGAGGAGGCCGGACTCTTCCTGGCCTGGCAACGCGCCGTCCGGGTGGCGCCGACCGTTGTCGCGTTGCGCGCCAAGGCGGCCGACGTCGTCGACGGTGAGCTGCTCCGGCTGGCGACCCGGCTCCCCGCCCTCGACGGCGCAGCGCGGGCAGAGGTCGAGTCGACGGTGCGCCGGGTCGTCGACAAGCTGCTGCACGCGCCCACCGTGCGGATCAAGGAGCTGGCCGAGGAGCCGGGCGGCGAGGGGTACGCCGAGGCCTTGCGCGAGCTGTTCGGCCTCGACCGCTCGGCCCCCGCCGCGGTCACCCGGGCCTCGATCGCGATCGAGGACGAGCCGTGAGCGCCGTCACGACGGCGCGCCCCACGCTGCGGCTCGGCACCCGGCGCAGCGCGCTGGCGCTGGCCCAGTCGGGCGGCGTCGCTGCCACCATGCTCGCCGAGCTGGACCTCGCCGCCGAGCTGGTCGAGGTGACGACGTACGGCGACACCTCGGCGGCGGCGATCACGCAGATCGGCGGCACCGGGGTGTTCGTGACCGCCCTGCGCGACGCGCTGCTGGCCGGTGAGGTCGACCTGGCCGTGCACTCCTACAAGGACCTGCCCACCGCCGACGCGCCTGGGCTGGTGGTGGCCGCCGTGCCGCCACGCGAGGACCCCCGCGACGTGCTCGTCGCCTCCGGGGGGCGCACGCTGGCCGACCTCGCGCCGGGCAGCCGGGTCGGGACCGGGTCGCCCCGCCGGGCCGCCCAGCTGCACGCGCTGGGGCTGGGCATCGACGTCGTACCGGTGCGGGGCAACGTCGACACCAGGCTCCGCAAGGTGGCCGACGGCGAGCTCGACGGCGTCGTGCTGGCCCGGGCCGGCCTGGCCCGGCTCGGCCGCCTCGACGAGGTGACCGAGAGCATCGACCCGATCCAGATGCTGCCTGCGCCGGGTCAGGGCGCGCTCGCCATCGAGTGCCGGGTCGAGGACACCGAGCTGGTCGGCCTGCTCGCCGCGCTAGACGACCCCGACTCCCGTGCTGCCGTGACGGCGGAACGCTCGCTGCTCGCCGCTTTGGAGGCGGGCTGTACGGCGCCGGTCGGAGCGCTCGCCGAGGTGGTCGAGGGTGACGACGGCGCGGAGCTGTCGCTGCGGGCCGTGGTGGCTGCCGTCGACGGCAGCGATGCGGTCCGGCTCTCCACCTCCGGTCCGGTCGAGTCGGCAGCCGCGCTCGGCCGGTCGCTGGCCACCGAGCTGCTCGACCGCGGCGCGGCCGTCCTGATGGGCGACCGCCCGCCAGCCGGGGCACCACCCGAACCCGCACCGGCCGAGCCCCCCGCAACGACCTCGCACAACCCGACAGGAGCCACTCGATGAGCCGGACCCGCAGAACCCTCGGCTCGGTCGCCCTGATCGGCGCCGGCCCCGGCGACGCCGGCCTGCTGACCGTGCGCGGGGCGGCCCTGCTCGCCGCGGCCGAGGTCGTGGTGACCGGGCCGCTGGTGAGTCCCGAGCTGCTGGACGCGCTCGGCCCCGACGTCGAGGTGATCGGCCGCGACGACGACCCCTCCACGGCTGCCGACATCGTCCGGGCGGTGGTGGCGCGGGCCCGCGACGGCCGTCCGGTGGCCCGGCTGTTCGCCGGCGACCCGTTCCTCCTCAGCCACGGTGCGGCGACCGCCGAGGCGCTGGCGAAGGCCAAGATCCCCTTCGAGGTCGTCCCCGGCGTGCCGGCCGCCACCGCGGTCCCGGCGTACGCCGGAATCCCCGTCACCGCAGGCCGTGCGGGGGGCGGAGTGACCGTGGTCGGCCTCGACGGTGACCTCGAGCAGCAGCTCGACTGGCACGAGCTCGCTACCACCGACCGCACCGTGGTGCTGCTCGGTGCCGGTGCCTCCATCGGCAAGGCGGCCGCCAGGCTGGTCGAGCACGGCCGGCGCGGTGACACCCCGGTCGCGGTCACGGCCTGGGGGACGACGGCGCAGCAGCGCTCGGTGGTCTCCACCCTCGACCACATCGAGGCCGACGCCGCCGCGGCCGGGGTGGTCGCGCCGTCGGTCACCG
Source organism: Actinomycetota bacterium (assembly GCA_030947185.1). GTDB lineage: Bacteria > Actinomycetota > Actinomycetes > JALYXH01 > JALYXH01 > JALYXH01. Next base: position 855 of record JALYXH010000070.1, on the reverse strand, counting down.
TCGTCGGTGACGTGGTCAGGCTTCGCGAGCGGCTGTCCTGGTTCGAGAGCAAGCCACTGTTCGGCTGGAAGGTCCTGGTCCCGCGCACCAGGGCGCAGGCCGGCGCGCTCTCGGCCGAGCTGCGGGCACTCGGCGCGACCCCGGTGGAGGTGCCGACCATCGCTGTCGAGCCGCCGCGGACCCCCGCGCCGATGGAGCGGGCGATCAAGGGCCTGGTGTCGGGTCGCTACCAGTGGGTTGCGTTCACCTCGACCAACGCGGTGAAGGCGGTCCGCGAGAAGCTCGAGGAGGTCGGGCTCGACGCGCGTGCGTTCGCCGGCGTACGGATCGCAGCGGTCGGCGACGCGACTGCCGACGCTCTGCGCGCCTTCGGCATCCGGCCCGACCTGGAGCCGACCGGCGAGCAGTCGAGCGAGGGGCTCCTGGCCGACTGGGCGCCGTACGACGACGTCTTCGACCCGATCGACCGGGTCTTCCTGCCGCGCGCCGACATCGCCACCGAGACGCTGGTCGCGGGGCTGAAGGAGCGCGGCTGGGCCGTCGACGACGTGACCGCCTACCGCACGGTGCGGGCGGCCCCCCCCGCGGCGGCGGTCCGCGAGTCGCTCAAGGGCGGCGGGTTCGACGCGGTGCTGTTCACCTCGTCCTCGACGGTGCGCAACCTGGTCGGCATCGCCGGCAAGCCGCACGAGTCGACCGTGCTCGCCGCGATCGGCCCGCAGACCGCGGCCACCGTGCGCGAGCTGGGGCTGCGGGTCGACGTGCAGGCGCCGTCGCCGTCGGTCGCCGAGCTCGTCAGCGCGCTGGCCGCCTTCGCGGTCGAACGCCGGCTGGCCGCCGCGGACTCCGCCGGCG
>JALYXH010000068.1 GCA_030947185.1 Actinomycetota bacterium | reverse complement strand
CTGCACGAGGGTGGCTGGTCGCTGGCCGGCGACGCCAACGGCACCCTGACTGCGCATCCGCCGGATCCGGCGGGTGCGGCGTCGCGGCGGACCGGGCGCGCACCGCCTGGGGTGGCCGCCTGAGCGGGCGGGCAACCCTTAACGGCTAAGCCTTGGCCAGGTCGTCCTTGATCACGGCTACCAGTTCGGCGACGTCGCTGAGCTGGGCCTGACTCTCGAACTGGGTCCGGTAGAGCTCGCTGTAGAGCCCGCCACGTTCGAGCAGCTCCGCATGGCGCCCGGACTCAACGACGCGGCCTCCGTCGATGACCAGGATCCGGTCGGCTTCGCGGATGGTGGAAAGGCGGTGCGCGATGACGAGTGAGGTGCGCCCGGCCAGCGCGGACTTCAGCGCGCGCTGGACGGCGACCTCCGACTCGCTGTCGAGGTGGGCTGTCGCCTCGTCCAGGATCACGATGCCGGGAGCCTTGAGCAGCAGCCGGGCGATAGCCAGCCGCTGCTTCTCGCCGCCGGAGAGGCGGTAGCCACGGTCACCGACCACGGTGTCGACGCCGTCCGGGAGCGAGTCGACGAGCTCCCAGATGTGCGCCGCCCGCAGGGCGCCCTCGAGCTGGGAGTCGGTAGCACCGGGCCGGGCGTAGAGCAGGTTGGCCCGGATCGTGTCGTGGAACATATGGGCGTCCTGCGTCACCACGCCGATCGCGTCGCGCAGCGACTGCAGCGTCACGTCGCGGACGTCCTGGCCGCCGATGCGGACGGCACCGGAGCGGACGTCGTACATCCGGGTGGGCAGCTGCGAGATGGTCGTCTTGCCGGCACCAGACGGCCCGACCAGCGCGACCAGCTCCCCGGGCTCGGCCCGGAAGGAGATCCCGAAAAGCACCTGCTGGGCCGGTGCGTTGTCGAGGACCGCGACGTCTTCCAGCGAGGCCAGCGAGACCTCTGTCGCAGTCGGATAGCTGAAGGTGACCGAGTCGAACTCGATCGAGCGGGCGTTCGCGGGCAGCTCGACGGCGTCCGGCTTCTCGTCGATCATGGGCGGCAGATCGAGGACCTCGAAGACCCGCTCGAACGAGACCAGCGCCGTCATCACGTCGACCCGGACGTTGGACAGCGCGGTAAGCGGGCCGTAAAGACGGCCCAGCAGCGCGGCCAGCGCAACCACGGTGCCGACGGTCAGCCCACGAGTGATCGCGAGGTAGCCGCCGAGCCCGTACACCAGCGCGGTGGCCAGCGAGGCGACGAGCGTCAGGGCGACGAAGAAAGTCCGCGAGTACATCGCCGAGAGGATCCCGATGTCGCGGACCCGGCCGGCGCGGGCGGTGAACGAGCGGGTCTCCTCCTCGGGGCGGCCGAACAGCTTGACCAGCAGGGCGCCCGAGACGTTGAAGCGCTCGGTCATCGTCGTGTTCATCGAGGCGTTGAGCTGGTAGCCCTCGCGGGTGATCGCCTGCAGCCGGGTGCCCACCCGTCGTGCCGGCAGGATGAACACCGGCAGCAGGATCAGCGCCAGCACGGTGATCTGCCAGGACAGGTTCAGCATCACCCCGACGGTGGCGACCAGCGCGATCACGTTGCTGACCACCCCCGACAGGGTCGAGGTGAAGGCCTGCTGGGCGCCGATGACGTCGTTGTTGAGCCGGCTGACCAGCGCGCCGGTCTGCGTTCTGGTGAAGAAGGCGATGGGCATCCGGCCGACGTGGTCGTAGACCTGGCTGCGGAGGTCGAAGATCAGCCCCTCGCCGATGCGCGAGGAGTAGAAGCGGTTGACCAGCGACAGCCCGGCGTCGAAGACCGCCAGGCCGGCGACCGCACCGGCGATGCCGTAGACCAGACCCAGCCGGTGCGACGGGATAGCGGTGTCGATCAGTGAGCGGAACAGCAGCGGCGTGGTGACCGTCACCAGCGCGTCCAGCACCACCGCGATGAGGAAGACCGTCAGCTCGCCGCGGTAGGGGCGGGCGAAGGACCAGATCCGGCGCACGGTCCCCGGCGCCAGCTTCTGCTGGGCCGCCGACTGGTCACGGGAGAACGACCGCAGGGTCATCCAGTTGGCGTGCGACACGGACCTACCCCTCCCGCCGGGTCAGACGAAGGCGGACACCCCCGTCAGCGCCCTGCTGATCAACAGCTTCTGGACCTGGCTGGTGCCCTCGTACAAGGTCGTAACGCGGGCGTCCCGGAGGTACTTCCCGGCCGGGTACTCGTCGATGTAGCCGTAACCACCATGGGCCTGCACGCAGTTGTTCGCTACCCGGACCGAGGCCTCCGAGGCGTAGTACTTCGCCTTCGAGGCAGCCAGCGTGTAGCGCTCGCCGCGGGTCTTCAGGTCGGCCACCGCCCAGGTGAGCAGCCGGGCGCAGTCGACATCGACAGCCGAGTCGGCGACCATCTCGGCGACCAGCTGGTGGCCAGCGATCTTCTTGCCGAACTGCTCCCGCGTGGTCGTGTAGGCGACCATCGTGTCCAGCGCCGCCTGGGCGAGCCCGGTGCAGGAGGCGGCCAGCGACATCCGGCCGTCGTCGAGGGAGGACAGGGCCACCTTGATGCCCGTCCCCACCTCGCCGCCGAGCAGCGCCTCGGGACCGACGACCACGTCGTCGAGCACCAGCTCGGCGGTGTCGCACGAGCGCAGGCCCAGCTTGCCGTGGATCTTGTTGGCGGTGAAACCCGGGGTGTCGTTGGGCACCAGGAAAGCGCTCACCCCGCGGGCGCCCCGGCCGCCGGTTCGGGCCATGAACAGCGTCACGCCCGCGATGGTCCCGTTGGTGATGAAGATCTTGCGGCCGTTGAGCCGGTAGCCACCACCCGGCTCCTTGGCCGCGCTGGCCTGCAGGTCGGCCGGGTTGCTGCCGTAGTCCGGCTCGGTCAGCCCGAAGCACCCCAGCACCTCGCCGGCTGCCATCCGCGGTAGCCACTGCTGCTTCTGCTCGTCGGTCCCCCACCGCCCGATTGCCCCGGCTACCAGCCCGAGATGCACCGAGACGATCGAGCGGACGTTGGCGTCGCCGCGTCCGAGCTCCTCGATGAGCAGGACGTAGGACAGCGGGTCGGCGCCGCCTCCGCCGTACTCCTCGGGGATGGTCAGCCCGATGAAGCCCGTCTGGCGCAGGCCGTCGAGCGCCTCCTGCGGGAACCGCTCCTCGCGGTCGTTCGACAGCGACCGCG
>JALYXH010000035.1 GCA_030947185.1 Actinomycetota bacterium | reverse complement strand
CCGGCAGGCGCGCGGCGACGCTCGGCTGGTCGGTAGCCGCCCTGTCGAGCGCGCTCACGCTCGGCTACGTCGTCCTTCTGAGGGTCGACGTGCAGCACGGGCTGCGGCAGTTCGACAACCACTGGCTCCCCGGGGTCATGTGGGCGGTCGCATGGCCGGTGCTTGGCGCGATCGTCCTGGGCAAGCAGCCCGGAAACCGGTTGGCCCTGGTGTTTCTCGTCATCGGCCTCGGCAGTGCGACGGCGCTGGCGACAGGGGAGTACGCCGTGCACGCGACCCTCGTCGAACCCGGGTCACTCCCGGCGGCGGCCTATGTCCTGTGGGTCAGCACTGTGCTGGGCAACGTCTCCTGGGTCTCGATCATCCTCGTGCCTCAGCTGTTCCCGGACGGCCGTCCGCTGTCGGCCAGGTGGCGCTGGCTGCTGTGGCTGACGGTGGCCCTGATCACGCTGGCGGCCCTCTCTTTCATGGTGCAGCCCGGCCGGCTCGACCCGGTCCTGCCCCTGGCGAACCCTTTCGGGATCGCAGCGCTGCGCGACATCCACTGGCTCGGCACGGCGGGACAAGTCGTGCTTCTCCCATCGATTCTCGTCGTCGTCGTCGGTGCGGTTAGCACCCTCGTGCTGCGCTTCCTGCGCGCCCGCGGGGTGGAGCGCCAGCAGATGAAGTTCTTCGTCGTGGCGGTCGTCGTCAGCGCGGTCGGGCTCAGCGTGTACGAGCGGCTGCCGTACGCGTTCGTCGTCAATGCGATGCTGGCGCTGGTCGCTCCTGTCGCGTTCGGCCTGGCCATCACCCGGCACGGCCTCTACGACATCGACCGCGTGATCAGCCGAACGGTGTCTTACGCCGTACTGACCGGACTGCTGGTCGCTGCCTATGCCGGCCTGGTGACGGTGGTGACCCGCCTGGTCCCCAGCGGCAACGCCGTGGCCGTTGCCGGGTCGACGCTGGCTGTGGCCGCCCTGTTCCAGCCACTGCGCCGCCGGGTCCAGGCGGCCGTCGACAGCCGCTTCAACAGGGCCAGGTACGACGCCGAGCGCACGGTGGACGCCTTCAGCCACCGGCTCCGGAGCGAGGTCGACCTGGAGACGGTGCAGGACGACCTGCTACGGGTGGTGACTGGCACGATGCAGCCAGCCCATGCGGCGCTGTGGCTACGACCGAGCGGAGGATCGTGACGGTGCGGCGGCAGGTGCTGGTTCTGGTCGAGGCAGCGGTTGGCGTCGTCCTCGGCGTGATAGCCGTCACCGTCCAGGCGCTCCTGGGCGGCAGCGGGGCGGCCCTGCACGTCTGGCCCTGGACACCGTGGCTGGTTGCGCTGCCCGCGGTCCCGCTCGCGGTCGGGGTGGCGGTGCTGCGCTACCGGCTCTACGACCTGGACCGGGTGATCAGCCGGTCGGTCTCCTATGCCGTGATCACGGGCCAGCTGGTCGGCCTCTACGCCGCGCCGGTCACGGTCTCCACCCGATTGCTGCCCACCGGCAACTCCGTCGCCGTCGCCGGGTCCACCCTCGCCGTCGCGGCGCTGTTCCAGCCCTTGCGCCGGCGGGTGCAGTCCTTCGTGGACCACCGCTTCAACCGGGCCCGGTACGACGCGGCCCGCACCGTGGACGCCTTCAGCCGCCGGCTACGCGGCGAGGTGGATCTGGAGACGGTGCGCACCGACCTCGTCAGCGTGGTGGGGCGGACGCTCCAGCCGACGGCAGTCACGGTCTGGCTCCGCCCGATGCCACGGGTCTAGGCGCGACCGGCCTCTTTCACCTCGAGCAGTGATGCGCTTCGGCGTTCGGCTTCGAACGCCTCGCCGCCGCCGCGGGCGCCGAAGAGCCGCTTGCTGAGCACGAGATAGATCACGGCGGCGACGTTGATGATGAACGCACCGACCCTGGTGATCGTGACCTTCTCGATCAGCTCGTAGACCTCGAGCGGGAGGAAGGCAGCGGTGGCGACCACCGTGAAGTACTCGCCCCAGCGCTTGAGCAGCCACAGGCCGACGGCTTCGATCAGCTCGATCGCGGCGTAGGCGAACAGCGCCAGGGCTACGAGGGTCAACGTCGAGGGCTTCGCCTCCAGCGCATGCCGGACCGAACGGACGATCACCGAGTCGTTCAGGTCCAGGTTGAGCCGGTCCGCCAGCGGCTTGGCAGCCGGCAGGTCCGCCTCGAACAGCTGGCGCAGGGACGCCTGCGAGGTCTTGAAACGGACGATCGCGTAGGCGATCAGCAGCAACACGATGCCGCGGACGGCCCGCTCGGCCGCCAGCAGCCTCAGGACGAACGCGTCGCGCAGGGCCCGGCCGCGCAGGATCGTCGGAGCATCGCCGGCCGGCCCACGGCCGGCGGCGGGTCCGAGGACGAAGTCGCCGCAGCGCAGGCAGCGCCATGCCTCGCCCTCCGGGGTCTGCGCCTGCAGCCGCTCGCTGAGGTCGGTCTCGTCCGGCCGGTAGGTCACGTGACCCTTGCGGGCGCAGGTGCGCAGGTCCCAGTCCATCGCGACCCACCCTAGGCGACACTGGTCCCATGAACCCTGCAGACCTGCGGCTGCCTGGCGCCGTCTCCCTTGACCCGACCCCCGCCCGTCCTGCTGGTCCGGCCGTGGTAATCGACGTCACCGAGGCCTCGTTCGCCAC
>JALYXH010000025.1 GCA_030947185.1 Actinomycetota bacterium | reverse complement strand
GCACCGGAGGAGCCGGAAGGCCCGTCCTGGTACTACATCACCCCGCCCGACCCCAGCTGGCCGGCGGCCGAGCAGGAGGAGTGGCTGGCCGTCTTCAGCCGGACGACGCTGCCCGGCATCACCGCGCACGAGGTCGCCCCCGGCCACTTCTCCCACGGCCGGGCGTTACGCCGCGCGCCGACGCCGGTCCGTCGCCTGCTGCAGTCGATGTGCTTCGCCGAGGGCTGGGCGCACCACGTCGAGGAGCTCTTCGTCGAGGAGGGCTTCCGCGCTGACGACCCCCGCTTCGCCGTCGGGATGGCCATCGAGGCGCTGATCCGGGTGACCCGGCTCGCCGTCGCGATCGGCATCCACACCGGCGCGATGAGCGTCGACGACGCCGCCCGGCGATTCGCCGAGGACGCCCACCTGCAGGGACCGGCCGCCCGCAGCGAGGCGATGCGCGGCACGTTCGACCCGACGTACGGGCGCTACACCTGGGGCAAGCTGGCCATCCGCGACCTGCGCGAGCAGGCCAGGTCCCGGTGGGGGGCCGACTACAGCCACCTGCGCTTCCACACTGCCCTGCTGGACCTCGGCTCGCCGCCGCTGGGGCTGATGGGCACGGCGCTCGAACGCGGCTGAGCGGTGATCCAGGCCCTGTTGCGACGCCCAGGACCGCTGATCGTCGGCCTGGATCAACCAGCGGCTCGGCCGGTCAGCGACGCGAGCGCTCCCTGACCCGCTCCTGGGTGACCACGCGCGCGGCTGCCGCTGCCTTGCTGGCGATGTCGGCCAGCGCGGCCCGCTTCGCCTCCTCCGCCCGGTAGTCGTCGAGCCGGTTGCGCACCACCCGGACCGGTACGCCGACCGCGACGCTGTAGGCCGGCACGTCGACGTTGACGAGGCAGTGGGCCGAGATGACCGAGCCCTGGCCGATCGAGGTGCCCCGCAGGACGGTCGCCTTGGTGCCCACCCACACGTCCGGGCCGATCCGCACCGGGGACTTCACGATTCCCTGGTCCTTGATCGGCCGGGTGACGTCGGCGAAGGCGTGGTCGAAGTCGCAGATGTAGACCCAGTCGGCGACGATCACCGCCGCGCCGAACTCGATGTCGAGGTAGCAGTTGACGGTGTTGTCCTTGCCGAACACGCACTTGTCACCGATGCGCAGGTTGCCCTCGTGGCAGCGCAGCGCGTTCCCGTTGCCGATGTGCACCCAGCGACCCAGCACGATCCGGCCGTAGTCGCGGCGGGCGTCGATCTCGACCCCTTTACCGAGGAAGACGAACCCCTCCGTCACCACGTGGGGGTTGCGCCACCGGAAGACGAAGAAGCGCCAGTAGCGGACCAGGTAGTACGGCGTCCACGCACGCTTTCGCACCACCCATCGCAGCGAAGCCCAGGTCAGGAACCGGGCCTGCCGCGGGTCCCGCGTGGACCTAGAGAACGGCTGGGCCATCGGGCTTCACGCCGGTCACCAGCGCGTTGTAGAACAGCGACTGCGGGACGACGCCGCGCAGCACCCGCTCGTCGAAGGCGGCCAGCCGCTGCCACGTGTGGTAGGCGAACATCGCCCACCGCAGCCCCAGCCTGGCCGGGTTGACCGCGCACTCGAAGGTGCGCACCGGCCAGCCGAACCAGGCGGCAGTGAGCTCCTCGGTGACCACGTCGACGTCGACCGCCCCCGCGGTCAGGGCCAGCCGGCGCAGCGCATCGGGGTCGAACGTGTGCAGGTCCACCATCCACTCGAGGCCGGCTGCCTCGCTCGAGGCCGCCAGCTCCTCCTTGGGGCGCGACCAGGCCCGCAGCGGGCCGAGGTGGGTGACCCGCGTCGTCAGCCGCCAGGTGAGCCGCGACAAACGCCGCGCGATCACGTCGCCGTAGCGCGTCGGCTCGCCGGCGAAGACGAAGCGGCCGCCGGGCTTGAGCACCCGCAGCACCTCACGCAGCGCCAGCTCGACGTCAGGGATGTGGTGCAGCACCGCGTGCCCCACGACGAGGTCGAACGTGGCGTCGTCGTACGGGATCGACTCGGCGTCGGCGACCCGGCCGTCGACATCGAAGCCGAGGGACCTGGCGTTACGTTGGGCCACCTCGACCATGCCCGGGCTGATGTCGGTGACCGCACCCTGCGTGAGGACGCCGGCCTGCTTGAGGTTCAGCAGGAAGAAGCCGGTGCCGCAGCCCAGCTCCAAGGCGCTGGCGTACGGCCAGCCGGCCCGACCGGCAACCGCGACGAACCGGTCGCGGGCGTAGTCGATGCAGCGCTCGTCGAAGGAGATCGACCACTTCTCGTCGTAGGTCTCGGCCTCCCAGTCGTGGTAGAGGACGTTGGCCAGCTTGGGATCGTCCCGAGCGGCCTCGAAGTCCGGGGCGGTGGCGACCGGCCCGGTGGCGACCGGCCCGGTAGCGACCGGCGCGGTCATCAGCGCCCCACGAACTCGGCTTTGCCGGGCCCGTTGTCGAGGAAGCTCCGCATCCCGCGCGCGCGGTCCTCGGTGGCGAACAGCCCGGCGAACAGCGACGCCTCGATCGCCAGGCCGGTCGTGAGATCTGTCTCGATGCCGAGGTCGATCGCCTCCTTGCACGCCTTCAAGGCGTACGCCGGGCCACGCGCCAGCTGCTCGGCCAGCTCCCGAGACGCCGAGTAGACGTCGTCCGGCGCGACCACCCGGTCCACCAGCCCGATCCGCAGGGCCTCGTCGGCCTTGATGAACCGGCCGGTGAAGCACATCTCCTTCGCCTTCGCCGGTCCCACGAGCCGAGTGAGCCGCTGAGTGCCCCCGGCCCCCGGGATGATCCCGAGCAGGATCTCGGGCTGGCCCAGCCGGGCGTTGTCACCCACAACCCTCAGGTCGGCGCACATGGCCAGCTCGCAGCCGCCGCCGAGCGCGTAGCCGGTCACCGCGGCGATGGTCGGCTTCGGGATGGCCGCGACCGCGCTGAGCGAGGACTGCAGGCCGGCTGCCCGGTCGATCATGTCGGTGTACGACATCGCCTCCATCTCCTTGATGTCGGCGCCGGCTGCGAACACCTTCTCGCCGCCGTAGACGATCACCGCGCGGACGTCGGAGCGCTCGCTCGCCTCGACCGCAGCCGCCCGGATCTCCTCCTGCACCTGCTGGTTGAGGGCGTTCATGGGTGGCCGGTCCAGCCGGATGGTGCCGACTCCCCCGTCGACCTCGAGCCGCACGAACTCGCCCACGATGCCGTCCCCGCTCATCGACTCTGCCGGTCCGATCGGCCGGCTCGGAGAGCCTACCGAGGTAGCGGAGGGACCAGGAGCGGGTCGTCCGGAGCGAGGACGGTGAGCCCGGGGCCCGCGCCGAGCCGGTCGCCGCGCAGGCGGTCGGCGGCCACGAGCGCAGCCACGACCGCAGGGTCGACGACCGCCGGCTCCGCAGTGACCACGACGACCCGGTAGTCGCTGTGGGCCAGCCCGTCGAGCCCCGCACGGTTCACGTCGCACGCCGGGCAGACGGTCACCACCCGGCGCAGGCCGGTGTCCCGCGCTGCCTCCAGCAGGTCGCCGACGGTGGCGAGCGGATCAGGGCCGGCGAGGTGGATCACGGTGTGCGCCCCTGACAGGACGGCACCCAGCCGCTCCGGGTCGGTGAGGTCGGTGACCGCAGTCGGCACCCCGAGAGCAGCCAGCTCGCGGGCCGCCGCCCAGCCGAGGGCTGTCCCCCGCACGTCGAGGCCGGCGTCGGCGCGCAGGGCGAGCACGACGGCACGGCCCAGCACACCGTCGGCCCCGGTGACCACCACCGGCAAGGCAACACCTCCCAGACACCACGCCTCCGATAGCGTCCGAGTGTGGTCGCCGAGCCCCCGCCGATGCGACCCTGGCCGGGCCGACCGGCGCCGCTGGGCGCCACCTGGAACGGCGAGGGCACCAACGTCGCGCTCTTCAGCGACGGCGCGACCGGGGTGGACGTCTGCCTGTTCGACGCCGACGGCACCGAGACGCGGGTCCCGCTGGAGGAGTCGACCTTCCACGTCTGGCACGGCTACCTGCCCCAGGTGGGACCGGGGCAGCGCTACGGCTTTCGCGTCCACGGCCCATTCGACCCGGCCCGCGGTGCCCGGTGGAACCCCGACAAGCTGCTGGTGGACCCCTATGCGCGGGCGATCGAGGGCGAGCTCACCCTCGACCAGGCGGTCTTCGGTCACCTGCCGGGAGACTCGGCGCCGTTCGTGCCCCGGTCGATCGTCGTACACGACGTCTTCCCCTGGGGCGAGGACCAGCGGCCGGGCACGCCATGGGCTGACTCCGTCATCTACGAGCTGCATGTGAAGGGCTTCACCGCCCGCCATCCGGACATCCCGCCGGCCCTGCGCGGCACCTACGCCGGGCTCGCCCAGCCGGCCGCGATCGAGCACCTCCAGCGGCTGGGCGTGACCGCTGTCGAGCTGCAGCCGGTGCACCACTTCGTCCCCGAGACGGACCTGCTCCGCCGTGGGCTGAGCAACTACTGGGGCTACAACTCCCTCGGCTACTTCGCTCCGCACGCCGCCTACAGCGCCGGCGGAGGCCGAGGCGAGCAGGTCGGCGAGTTCAAGGCGATGGTCCGTGCGCTGCACCAGGCGGGCATCGAGGTGATCCTCGACGTGGTCTACAACCACACCGCCGAGGGCAACGAGAACGGCCCGACGCTGTCCTTCCGCGGCATCGACAACGCGGCCTACTACCGGCTGCAGGACGCCGACCCGCGGCGCTACACGGACTACACCGGGTGCGGCAACACCCTCGACGCCCGCCACCCGCACGTCCTCCAGCTGATCATGGACTCGCTGCGCTACTGGGTCACCGAGATGCACGTGGACGGGTTCCGCTTCGACCTGGCGGCGGCCCTCGCCCGCTCCCTCCACGACGTCGACAAGCTGTCGGCCTTCTTCGACGTCATCCAGCAGGACCCGGTGATCAACCAGGTCAAGCTCATCGCCGAGCCGTGGGACGTCGGAGAGGGCGGCTACCAGGTCGGTGAGTTCCCGCCGCTGTGGACCGAGTGGAACGGCAAGTACCGCGACACCGTCCGCGACTTCTGGCTGCGCAACAACAGCGCCGGGGGTGGGGCACAGACCGGCGTGCGCGAGCTCGGCTACCGGCTGTCGGGCTCCTCCGACCTCTACCAGGACGACGGCCGGCGCCCGTACGCCAGCATCAACTTCGTCACTGCCCACGACGGCTTCCCGCTGCGGGACCTGACGACGTACGAGAGCAAGCACAACGAGGCCAACGGGGAGGGCAACCGGGACGGGGAGGACGCCAACCGGTCCTGGAACTTCGGCGTCGAGGGTGAGACCGACGACGAGGGCGTCAACGCCCTGCGCCGCCGCGGCGCGCGCAGCCTGCTCGCGACGCTGCTGCTGTCGGCCGGCGTACCGATGCTCCTGGCCGGTGACGAGCTGCGCCGCACCCAGGGGGGCAACAACAACGCCTACTGCCAGGACAGCGAGACCTCCTGGGTCGACTGGGACGTCGGCCCGGACGCACGGGCCCTGCAGGCGTTCGTCGGCCGGCTGGTCCACCTGCGCCGCGCCTCGCCGGTGCTGCGGCAACGCGCGTTCTTCCAGGGACTGCCGGCGGGCGACGACGGCGTGAAGGACCTGGCCTGGTTCACAGCGGCCGGGCTCGAGATGGCCGACCACGACTGGCGGCAGGGCGAGGCGCAGACCCTCGGGATGTACCTCGACGGCAAGGGGATCCGCAGCCGGGGCCCGCGCGGCGAGCCGATCGTCGACAGCTCCTACCTGGTCGTGCTCCACGCCGGCGGCAACGTGTGCACCTTCCGCCTGCCGGGACCGCCGTGGGCGAGCCGTTACGAGGTGGTGATCGACACGGCGGCCGAGGACGGCGTCGGTCCGGCGCACGTCGTGCCGGCCGGCGAGGACCTTCTGCTCACCGGGCACTCGCTGGTGCTGCTGCGCACCGACCGGTAGCGCCGGCTCCCGGTCTCAGGCGCTGGCGACCAGCCCCAGCTCGGAGTCGGCGCCCAGCAGCGCGTGGTGCGGCAGCACCCTGACCGTGTAGCCGAAGGCACCGGTGTGCTCCAGCGGGACGCTGCCCTCGTAGCGGTGCTGCCCGTCGTCGGCCCGGTCGACGGCCGCGAGCACAACCGTCGTCACGGCGTGCAGCTCATCGGACTCGTCGACCCGGCCGTAGGCCGCCTGGACCACGACGTCCTCCGGTGACAGGCCGCCGAGGTCGACCAGCGCGCGCATCGCCAGCGTGGAGCCGATCTCGGGCGTGTCACCGACGCCGCTGGTCTCGACGTGTCCGACCCGCACGCCACCCCACTCCTTGCGTACGGCGGACAGCCAGCCGGCCAGGGCCCGCGCCTCGGCGTAGTCCGACGCGGACAGCCGGCGCGACGACACGGCGGCAGGAGCGTAGAGCCGGCCGACGTAGTCGCGCACCATCCGCGTGGCCAGCACCTTAGGGCCCAGCGTCCGAAGCGTGTGGCGGACCATCGCCACCCACCGGTGCGGGATGGCGTCCTCCCCGCGCGAGGCATAGAACCGGGACCGGAGCGGGCGCTCGAGCAGGTCGTAGAGCGCTGCCGACTCGAGGTCGTCACGACGCTCGGGGTCGGCTACGCCGTCGGCGGTCGGGATCGCCCAGCCGTTCTCGCCGTCATACATCTCGTCCCACCAGCCGTCGCGGATGGACAGGTTGAGCCCACCGTTGAGCGCCGACTTCATCCCGGAGGTGCCACAGGCCTCGAGCGGGCGGAGCGGGTTGTTCAACCAGACGTCGCACCCGGCGTAGAGGTGCTTCGCCATGCCGATGTCGTAGTCGGGCAGGAACGCGATCCGGTGCCGCACCGCCGGGTCGTCGGCGAAGCGCACCATCTGCTGCACCAGCGCCTTGCCGCCGTCGTCGGCAGGGTGCGACTTGCCCGCGATCACCACCTGGATCGGCCGGTCCGGGTCGAGCAGCAGCGCCTTGAGCCGCTCCGGGTCGCGCAGCATCAGCGTGAGCCGCTTGTAGGACGGCACCCGGCGGGCGAAGCCGATGGTCAGCACGTCGGGGTCGAACACCCCGTCGACCCAGCCGAGCTCGGCCTCGGTCGACCCGCGCTGCAGCCACGACTCCCGCAGGCGGCGGCGCACCTCGTCGACCAGGCGGGCCCGCAGCACCCGTCGTACCGACCAGATCGTCTCGTCACCGACCTGCTCGACCGCCTCCCAGGCGGCGGCCTCGAGGGTCAGGTCGGAACCGGTCTCCCGGCCGGCCAGCTCCCACACCTCGCGCGCCACCCAGGTCGGCGCGTGCACGCCGTTGGTGATCGACCCGATCGGCACCTCCGCGGTGTCGAAGCCGGGCCACAGGCCGGCGAACATCTCTCGCGACACCGCCCCGTGCAGCTTGCTGACACCGTTGGCGCGCTGGCCCAGGCGCAGGCCCATGACTGCCATGTTGAACATGCCGGGATCGCCGTCGACCTCACTCCCGCCGTCGGTGCCCCCTCCCTCGTCCGCCCCGCCGGCCGGTTCCGCGCCCAGCTCCAGGATGCGGTCGACCGGTACGCCGGACAGGGCGCCGGGACCGCCGAACTGCTCAGCGATCAGCTGTCGGGGGAACCGGTCGATGCCGGCCGGCACCGGCGTGTGGGTGGTGAACACGGTGCCGGCCCGAACCGCCTCGAGCGCCTCGTCGAACCCCAGCCCCGGTCCGCTCTCCCCGTCCATCAGCTCGCGGATCCGCTCGATGCCCAGGAAGCCCGCGTGCCCCTCGTTGGTGTGGAACACCTCCGGGTCCGGGGTCCCGGTCAGCCGCGCGTAGGCCCGCAGGGCACGTACCCCGCCGATGCCGAGCAGGAGCTCCTGCAGGAGTCGATGCTCGCCGCCCCCGCCGTAGAGCCGGTCGGTGACCTGGCGCTCGGCCGGTGCGTTCTCCTCGACATCGGAGTCGAGCAGCAACAGCGGCACCCGGCCGACCTGGGCCCGCCATACCTGCGCGCGAAGGACCCGACCCCCCGGAAGCGCGACTTCGACGCGCACCGGCGAGCCGTCGGCCTCGGTCAGCAGCGTCAGCGGCAGCCCGTAGGGGTCGATGGGCGGGTAGCGCTCGAGCTGCCAGCCCTCCGGTGAGAGCGACTGCTTGAAGTAGCCACTGCGGTAGAGCAGGCCGACACCGAGGATCGGTACGCCGAGGTCACTGGCCGCCTTGAGATGGTCCCCGGCCAGGATGCCGAGCCCGCCGGAGTACTGCGGCAGCACCTCGGTGATCCCGAACTCCGGGGAGAAGTACCCGATCGCGGCCGGGAGGTCTGCTCCCGAGGCCAGCTGGTGCTGGTACCAGCGGGCGCCGGTCAGGTAGTCCTGGAGGTCCTCGGAGGCGTCGGACAGCCGGCGCAGGAAGCGGCGGTCCCTCGCCAGCTGGGCGGTCCGGTCGGCCGAGACCTCTCCCAGCAGCCGCACCGGGTCGTGGCCGCAGGACTCCCAGACCGCCGCGTCGACCGCCTCGAACAGGTCGAGGGACTCCGCGTGCCAGGACCAGCGCAGGTTCATGACCAGCTCACCCAGCGGTGCCAAGGGCTCCGGCAGGGCGGCGCGCACCGTGAACCGGCGGAGGGCTCTCACGGCGGCGAGACTACCGAGCCGATGCGCCGGAGCATCGCAGGTGGGCCGGTCTGTCGGCGGGAGCGCCCTGGCGGCGTGGGCACGTCGGTCGCGGGGTAGCCTCGCGCCGATGATCGGACGAATCGCCATCACCGACGTTCGCCCCACCGTCGAGTGCGGCCGGTGGCCGGCCAAGGCCGTCGTGGGCGAGACCGTCGCCGTGACCGCCACCGTCTTCCGCGAGGGTCACGACGCGGTAGCCGCCAGCGTCGACGTACGCCGGCCGGACGGCAGCCGGGCGCCGTTCCTGCGCATGCTCAGGCGGCCGGTCGAGGAAGGAGGCACCGACGGGTGGCAGGCCGAGGTGCGCCTGGACGTGGCGGGCACCTGGACCTTCGCCGTCGAGGGGTGGTCCGACCCGGTCGGCACCTGGCGCCACGACGCCGAGATCAAGATCCCGCTCGGCCAGGACGTCGACCTGGTCTGCGAGGAGGGAGCCCGGCTGTTCGAGGCGGCGGGCAAGGGTCTCCCGACGGCCGCCCGTCCGACCGCTCGGGCCGTCGTCAAGACCCTGCGCAACGCCGGCCTCGACCCTGAGCAGCGGGTGGCCCCGGCGCTCGACCCCGACTTCGTCCGGCTGGTCGACGAGCACCCCCTGCGCGAGCTGGTCACCGCCTCGGACCGGCGCACCATCGAGGTGACCCGCCAGCGCGCGCTCCACAGCGCCTGGTATGAGTTCTTCCCCCGTTCGGAAGGGGCGAAGGTCGGGCCGAAGCCGAAGTCGGGCACCTTCAAGACGGCCGCCAAGCGGCTGCCGGCCATCGCCGCGATGGGGTTCGACGTCGTCTACCTGCCGCCCGTCCACCCGATCGGGACGGCCTTTCGCAAGGGCGCCAACAACACACTGGAGCCCGGTCCTGGTGACCCGGGGTCGCCGTGGGCGATCGGCGCCGGCGAGGGTGGGCACGACGCGATCCACCCCGACCTCGGCACGCTCGCCGACTTCGACGCCTTCGTCGCCCGCACCCGGAAGCTTGGTATGGAGGTGGCCCTCGACCTCGCGCTGCAGGCCAGCCCCGACCACCCCTGGGCCTCCGAGCACCCGGAGTGGTTCACCGTGCGCGCCGACGGCTCGATCGCCTACGCCGAGAACCCGCCCAAGAAGTACCAGGACATCTACCCGGTCAACTTCGACCGGGACCCCGAGGGCATCTACGCCGAGGTGCTGCGGATCGTCCGGCACTGGATGGCCCACGACGTACGGATCTTCCGGGTGGACAACCCGCACACCAAGCCGCTGGCGTTCTGGGAGCGGCTGATCGCCGAGGTCAAGGCGAGCGACCCCGACGTGCTGTTCCTGGCCGAGGCGTTCACCCGGCCGCCGATGATGCACATGCTGGGGCGGATCGGCTTCGACCAGTCCTACACCTACTTCACCTGGCGGACCGCCAAGTGGGAGATCGAGGAGTACCTCACCGAGCTGGCCGGCGAGGCGGCCGACTACATGCGGCCGAACTTCTTCGTCAACACCCCCGACATCCTGCATGCCTCGCTGCAGTACGGCGGGCCGCCCTATTTCAAGGTGCGGGCGGTGCTGGCTGCGCTGCTCAGCCCCAGCTGGGGCGTCTACTCCGGCTTCGAGCTGTACGAGCACGTCGCGGTGCGGCCGGGCAGCGAGGAGTACCTCGACAGCGAGAAGTACGCCTACCGGCCCCGCGACTGGGCAGCGGCCGAGGCCGAGGGGCGCACCCTTACGCCGTACCTCACCATGCTCAACCGGCTGCGGCGCGAGCACCCGGCGCTGCACTGGCTGCGCAACCTGCACTTCCACCACGCGGACCAGCCGGAGGTGCTGGCGTTCAGCAAGCGCCTGCCGGCCCCGCCCGGCGCCGACCCCGGCGACATCGGAGACGTCCTGCTCGTGGTCGTCAACCTCGACCCGCACGGCGTACGGGAGGCGACCGTCACCCTCGACATGGCAGCTCTCGGTGTGCCCGACGGAGCCGGCCTGGCCGTGACCGACGCCGTGACCGGGGCGGCGTACGACTGGGCCCAGCACAACTACGTCCGGCTCGACCCCTTCGTCGAGCCCGCGCACGTGTTCACGGTCCGGCGGGCCGGAGCGTGAGCGAGGCGGTCGGGACCGACCTCGAGCAGCCGCGCGACCCCACCTGGTACAAGCGGGCGGTCTTCTACGAGGTCCTGATCCGCGGGTTCTTCGACGGCAACGGCGACGGGACCGGCGACATCCGCGGGCTGACGGACAAGCTGGACTACCTGCAGTGGCTCGGGGTGGACTGCATCTGGCTGCTGCCGATCTACGCCTCGCCGCTGCGCGACGGCGGCTACGACATCAGCGACTTCATGTCGGTGCTCCCGGAGTTCGGCGACCTCGGCGACTTCGTCAACCTCGTGGACGCCGCGCACCAGCGCGGGATGCGCATCATCGCCGACCTGGTCATGAACCACACCAGCGACCAGCACCCCTGGTTCCAGGCCTCCCGGTCGGACCCCGAGGGCCCGTACGGCGAGTTCTACGTCTGGTCGGACAGCGACGAGCCCTACAAGGAAGCCCGGGTCATCTTCGTCGACACCGAGCAGTCCAACTGGACCTTCGACCCGGTCCGCCAGCAGTACTTCTGGCACCGCTTCTTCCACCACCAGCCGGATCTCAACTACGACAACCCCGCTGTCCGGGACGCCATGATCGAGGTGCTGAAGTTCTGGCTGGACCTCGGCATCGACGGGTTCCGGCTCGACGCGGTGCCCTACCTCTACGAAGAGGAAGGGACCAACTGCGAGAACCTGCCGGCCACCCACGCCTACCTGAAGCGGGTCCGGGCCGAGGTGGACGCGCTCTACCCCGACCGGGTGCTGCTGGCCGAGGCCAACCAGTGGCCGGCCGACGTCGTCGAGTACTTCGGCGCCGCGCAAGGCGGCGGCGACGAGTGCCACATGGCCTTCCACTTCCCGCTGATGCCTCGGCTGTTCATGGCCGTCCGGCGCGAGTCGCGCTACCCGATCTCGGAGATCCTGGCCAACACGCCGGACATCCCGGCCGGCTGCCAGTGGGGGATCTTCCTGCGCAACCACGACGAGCTGACGCTGGAGATGGTCACCGACGACGAGCGCGACTACATGTACGCCGAGTACGCCCGCGACCCGCGGATGAAGGCGAACGTGGGCATCCGGCGGCGGCTCGCACCGCTGCTCGACAACTCGCGCGACCAGATCGAGCTGTTCACCGGACTGCTGCTCTCGCTGCCCGGCTCGCCGGTCCTCTACTACGGCGACGAGATCGGGATGGGCGACAACATCTACCTCGGTGACCGCGACGGGGTGCGGACCCCGATGCAGTGGTCGCCCGACCGCAACGCCGGCTTCTCCGGCTGCGACCCGGCCCGGCTCTACCTGCCTGTCCTGCTCGACCCGGTCTACGGCTACCAGGCGCTCAACGTCGAGGCGGAGAGCCGCAACGCGACATCGATCCTGCACTGGACCCGACGGATGATCGAGGTGCGCAAGCGGCACCCCACCTTCGGCCAGGGCAGCTACGCCGAGCAGGGCTCGTCGAACCCCAGCGTGCTGGCGTTCGTCCGCGAGTTCGGCGACGACGTGGTGCTGTGCGTCAACAACCTGTCCCGCTTCCCTCAGCCGGTCGAGCTCGACCTGCGGCGCTTCGAGGGGTTCACCCCCGTCGAGCTGGTCGGTGGCGTGCACTTCCCCAACGTCGGTGAGCTGCCCTACCTGCTGACCCTGCCCGGCCACGGGTTCTACTGGTTCCAGCTCACCAGGCCCGAGGGGTGACACCGATGCCGGAGCATGACATCGCAGGACTGTCCGAGCTGCTCGGGCGCTGGCTGCCCGCCCAGCGCTGGTACGCCGGGAAGGGCCGTCCGGTGTCCGGGCTGGAGGTGCTGACTGCCGAGCCGCTCCTGGCCGGTGACCCGGCGCTGTACGCCCTCGTCGTCGCCACGACCTACGCCGACGACGGGATCTCCGAGCGCTACCAGATCCTGCTCGGCCTGCGCAGCGAGCTGCCTCAGCGCCTCGAGCACGCCGTCATCGGGCGGCTCGCGGAAACCACTGCCTACGACGCGGTGCACGACGGCGAGCTGACCGACCTGGTTCTCGCCCATATCGCCGGCAACGAGACCGTCGGGACGCTGCGGTTCCGTTCCGACGCCGAGGTCGCACCCGAGGCGCACGTCCCGAGCCGGGTCATCGGCGCCGAGCAGAGCAACACCTCGGTCGTCTACGGCGAGGACTACATCCTCAAGCTGTTCCGCAAGCTCGCGCCGGGCCTCAACCCCGACGTCGAGCTCCACCGTGCGCTGGCCGGCGTCGGCTGCACCTACATCGCACCAGTGGTCGGCTGGGTCGAGGGCGAGCTCGACGGCGGGACAGCAACGCTGGGCATGCTGCAGCGCTACCTGCGGTCGGCAACGGAGGGCTGGGCGCTGGCCACCACCAGCGTGCGCGACCTCTATGCCGAGGCCGACCTGCACGCCGACGAGGTCGGCGGTGACTTCGCCGGGGAGTCCGAGCGGCTCGGGGTCGCCACCGCCGCCGTGCACGCGGACCTAGCCCGGGCGCTCCCCTCCCGCGTCTCCCGCCCGGGAGACGCGCAGGCCACCAGCGACGCGATGCACGCACGGCTGCACGCGGCGCTGCGCGTCGTCCCTGCCCTCGAGCCGCTGACGGCGGCCCTGCAGGCGGCGTACGACGAGGTGGCGACGCTCGCCGACCCGGTGCCGGTGCAGCGGATCCACGGCGACTACCACCTCGGCCAGGTGCTGCGCACCGACGCCGGCTGGATCCTGCTCGACTTCGAGGGCGAGCCAGCGCGGCCGCTCGCCGAGCGCACGCAGCTGATGTCGCCGCTGCGCGACGTCGCCGGCATGCTCCGCTCGTTCGACTACGTTGCCCGCTACCTGCTCACCGACCACCCGGGCGAACCCGGGCTGGCATACCGGGCCAACGAGTGGGCAGAGCGCAACCGCGAGGCGTTCTGCGACGGCTACGCCCAGGGCAGCGGCCGCGACCCGCGCAAGGAGTCGGTGCTGCTGCGGGCCTTCGAGCTGGACAAGGCGGTCTACGAGGTGGTCTACGAAGCGCGGCACCGACCCAGCTGGGTGAAGATCCCGCTCGAGTCGATCCAGCGGCTGGTGGGCTGATGGCCAAGGCCGACGAGCCCAAGCGCCCGGCACGCAAGGGCGCGCGCAAGGCCGTCCCGGCGCCGGTCGGCCCGTCGACGGACGACTACGAGCGGGTCATCGGCGGCTCGCACCACAACCCTCACTCGGTGCTCGGAGCGCATCAGGTCGACGGCGGCGTGGTGATCCGCTCGCTCCGGCCGGACGCCAAGTCGGTCGTGGTCGTGGTCGGCGACGAGCGGCACCCGATGGAGCACGCCTACGGCGGGATCTTCGTCGCGACGCTGCCGGGGACCACCGTGCCCGACTACCGGCTCGAGGTCACCTACGGCGAGGACACCCAGCAGGCCGACGACCCCTACCGCTACCTGCCCACGCTGGGCGAGGTGGACCTGCACCTGGTCGGCGAGGGCCGGCACGAGAACCTCTGGCACGTGCTCGGCGCGCACGTGCGCACGTACGACACGTTGGGCGGGCCGGTCAACGGGACGTCGTTCGCAGTCTGGGCACCCAGTGCGCGCGGGGTGCGGGTGATCGGCGAGTTCAACTACTGGGACGGCAAGGCGCACCCGATGCGCTCGCTGGGCTCCTCGGGCGTGTGGGAGCTGTTCGTCCCGGGAGTCGGGGTCGGGACGACCTACAAGTACGCCGTCCTCGGCGCTGACAGCGTCTGGCGGGAGAAGGCCGACCCGATGGCGTTCGCGACGGAGCACCCGCCGCAGACCGGCTCGGTGGTCTTCGAGTCGGCGTACGAGTGGGGCGACCAGGAGTGGCTCGAGCGCCGGGCGCAGCAGCCGGCCCACGCCGCCCCGGTCTCGACCTACGAGGTGCACCTGGGCTCGTGGCGGGAGGGGCTCTCCTACCGCCAGCTCGCCGAGCAGCTGGTCGACTACGTGCTCGAGACCGGCTTCACCCACGTGGAGCTCCTGCCGGTCGCCGAGCACCCGTTCGGCGGGTCATGGGGGTACCAGGTCTCCGCCTACTACGCACCGAGCTCACGCTTCGGCTCGCCGGACGACTTCCGCTACCTGGTCGACAAGCTGCACCAGGCGGGCATCGGCGTACTGGTCGACTGGGTCCCCGCCCACTTCCCGAAGGACGAGTGGGCACTCGCCCGCTTCGACGGAACGCCTCTCTACGAGCCGGCCGACCCGCGCCGCGGCGAGCACCCCGACTGGGGCACCTACGTCTTCGACTACGGCCGGGCCGAGGTCCGCAACTTCCTGGTGGCCAACGCCCTGTTCTGGCTGGAGGAGTTCCACATCGACGGGCTGCGGGTCGACGCGGTCGCCTCGATGCTCTACCTCGACTACTCGCGCAAGGAAGGCGAGTGGCTGCCCAACATCTACGGCGGCCGGGAGAACCTCGAGGCTGTCCAGTTCCTCCAGGAGATGAACGCGACGGTCTACCGCCGGGTGCCCGGCGTGATGACGGTGGCCGAGGAGTCGACCTCCTGGCCGGCGGTGTCGCGGCCGACCCACCTCGGCGGCCTCGGCTTCGGGCTGAAGTGGAACATGGGCTGGATGCACGACACGCTCGACTACGCCTCCCGCGAGCCCGTCTACCGCGGCTACCACCACCACCAGATGACGTTCTCGATGGTCTACGCCTACTCCGAGAACTTCGTGCTGCCCATCTCCCACGACGAGGTGGTGCACGGCAAGGGCTCGCTGCTGCGCAAGATGCCCGGCGACCGCTGGCAGCAGCTGGCCAACCTGCGCGCACTGCTCGCCTACATGTGGGCGCACCCCGGCAAGCAGCTGCTGTTCATGGGCTGCGAGTTCGCCCAGGAGGCGGAGTGGTCGCACGAGCGGTCGCTGGACTGGTGGCTGCTCGACATGCCCGACCACCGTGGCGTGCACTCGCTCGTGCGTGACCTCAACGGG
>JALYXH010000014.1 GCA_030947185.1 Actinomycetota bacterium | reverse complement strand
CCAGGCCGCCCCGGAGATCGAGGGCGGTCGCGCCGGCAATCTCGACGATCGTGGCGAGCCCGCCGAATGCGAACCACTTGACCTGTGCTCGCTCCGTTCCCCTCGCCCGGTGGAAGCGGCGGACCAGGCTCCACAAGCCCACCGTCGTCAGCGCGAGAGTGACCGTCAGCGCCGGGGTCACCAACAGCGGCAAGGCCGGGTCTGGTTCCGGGCCGGAGGGGTTGAGCGGGTTGCGTAGGCCCTGGAAGTCGCCCAGGGGCCCGGGCTGCAGGGCCGCGGCGGCGGACAGGCAGCCGATGCCGAGCAGTGCGCTCCATCCGACGGGCACCCAGCGGCGCGAAGGCAGCCGGCCGGTCGGGAACACCAGCAGCAACAGCGTCAGTACGACGCCCATCGGTGGAATCCAGAGCCACTCGGTCGCCCAAGCCGCCCAGACGACACCGGGCGGCGGTACCCGCGCTGCTGCCGTCCCCCAGGCGGCGTACTGCGCGGCAGCCAGCTCGGCGCCGAGCAAGACGCCTATCCCGGACACCAGCCAGCCCACCCTGTTCCCCGGACGACGGGACATGATCAGTGCCCCGACGATCGGGAACGCGAGCCCCGCGGCCGGCTCCGAGCCCACGTCGAGCCGGAAGGAGTTGAGCGCCAGGAACAGCACGCCGGTTGCAACCAGCACCAGCGATACACAGCAGATCGCCCAGGCCAACGCTGCGGAGACCCGAACCGGCCTCATTCCTGCTCCCGCAGCCAGAGCCCGACCATCCCGGGCTGCATGGTCCGGCGTACGACGGCGACCAGGTCCTGCTCCAGCGAGCCCAGGTCGACCTGCTCACGAAGCCGGCTGCTGAACGCGTCGATGGTGTGACTGGCGTCGTAGCGGGCCCGGTTGAACCGGTGATCGACGCCGGCCTGCACGCGGCGGCGCAGCGGCTGGAAGAGCGCGGCCACCGCCAGTGTGGAAGCGGCCACCGCCAGGGAGCTGCCGCTAGTGGTCAGCCGCGTGACCGCGGTGACAAGCCCGACATAGACCGCCACCAACAGCCCGGTGACCACGGCGTAGCTGACGGTCCGGCTCACGATTCGGTCGATGTCGTAGAGCCGGTAGCGCAGGATCGCGACCCCGATCGCGGCCGGGAGCCCGGCCAACGTGGCCGCCGCCAACAGGTTGGCCGCCCCGCTGAGCGCGGACGACTCGGGGATGACCGCCGTCAGCACGATCGACACGGCGCCGGCGCCCACCGCTGCCGCGAACCACTTCACCTGGGCGCGCTCCACCGGCGGCGCACTGCGGAACCGGGCGACGAGTCGGATCGCACACAGCACCATGCCGGCGACGGCGGCAAGGAAGGCCGCCAGCACGACGGCGTTGGCCCGGGCCTCGCCGAGCGCCGCGAGGCCGACCGGGTTGACCGGGTCGGTCGCGCTGTCGTTGAGATGCCCCGGGTGGAACATGCTCACCACCAGCAACAGGCCGGCGAGCACCGCGGCGTAGGGGCCCAGCCAGCGCCACCGGCCGCGCGGGAGATGGCCCGAAGGGAACGTCAGCGGCAGCACCAGGAAGATCCCTACGACCCCGGGGACCCACACCCAGCCGGACAACCACAGCAGCCAGACCGGGCCCGGTACGGCGCCGGGAGCAGCGTGCAGCCCGTAGTAGGCGTACTCGCTGCTCATCACCTGCGCCGAGGTGGTCACCCCGATAGCCAGCAGCAGCTGCCCGATCCGGTTGGCCGGTTGCCTCGCCACCAGCACGAGGCCGACCACCGGGAAGGTCACCGCCGCCACCGCGTCCTGCGGGGCCAGCGCCGGGTTGGGCCCGATCAGCGCGAACAGCGCGATGGTGGCGATTGTGAGTGCAGTCGAGCAGCCGAAGAGAGCGAACCCGACGCGCCGCCACCCGGGGCTGCTCACGGGCGGAACTCCCGCAGCCACAGCCCGACCGCGGCCGGCTGCATGGTCCGGCGTACGACGCCCAGAAGGTCGGCCCTCAGCGAGGCGAGGTCGACCTCGCCGCGGAGCCGGGCGCTGAACGCGTCGATCGTGCGGGTCGCGTCGTAGCGGGAGCGGTTGAAACGGTGGTCGACGCCGGCCTGCACGCGGCGGCGCAGCGGCTGGAACAGCGCTGCCACCGCCAGCGTCGAGCCGGCCACCGCGAGCGAGTTCCCGCCGGGCGTCACCCGGGTCACTGCGGTCACCGACCCGACGTAGAACGCGACCAGCAGCCCGGTGAGGACGGCATAGCTGACTGTCCGGCTGACGATGCGGTCGATGTCGTAGAGCCGGTAACGCAGGATGGAGATCCCTGCGGCGACAGGGAGGGCGGTCAGCCCGACCGTCCAGCCGACGTTCCCCACCCAGTCGCCGAGGACGGGGATCAGGACCGATGCCAGCAGCAGAGCGCCGATGCCCGTCGCCCCGGCGAAGATCACCCATTTGATCTGCTCGCGCTCGTCCTCCCCAGAGCGACGCCAGCGCAGCACGAGCGATACGACGCCGACCGGCAGCCCGACGAACAGCCACAGCACCGGAGCCGGTCCAAGATCACGTCCGACGGTCAGGCCGAGGGGGTTGTCGATGCCCGGCTGGAGCTCGCCCGGAGTTACCGCGGTGGCCACCAGGCCGACCGCGGCCAGCAGTCCGAAGACCGAAGGTGCCCACCGCCAGCGGGCGGAGAGCAGACGGCCGGTCGGGAAGACGACCAGCACGAACGGCAGCAGGCTGACGGCAGCCGCGACCGCCAGCTTGCTCGACAGGGCGCCGACCGCGGCGCCGGGGAGTCCTCCGTCGACCACGAACCGCGCGTACGCCGCATACTCCGCCGCGGCCACTTGGACGGCGCAACCCAGACCGACGGCGAGGAAGAGCCAGCCCACCGGGTTGGCCGGGCGGCGGGCAGCGACAACGGCGCCCACGCTGGCGAACGCCAGGCTGATGATCGTGACGGCCAGCCACCCGCCGTAGCCGTGACCGGCCAGGCGCAGTCGGTGCACGAGGTGGAGCGTGTCGCCGGCGACGAGCAGGGCGACCCCGGCCAGCCAGCCGCCCCAGGCGATCCGGTGGGTCATCGGAGCAGCCCCGCCGGCGAGTCGCGCACCCAGAGCCCGACCGACGACGGCTGCATTGTCCGGCGTACGACGCCCAGCAGGTCGCCCTGCAACGAGGTGAGGTCGACCTCGCCCCGGAGCCGGGAGCTGAACGCGTCGATCGTGCGGGCGGCGTCGTAGCGGGACCGGTTGAAGCGGTGGTCGACTCCGGCTTGAACGCGGCGGCGCAGTGGCTGGAACAGCGCAGCCACCGCCAGCGTCGATGCCGCGACCGCCAGCGAGTTCCCACCGGGCGTGAGCCGGGTCACTGCGGTCACCAGCCCGACGTACACCACGACCAGCAACCCGGTGACCAGCGCGTAGCCGACCGTCCGGCTGATGATCCGGTCGATGTCGTAGAGGCGGTAGCGCAGGATCGACAGCCCGGCAGCGGCCGGCAGCAGCGCCGGACCGACGGTCCAGCCGAGGTTTCCGAGCCACTGCTCCCCCGGGAGCAAGGACGCCAGCACCGTCCCGGCGAACAAGCCTCCGAAGCCGACGCCGCCGGCGTACATCACCCACTTGAACTGCTCGCGCTGGTCATCAGCCGCCCGCCGCCACCGCACCACCAGGCAGACGACGCCGGCGATGAAGAGGAACAGCATCGGTGCGCCGACGACGTTCTCGATGTTGTCGACAAGCGGGTTGTGGAACGACAGGCCGAAGGGGTTGTCGATGCCCGTCGTGTTGCCGAACTCGCCCGGTTTCAAGGCCAGCACCACGAACTCGACCGGCAGAGCCACCAGGGCGACCTGTCCGACCCGCCGCCAGCGCGGCGAGAGATACCCCCCGTCGGGAAAGAGCAGCAGGACGAACGGGACCAGGCTGAACACGGCGATCACGGACAGCTGGGACACCCAGGCGAGCACCGCCGTCCCGGCTAGCCGGTCGAGCAGGACGAACCGGTCGTACATGGCGTACTCGCCGGTGATCAGCTGCACCGCCGAGCCGACGCCGGTGCCGAGTAGCAACCAGCCGATCGGGTTGGCCCGCCTCCGCGCTGCGACCACGGCGCCGACGGTGGTGTAGACGATCG